>NZ_JAIZRS010000040.1:0-50661 GCF_020419985.1 Burkholderia sp. AU32262
ACGCTCGTCTTCGCTCAGCACCAGTTCCGCCTTCGGTCGTCCCATCGCCATGCTGACGTCTCCCGTTCCGTTGACGTCAACATGCTACGCGAAGATAGACCAGTTAACAACGGAACAGGACACTAGCACGAGTGCAACTTTTCCCGGATCAACTCTTTCACGAGTATTGTTATGGATACCAAAACGATCGATTTCGCTGTCGAAACGAGAAGGAACCCGCCGGAACTGTTCGACATCGGCAGCGCGATCCCGCTGGGCGTCGTGCCGAGGAAAATGCACGCGTGGACGATTCGTCGCGAGAACCACGGGGAGCCGCAGCACGCGTTCACGAACGAAATCGTCGACGTGCCGTCGCTCGGCCCGGACGACGTGCTGATTCTCGTGATGGCGGCCGGCGTCAACTACAACGGCGTGTGGGCGGCGCTCGGCCAGCCGTTCTCGGTGCTGGACCTGCATGACGATCCGTATCACATCACGGGCTCGGATGCGGCCGGCATCGTATGGGCCGTCGGCTCGAACGTGAAGAAATGGAAGGTCGGCGACGAGGTGGTCGCACACTGCTCCCAGGTCGATGGCGACGACGAGGAATGCAACGGCGGCGATCCGATGCTGTCCCCGTCGCAGCGGATCTGGGGTTATGAAACGTCGCATGGCTCGTTCGCGCAGTTCGCGCGCGTGCAGTCGACGCAGCTGATGCCGCGCCCGAAGCACCTCACGTGGGCCGCCAGCGCCTGCTATACGCTCACGCTCGCGACCGCATACCGGATGCTGTTCGGCCACAAGCCACACGTGCTTTCCGCCGGGCAATCGGTGCTCGTGTGGGGCGCGGCGGGCGGGCTCGGAACGATGGCGATCCAGCTCGCGGCGCTCGCGGGCGCGCGCCCCGTCGCCGTAGTCTCCGACGCGTCGAAGGCCGAATTCGTCAAACGGCTCGGCGCGGTGGGCGTGATCAACCGTTCGGATTTCTCGTGCTGGGGCGCGCCGCCGCCCGTCGATGCGAAGGTCGAGTACGCGGCCTACGTCGATGAAGTCAAGCGCTTCGGAAAGGCGATCTGGGGTGCGCTCGGCGAAAAGCGCGACGTCGACATGGTGTTCGAGCACCCGGGCCGCAATACGTTCGCCCCGTCCTGCTACGTCGTGAAGCGCGGCGGCATGGTCGTGTTCTGTGCGGCGACGAGCGGCTACGACCTGACCTGCGATGCGCGCTACGTGTGGATGCGCCAGAAACGCATTCAGGGCAGCCACTTCGCCAACCTCAAGGAAGCGTCGCAGGCGAACCGGCTCGTGATGAGCGGCAAGATCGACCCGTGCCTGTCGGAAGTGTTTCCGTGGAGCCGCCTGCCGGACGCGCACGCGAAGATCCGCGAGAACCGGCACCTGCCCGGCAACATGGCCGTGCTCGTCCAGGCGAGCAGCAGCGACGATCTCGCCGCGGCGAGCCGCCACTAGGCCGGATGAACGCTTTCCGCCGCGAGGACGGTATGAACCAGTCAAACACGCAAGCGCAGCGCGTCGCCATCATCGGCATGTCGTGCCGGTTCCCCGGCGGCGCGTCCTGTGCGTCGAGCTATTGGACGCTGCTGAATTCCGGGCGCACGGCGATCCGCGAAACGCCGCGCGAACGCTTCGATATCGACGCGTACTACTCGCCGGATACCGACGAGCCCGGCACCACGTATTCGCGCGTGGCCGGCTATGTCGACGATCCGTTCCGCTTCGACCGCAAGCTGTTCCGGACCTCGGCGGCCGAGGCGATGGAGATGGATCCGCAGCAGCGCTGGATGCTCGAACTCGCATGGGCGGCGCTCGAGAACGCGGGCATCGCGCCGGGCCGGCTGCGCGGCAGGAACGTCGGGGTCTTCATGACGATCGGCGAGGCGGACTATGGCCGGCGCACCGTCTGGTCCGGCGATCCGTCGCGCATCACCACCTATTCGAAGCTCGGCAACCTGCGCGCGATGGCCCCCGGGCGCGTCGCGCACATACTGGGTTTGAGCGGGCCCGCGATCTTCGTCGATACGACCTGTTCGTCGTCGCTGGTCGCGATCCATCTTGCCGCGCAGAGCCTGCAGGCCGGCGAGTGCGACGTCGCGATCGCCGGCGGCGTGAACCTGATCCTCGGGCCGGAGGAAACGATCGGCATCGCGCGGCTCCAGGCGATGTCCGCCTCCGGGCAATGCCGTCCCTTCGACGCGAGCGCCGACGGCTATATTCGCGGCGAAGGCGGCGGCGTGATCGTGATGAAGCGGCACGACGACGCGCTTGCGCACGGCGATCGCATCGATGCGGTGCTGATCGGGTCGGCCGTCAACAGCGACGGCGCGAGCAACGGTCTCACCGCGCCCAACGGCGCGGCGCAGGAAGCCGTCATTCGCCGGGCAATGATGCGCGCCGGCGTTCGGCCGGAAGCAGTCGCCTATGTGGAAGCGCATGGCACGGGCACGGCGCTCGGCGATCCGATCGAGCTTTCCGCGTTGCGTAACGTCTATACGCGCGCCGTCGCACGCGACAAGCCGATCCTCGTCGGCTCCGTGAAGTCCCAGCTCGGGCATCTGGAGGGCGCCGCAGGCATGGCCGGCTTCACCAAGGCGATGCTGATCCTGCGGCACCGCCACGTACCCGCGCAGGTGAACTTCGAGACGCCGAACCCGCGCTTTCACTGGGAAGGCGCGCAACTCGCCATTCCACGCGAGGGTACGCCGCTCGACGAAGGCGAGACGCTGGTCGGCGTGAGCGGTTTCGGCATCACCGGGACCAACGTCCACCTGATTCTGTCCGCGCCGGCGCCCGTGCCGGACACCGGTGCGCCGATCGACCGCGAACGCGTATTGACGCTGTCCGGGCGCTCGCCGGACGCACGGCGGCGTGTCGCGTCGGCATGGCGGGCCTGGCTCGCGGGCACGTCCGTGCCGCTGCGCGATGCGTGTCATACGTCGAACGTGCGACGCGATCATTTCGATCATCGCGTCGCGCTGGTCGGCACGACGAAAGCGGATTTCATCGACGCGCTCGACGCGTTTCTCGCGGACAATCCGTCCGGCAACTGGCATGCGGGCGAGCCGCCGCGCAAGCCCCGCGTCGCGTTTCTCGTGCCAGGGCAAGGGGCGTGGCAGCCGGGCGTCGGCGGAAACCTCTACCACGGCAACGGGCTGTTCCGCAAACACGCGGACGCGTGTCTGCGCCTGCTGGGTAGCGAAACGGCGCGCGACGTGCTCGATGCGATCGTCGGCCGTGGCGCGCAAGCGGTGCGCCATCATCCGGGGCAACTGGCTCACTTCGTCGTGTGCTACGCACTTTCACGTACCTGGATGGAGCTCGGCGTGCAGCCGGATCTGCTGATCGGGCATTCGCTCGGCGAGCACGTGGCCGCCGTGATCGGCGGCGTGATGTCGCTCGGCGACGGTCTCAAGGCGGTGGAGGCGCGCGGCCGACTGTTCGATACCGCGACGCCGGCCGGCGCGATGCTCGCGGTGGCCGCCGCGGCCGACGAACTCGCCGCGCGGTTCGCGTTCGGCGAGGATCTGTTCGTCGCCGGCATCAACGGGCCGGGGCAGACCGTCGTCAGCGGCACGCCGGAAGCGGTGGCGCGCGTGCACGACGCGATGGTCGCGGCGGGCAAGCGTGTGTCGCTGCTCAAGACCTACGGCACGCCGGGCCATTCGCCGATGTTGCGTTCGATGCGCGACGCGTTCCGGCGCGCGCTCGAACCGCTGACGTTCGCGCCGCCGTCGATTCCGATCGTCTCCACCCTCACGGGCGCCGTCGCGACCGATGCGATCGCCGGCGTCGAGCACTGGCTCGATCTCGTCGAGCAGCCGGTGCGTTTTCATGACGCGTTGCTGGCGGCGTCGGACGGCAAGACGCTCTTCGTCGAAGTGGGGCCCGGCGCGGCGCTCGCCAAGCTCGCGCGCGCCGCCGCCGGCGGCGACTGGACGTGCGCGATCGCGTCGCTCGCCGACGGCCCGGAAGGCGATGAGGAAACCGAATCGACCGGCTTCGCCCACGGCTGCGCACGCCTTTACGGCGAAGGGCAGAAGGTCGCGTGGCACAAGCTGTACGGCAATGCGCCGCGGCCGGCCGAAGCGCCGGGCTACGCGTTCGACACCGAGCGTTTCGAGCTGCCGTTTCCCGATCTCGCCGAAGCGGCGCGTGGTGCGGTGCGCCAACGAAGCGATGGCGCATCGAATGCGGAAGCCCGGCCGCCGCGCTCGATCGAGGTGGATCGCGCCGACGTGGCACCGGCGGGCGCGGCGCAGATGCTCGCGACGTTGCGCACGATCGCGGCAGCGGTCGCGCCGGATACCGTCGTGCTCGACGATGGGCTGTCGCTCGTCGGCCAGGGGCTCGACTCGCTGGCGTTGACGGAGCTGCGGGCGCGGCTGCATCAGCGGCTCGGCAAGATGCCGCCGATCGCCATGCTGGCGCGCGGCGCGTCGCTCCAGACGCTGGCCGCGTGGTTCGGCGCGACGAACGGTGACGCGTCCGTTCGCGAAGTCGTGGCGGCCGATCCCCGGCAACCGGCCGAAACGGGCGGCGACGTCGGCCTGATCGTGACGCTGCGCGACGGGGCCGGGCCGCTCGTTGCGCTCGTGCATCCGGTCGGCGGAAACGTGCTGTGTTATCAGGAACTGGCCGCGGCATGGCCGGGCGACCCGACGGTCGTCGCGATCCGTCATCCGTACGCGGATCAGGGCCACGCGCCCGCGTATCTTTCGATCGTGCAACTGGCGTCGCGCTACCGCGCGGCGCTGCTCGCGACGCACGGCAGGCAGCCCGACCTGCTCGGCGGCTGGTCGTTCGGCGGGATCGTCGCGCACGAAATGGCCGTGCAGTGGGAGTCGGAGGGCGGGAGCGCGCCGCCGTTGATGATCGTCGACAGCCCGCTCCACGACGGCGAATTCGCCACGCGGTTGCGCGCACTGGCCGCTGATCTCGCGCCGGATGACGGTATGCAGGCAGTCGAGCGATGGCTGGCCGACCCGCGTTTCGATGCGATGCTCGATCAGGACTTCTATCTCGCCGACGTGCGCCGCCGCGCCCAGCCTGAGATGTTCGACCACATCGCGCGGCTGCATGCCGCCAGCGCGGTGGCGCTCGCCTGTCACCAGCCGCGGCAGGTGCAAACGCACATCAGATACGCGCTCGCCGCGCGCGACAAGCGCGGGATCTCGAGCGTGCTGGCGGAGCAGCAACTGCGCCGTTTCGGGCGCGGCGGCATCACGGTCGACGTGTTCGACGACGACCACAACTCCATCGTGCGTGCACCTTCCGTGCGGCGTCTCGCGCACTTTCTCGGCGGACGCGCTGCCGATGCGCCGCACGCCGATCCGGAACCGCTGATGCGCGCGACACCCGCATAGGCGCTGCCTTTCCGTTTCCCGGGCGCGGCGTCGCCGCCGCGCCTTCACCGTCCTCAATCCGACTTCAAGGAATCGATGCCATGAACGATCAACTTCAAGCTGCAGCCGTCAACGGGCCGACGGTCACCGCGGAAACCATTCTTGCGTGGATCCAGGAGTGGACCGAAGCGAACAACCTGAAGGTGCCGACCGATCTCGAACAGACCTTCGCCGACGCCGGCTTCGACTCGATGCATTCCGTCGAACTCGCGTTCTTCCTCGAAGAGCGGCTCAACATCAAGATCGACGATACGGTCCTTTACGACTATCCGACCTTCAATGCGCTGGCCGAGCATCTCGTCTCGCTGCAACCGCAGGGCACGAGCGCCGCCGCGGAGCCGGGCCAGGACGCGGGCGTCGGAAGCTGGTAACGCCAGGGCGCCGGTTCGAGACATCGGGCGGCCGGCGCGTCATCGACTTTGATCGGAGTACCGAAGATGGTGGAAATCAATCGCGTGGACCACTGGATGTCGCGCGTCGTCGGCTGCGGTTCCGCGTTGCCCGAGCACCGCATGACGAATCATGACATCGCACTGAAGGTCGACACCACGGACGAGTGGATCACGCAGCGCACCGGCATCAAGGAGCGCAGGATCGCGGCGCCCGGCGAGAACACGTCCGATCTCGCGATCGGCGCGGCCCGGGCCGCGCTGAGTCACGCAGGGATCGCCGCGGCCGACGTCGATCTCATCGTACTCGCGACCTGCACGCCCGATCGCACGATGCCCGCGACGGCCGTCCGCGTTCAGGAAGCGATCGGCATGCCGCGCGGCGCCGCGTTCGACGTGCAGGCCGTCTGTTCGGGCTTCGTGTTCGCGCTCTCGGTCGCCGACAACATGATCCGGCTCGGGCAGGCGCACACCGCGCTGGTGATCGGCGCGGAAACGATGTCGCGTATCGTGGACTGGCAGGACCGCAATAGCTGCGTGCTGTTCGGCGACGGCGCGGGCGCGCTGGTGCTGCGCGGCGAACGGCGCGAAGGCGACAGGCCGCGCGGTGTGCTGTCCACGCATCTGCATTCGGATGGACGGTACTGGGACAAGATTCACACGGACGGCGGGGTATCGTCGACGCAAAGCGCCGGCAAGATGCATCTGGAGGGCCGCGACGTATTTCTGCATGCGGTCGTCAATCTCGCCGACGCGTCGCAGGAAGCGCTCGATGCGCACGGGCTGACCCGGGACGACGTCGACTGGATCGTTCCGCATCAGGCAAACCAGCGCATCGTGCAAACCGTCGGCACGAAGTTGAATCTGCCGATGGAGAAGGTCGTGCTCACCGTCGGCAAACACGGCAACACGTCGGCGGCGTCGATTCCGCTCGCGCTCAGCGAAGCCGTATCCGACGGACGCATCAAGGAGAACGATCTCGTCCTGACGCCTGCGATGGGCTCGGGCTTCACGTGGGGCTCGGCGTTGATTCGCTGGTAATTCACGGGCGAGGCACCGGCGCACGTCGGTGCCCGACGGATCGGCATTTTCCCGGAATGTGGGAGCCCTGTGGAAATGCTCGTGAAAGTGACAAAAGTTCACTTTGAGCGCTCGGGCCGCCGTTCTATGCTGGCTGCACGTCGCACACGGCGGCGCGAACCAACAGCCCGATCGGAGCGTAGATGGCACCCGATATTCCGGATGAATCCTGGGATGCGGCGGCGTCCGGTATGCCGACCCGACGCATGAAGCACGCGGCCTCGCGCCTGAAGCATGGATGGCGCCTACTCGCCTACGGCGCGCGCGGGGCTACGACAGGATCCGCGCATGGCAATCGGCGATGAACGTCTGGACCGCCGCTTCGCGCAGCGGCTCGCCGAGATAGAAACCCTGGCCGTCGACGTCCGGCAGCGTGCTGGCCCATTCGAACTGCGCGGCGGTTTCGATGCCCGTCATCACGATGTGCTTGCCATGGCTTTGCGCGATGTGCACCAGGGTCTCAACGACCCGCATGGATTCGTTGTTTTGCAGGACATCGCGGATCAGCGAGCGATCGAACTTGACGATATCCACCGGCAACTGTTGCAACAGCGTCAGCGAATTGAAGCCTGCGCCGAAGTCGTCCAATGCGACGCGCACGCCGATTGCCTGCGCCGCATGGATGGCCTCCACCAGCCAGTCGAGCCGGGCAGGCGGAACGACGTCGGTCAGCTCGATTTCGACGCGAGCCGGCTCGAGCCCGAGCGACGTCAGCAGTGCGGAAAGCTGCGCCGGAAAATCCGCGTGCCCCAGCTCCGACGGAGACAGATTGATCGCGAGCGACAGCTTGCCGTAACCGGCCGCCTTCCACTGCGCCAGCATGTGCGCCGCTCTTCGGGTGAGCAGTTCGGTGAAGCGCGTGGCCAGAGATGAATCCTCGATCAGGCTGATGAACGACGCGGGCTCCAGGATGCCGCGCGCCGGATGGCGCCAGCGCATCAGACATTCGAAACCGGTCAGACGGATTCCATGGAGCGCGAACTTGGGTTGCAGGAGGAAAAAGAACTCGCCCTGACGCAGTCCGCGTTCGGCATCGTCGAGCGGATCGTTTGATGCAAAGGGGAAATTCATGAATGTCCGGGTACGCCGATTAAATATCGGCTGCATGTTGCTGATCGATCGATTCTATTGAGTGGAATGCAAAATTTCAACTCATGGAAAATAAACAAATGTAAATTTGTTTATTGTTTTGTATATTGTGGCTCGATTTTTGAGAATGAGATTCATGGGAATCGTATTGTGATATCTGGACTGCATATTGAAAGCTTAATTGATTTTCTTTTTGTGTGATGATTCGGATTTTAATGCACCGGTTTTTTGGGATGGGCCGGGCGTCGCGCATGCTGTGTATGAGGGATGATGTCGCCTGAGAGCGATGGTTTATTCTGAAATAATATCAGAATGGAGTTTAAATTAAGTGTTAATTTAATTGTAATTAAATTGGATGGTTAATTCCGGTGAAAATTGAAGTATAATTGACGCATATTAAATTACGGATCGCTGCTTGGAGGTCGTTTGGCCGGGTACGTCCGAGCGCGTATGTACAGGGCGGGCGATCGGCACGTGAAGGGGGGTGACCGGGCTGCTGCGTCACCGGTCAATGCTGCTTGAAGTGGGGTGCGGTGTTTGACGCAGGTATGTCAGATGCCGATCAATGCGATATCGATGGAGCATCATCTGATCGACATGTTCGGAAGATTTTTGGGGCTGGGGCGGCGCCGTTCATGTGATGAAGGCAGGCAGATGGCCGGGAGCGTGTCCTCGTATTGCGCCACGGAGTGGATACGCGTGACGTTTGCGCTGGTGCTGGTCTGTGCGGTGCTCACGACGACACATGCGCTGCAACGCGTCGACCGCGCGTGGTTCGGGTTCGTGTCACGGTCGGCCCACGGCGGGCCCGTCAAGCCGCTGGCGATGATCGTGGTCGACGAACGTACGACCGCGCGTCTGGGCAACTGGCCGTTCAGCATCGAAACCCGTGAGCGGATGATGGAGCGGCTTGCCGGAAGCGGCGTCGCAGTCGTCAGTATCGACCTGACCGGCTTGCGGGCCGTCGCGCGCGCACGTGCCGGGCACCGCGGTGGCGAGGCGGCAAGTCGCGGCGGCGCACGAACGGAGGCCGGGAGCGGCAACCTCGGCAATTCCGGCAACGCCGATCAAGCCTGCGCGCGCGACGCTGCGTTTCACTGGAACGGACCTTGCGAGCGCTACTCGTACGTCAACGTGCTGGACGGCGCGGTGCCGTCGAACCGGCTGAGCGGCCGCGCGGTCCTGATTCGCGCGGCGGCCGACCTCGGGCATGGCCGGCCCGGCGTGTCGTCGGCCGGCGTGCGGCCGATCGGAGACGATGCCGCGGCAATCGTTGCATCGGCTGCGCCGGCCGTGGCGGCACCGCTTCAACAGGCCGGTCTTGCGTGGGCGCTGCTGTTCAACGAGGCCGTCGTGGGCGTGATCTGTGCGTTGCTCTACCGGTTCGGTCCTGGTGCCGGCCTCGTTGCATCGTTCGCCGTCGCAGGAGCGGTTGCCGCGATCGCGTATGCCGTGTTCATGGTCGGCGGCGAGGCGCTGCCGCCCGCCACCGGCATGCTGATGTGCGTGCTCGCCTGCGTGCTGGTGTTCTGGCGGCGTACCGAAGTGTTGCTGCGCTTCATCGGTCTCCTCGGCGACCGCATGGCGACCGACCCGTCGCTGCATGCGGAGTCGGCGAGCGTCGTGCGACACGTCGACCCGGTTCGGCGGCAACTGGACAGGACTGCGAATCTGGATGCGCGAGTACGTCGCTATCGTGCGCTCATCGACGCGTGGGTCGACAGTCTGCCGGAAGCGACGCTGATTGCGTCGGCCGACGGTGTCGTGCTGCTGGCGAACCGGCGGATCGCCGCGTGGTGCGCGGAGCCCGACGAGCATCCGGATGCCGGGCGGGCGCCGGTGGGCCGGCCGGTTTCGGACGTGCTGTTTCAGATCACCGCATCGCATCGGGCGAATGAATTCGTCGCGCAGGCGTTGACGTCGCTCGATCACTGGCCTGACGGCGACGCGCTGTCGGCACAGACGAAATCGCAGCTCGACCAGGGAATCGAGATCGCCAATGCACGGTGCGGTCGTTCGCTGCTGATCAAGTGCGCACCGATCCGCCCGTCCGTCTATGGCGAGCGCGCGCTGGTCTTTCATGTCGCGGACGTCTCGTCCGTCCGGATGGCCGAGCGGCAGCGGGACATGGCGCTGCGATTCCTGTCGCACGACATGCGGTCGCCGCAGGCGTCGATTCTCGCGCTCGTTTCGCAGATCCGGCGGGATCCGTCGCGGTACACGCCGCAGCGCTTCGCCGAACTGGTATCACAGTATGCGACGCGCGCGCTGACCCTCTCCGACGATTTCCTCTTTCTTGCCAGGGCCGAGAATCTGCCGCCGAAGCTGGCCGCGGTCGATCCCGCACTGGTGCTCGGCGATGCCGTCGACGATCTGCTGCCGCAGGCGAGTGCGAAATCGACGATCGTCAACCTGACGGCGGAGCCCGGGCTCAGTACGATCGCCGATGTGCAATTGCTGCGGCGGGCATTCGTCAATCTGATCGGCAACGCGATCAAGTTCGGTCGCGAAGCCTCCACGGTCGACGTGGAGTTGTCGGCCACGGATCGGCACGTGAAGATCGCCGTGACCGATTACGGAACCGGCATATCCGAGCGCGACCAGGAAAAGCTGTTTCGCGAATTCACGCAACTGGACGGCGGCGCGTCGATGTCCGGGCATGGTTTGGGCCTGGCGTTCGTCAAGACGGTCGTCGATTCGCTCGGCGGAAAGCTGCAGGTCCGCTCGAAGCTGGGGGAAGGGACGACCTTCCTCATGTTTCTGTCGAAGCACGATCACGACGCGGCGCTCGGGCGCTGATCGGGCCGCCGCGATGCCTTGATGGCTAGGCGCTGGAAACGACCTGAATCCGGCGCGCTTCAGGGGCGCCCGTGTGTTTCGCGGGCATCGCGAGGTCGAATTCGAGAATCGTGCTTCGAGACGGCAACCGCGCGACGATCGACGGATCCTGCAAACTGCTGCCGCGAAAGTAGGCGGGGCTCGTCTCGGCCGCCGCGAGCAGCGGCGTATCGGGCAACGCGGCCCAGAACGCGATGAAGCCATATCCGTCGTCCGGCTCGAACCGGTTGCACACGCCGCGCACGCGTGAGCCGACCTGGCCCCAGGCAGGCGAGCCGGAGGCCGCATCGCGAACCGGCAGCAGGCCCGGCACCAGATAGCCGCTGATGAACTGGTCGGCCGCATCGCGTAATTCGAGCGGCACGTTGTCGAACCCGAGCACTTCGACCCGGCATCCCTTCTTCTGCAACGCTCGTACGACTTCGACGAAATCGCCGTCGCTGGTGGCGACGAGCACGGTGTCGAGCCGGTCCGATTCGGACAGCGCGTCGATGGCCATGCCCAGATCCGAATTCGATTTGACGGTTTCGGTGCCATCCTCGTCGGCGATGTGTCTGAGCGGCTTGACCGTGACGCGGAATCCCTTGTCGCGCAGTGCCGCCTGATAGCCCTTGATCCGCGCGTCGTAATCGGCGGAGCGTGCCGCGCGGCGTGCGTCGAAACTCAGATACGCGTGCAGCCGCTGAATCGTGGCGCCGGCCCGACCGGCGAGCGCGCGCAGCACGTCGTATCGCATCAGATGGCCGCCATTCGCGTCGATGCTGCTGCCATCCACATACACCCCGACCCTTCTCATCGTCGTCATCCGGATTGCTGGTAGCTGGTCGCTCAGGCGTTCGAATCAAGCGCCGTCGTGCCGCGTCGCGCGCTTTCCGCACGGGTAGGGCGCAGCGCGGGCGCTCGGTCGTTCCGGTCCGGCGCCGATACGGCGGCAAACGCGATGCCGCCGGCGATGCCGGCAAGCCCGAGGCGCGCGTTACCGCCCACAGGGGCGCGATGCCGGTTTGCCGGTCGTTCGATGTGGCGCCCGCCACGCGGGCGAAGCGTGAATGACGCCACCGGCGTCGCGGCCGGTCAGTCGCGGCCGCTGACCGCGATCGAGACCCGGCGATCGGGCTGCAGGCACGCGATCACGGCGCGGCTCTGGCCGGGCGGGCAATGCGCGACGGGCTCGCGCGATCCCACGCCGTCCGCCTCGATGACGTTTCCGTCCAGGCCATGCGCGATCAGATAGCGGCGGACCGTTTGCGCCCGCGCGCGCGACAGCGGGTCGTTCACCGCGGGGGGGGGGGGGGGGGGGGGATCCGGGCGGGGTGCCCCCCCCCCCCCCCCCCCCCCCCCCCCCCCCCCCCCCCCCCCCCCCCCCCCCCCCCCCCCCCCCCCCCCCCCCCCCCCCCCCCCCCCCCCCCCCCCCCCCCGATCCGGTCGGTGTGCCCGACGACGACGATCCGCGTGATCGTCTTGTGGCGCTTGATCCGCTCGACCGCATCGTCGAGCTGCGCCTTGCCGCCCGGCTGCATCGATTCGAGGCTCGATTGGCCGAACGCGAACAGCGCGTCGCTTTGCAGCGTGAATTGCTCGATCGGCGCGGCCGGCGACTCTGCCGCGGCCGCCGGCGCGGCGGATTGCGTGCGCACGAAGTCCGCGCATGCGGGGTCGCGCCAGTACGTATTGCTCACCTTCATGTGCTCGTCGTAGCGCACCTGGTACTGGCACGAAACGACTTCGTTGCCGCGGCGGAAGTCGAACAGGTAGTTCCACACGTGGCTGCCGACGAACCACTCGTTGAAGTGAGGAGGACCGAGCAGGTCGAACATCTGGTCCTTGTTCAGGCCGGGCCCGACGTTACGCAGGTTGGCCACGTTCACGAACGTGCCGCCCTTCGGGCTGGCGGATTGCGGATCCGGGAAGCGGGGCGGCCCGTCGGCCGCACAGCCTGCCAGGGATGCAACGGAAAGCACACTGACGGACAGCACAAGTGCCCATTGGATTTTCATGATCAGTCTCTCATCGTATAAGGAGCCGCGTATCCGGCGCCGCGGCAACGATCGATCGTTGCGCGCGGCCGCCGCGTGTCGCTGCAGGACAGCCGTTTTTCCGCCGTCACCACTGGTAACCCGCGCCGATCACGGCGCCGTAGTCGTTGCGCGTGTTGGTCGTGATGGCGGCCTTATAGATCCAGTGATTGTTCTCGGAGATCGTCGAGATGCCGATCGCCTGCCCCGACTGGCTGCGATAGACGCTGCCGGCGATCGCCACCATGCTCTTGCCCGGGCCGGACGGTTGCGGCAGGCCCGCGACGGCCATCGCGCTGGCGGTGCCGCCGTCCGCGTCGCGTCGCAGCGACTGGATCTTCGCGTCGGTGTACGCGTTCGCGTTGCCCACCGCGGCATTCAGTTGCTGGACATTGACGCCATCGGTGGGCGCGGTGCCGGCGGCGACGTTCGTGAGTTGCCGCGTCGAAGTCGCCGTGCCGATCGACACGACGTTGTTGCGCCCGCCGTCGTTGCTGCCCGAGCCGATCGCCACGGAGCCGTTGCCGGACGACGTCGCGCCCGAGCCGATCGTCGTCGAGCCGGTGCCCGATGCGGTCGAGCCGTTGCCGACCGCCGTGCTGTTCGAGCCGGACGCCACCGCGCCGTTGCCGCCTGCCGACGAGTTCGAGCCCGTCGATGCGGGCGGCGTCGACGAGCCCGGTGTCGACGGGAAGCCGCCGTTACCGTTGGTACTGCTGATGTTCTGGATCAGCGTCGTCAGGTTCTGGTTGACGGCCTCGAGCTGGCTGACGTTGACCGCGTCGGTGCCGGCCGAGCCGGCGGCGAGACCGGTGATCTTGCGGTTGCCGACGTTGATTTCGCCGGCAGACGACTGCGGGCTGCTCAAGCCGTACGCAATGTAGTTCGACTGCGCGCCGACCGTCGTGACCGAGCCGGCGCCGAGCGCGATGCTGTTCGCGAAGCTCGCGCTGGCGCCCGAGCCCAACGCGATGGCGTCGGCTGCGCTGCTGTTCGCGCCGGAGCCGATCGCGATGCCGCCCGACGTGCCGGCGACGGCGTTCGCGCCTTGTGCGATCGATTGCGGCCCCGTCGCATTCGCGCCGCTGCCCAGCGCGATGGCATCGGCCTGCCCCGAGTTCGCGGCCTGACCGATGGCCACGCCGCCGGGCGCCGTCTGCTGCACGATCGCACCGTTGCCGATCCCGACGCCGTTGTCTCCATTGACGACGGTGGTCGGCCCCACCGCGATCGATTCGGCGCCTACCGCGAGCGAATCGGCGGCGGTCGAGTTGGCATGGAAGTACATCGTCGGCGTGACGGCGAACGATTGCAGGGCCCCGGTCAACTGCCGGACCGTGACCGCATCGTGCGCGTCGGTCCCGTCGGCGACGTTGATCAGTTGCCGGTACGTGTTGCCCGATGCACTGCCGAACGACACGGCGCCCAGCAGGGTCGCGTCGGACGTATTGAACGGTACGGTGTGGCTGCCGGCCGGAATCGTGCCGCTGCCGGCCGCGATGGCGCGATCCGATACGGCGCCCGAGCCGATCGCGACGCCGCCGGCTATCGAAACGGCCGTCTGCGCACCGAGCGCCACGCCGCTCGCCGCGCTCGATTGCGCGCCGGTGCCGGCGGCCAGGCTGCCGGCCGCGCTCGCGACTGCCTGAGGGCCGACGGCAATGCTGTCCGTCCCGGTCGCCTGACTGTCGGCCAGCGTCGAGTTCGCGTGGAAGTATTTGATGCCGGCGCCATTGTTGATGTTCGAGATGGCCGTCGTGTTGGCCGTCACCTGCTCGTTGGTCGCGAACAATTGCGAACCGTTGACCGCATCGGTGCTGGTGCCGCTCAACTGGCCGGCCGCAACGTTCTGGATCTGGCGCTCCGCGCCCGGTGCGCCGACGCTCACGACGCCGGCGGGGGCTGCGCCCGCGAAGTTGTAGGTCACGCCGCCGATGACCGCGCTCGAGGTTGGGGTGGCCGCGGTGGTGGTCGCGTTCGCACCGAGCGCGACAGAATTCGCGACCGTCGCTTGCGCGTTGCCGCCGATCGCGACGGCATCGGCGCCGGTCGCCGACGAATCGGGTGCAGTCGAATTCGCGTGGAAGTACTTGATGCCCGCGCCGTTGTTGATGTTCGATATCGCGGTCGTGTTTGCCGTTACTTGCTGGTTGGTCGCGAACAACTGCGACCCGTTGACCGCGTCGGTGCTGGCGCCGCTCAACTGGCCGGCCGCAACGTTCTGGATCTGGCGCTCCGCGCCCGGCGCACCGACGCTCACGACGCCGGCCGGTGCCGCGCCCGCGAAGTTGTAGGTCACGCCGCCAATGACCGCGCTCGAAGTCGGCGTGGCGGCGACCGTCGCTGAATTCGCGCCGAGCGCGACGCTGTTGGCCACGCTCGCAGTCGCACCCGAGCCGAGCGCGACGCCACCGGTGGCAGCGGCCTGGACGTTGGCCGCATCGCCGATCGCGATCGCGCCCGCGACATTGGCCTGCGACGCGTTGCCGAGCGCGACGGAACCCTGCCCGGTCGCGACGTTCGTATTGCCCAGCGCGACCGCGCCATTGCCGTTCGCAGTGTTGTTGGCGCCCATGGCCACGGCGCCGTTGCCGGTAGCCGTGTTCGGATCGCCGATCGCCACCGCGCCGTTGCCGTTCGCGGTTTGGCCTTCGCCGAGTGCGATCGCACCGGTGCCGCCGGTCACCTGCGAGTTGTGACCGGCGGCGATCGAACCCGCGCCCGCGGCTGCGGCCACCGTGCTGGTGTCGCCGAATGCGACCGTCGAGCCGGCCAGCGCTTGCGAGCCGGTGCCGATCGCGACGCCGCCGTATGCCGATACCCCGGCATTCACGCCAAGCGCCACCGAGTTGTCGGCGCCTGCGGTAGCACCCGCGCCGAGCGCGACGCCGGAAATGCCGGATGCGGTCGCCAGGTTGCCGAGGGCGATGCCGAACAGGGTGGACGCCGTGGCGGTGTTGCCGATGGCGATCGAGCTCGTGCCGCTCGCCGTCGCCTGGCTGCCGAATGCCTGCGCGTAGGTATTGCTGGCGAGCGCGTTGTAGCCGATGGACACGGCCTGCGCGCCCGTCGCCTGCGTGCCGGAACCGGGGACGCCCGCCGTGCCGCCCGGGCCGAGCGCGACCGCGTTGACACCCGACGCCCCGCTGTTGACGCCGATCGCGACGCCGGACGCGCCGCTGACCGATGCGCCGGAACCCAGTGCGATGCCGGCGTCGGCGGTGTTGGTGGTGATCGATTTGAAGCCCGCGGCGATCGAGTAGCTGCCGGCCGCGGTCGCGAGCGTCGCCAGCGCGGTCGAGTGGTCGCCCGATGCGGTACCGCCGGCGCCGAGCGTCGTCGCGGAATTGTTGGAGGCAACCGACGCGTTGCCGAGGGAAATCGATGAAACGCCGGACGCCGCTGCATTCAATCCACCGGACAGCGCGTTGTCTGCGCTCGACCGTGCACCCGCACCCAACGCCGTGCTGCCGATTCCGGATGCCGTGGAGAAATCGCCGAGCGCACTGGCGTTCTCGGCGGTCGCGGCGGCAGAGGCGCCGAACGAGGAAGCGTTGGTGCCGGTCGCGAGTGCCTGATGGCCGATCGCGCTCGCACCGATTCCGCTGGCTGTCGTGTTGCCGCCGATGGCAGTCGAACTGCTACTGGAGGCTGTGGCGGCTTGCCCGAAAGCGCTGGCGCCGGTGTCGCTCGCGACGGCGCTCGAGCCGATCGCCGTCGCCGCGGTGTTGGTTGCAGACGCCAAGACGCCCAAGGCAACAGAGTTTGCAGCGGTTGCCAATGAATTGGGGCCGACCGCAGTTGACGTGATGCCCAACGCAAGGGCTGCGGGACCGAGAGCGGTGCTGGTTTGCCCGGACGCAGTCGCGTTCACGCCGATCGAGAGCGCATTCCCTCCGGTAGCGAGTGCATTTGCTCCCATCGAGATTGCGCCGGCGGCGGACGAATGGGCATTCGTGCCCAGCGCTACTGCATTCAGTCCGGAGGTAGATGCTTGGCTGCCGATGGCAATTCCAAGTCCACCGCTTGCGGTTGCGGCTACGCCGCCGGCGCCTGAGATCGCGACATCTCCGGTCCCCGTGGCACTGCCGTTGCCAGCGGAATACTGGGCGTGTGCGATCTGCCAGGATGCACCGAGGCAAACCGGGATCGCCAAGCCGAGAAGGATTCGAATGGTCCGTTGCCGTCCGATCGCCGAGTGTGATCCCGCCAGCCGGTCGTCGCACGAGGCGTCCGAGCCGGAGTCGCCCTTGCCGCGCGCCTTGCCGAGCTCCGATGCTGCGACGAACGTGCCGCGAGACTTGCTCCATATGACCTTGTACACTCTATTCATCTTGATCACCCCTGAAGGAATAAATCTTTGTCGGATACGATTTGGTAGTCGTGCTAAATATCTTGTGACAATAAAATTTGCGTCATGGGCGGTTGATCGAGATCTTGCGCTGTCCATGGAGGACGATGCGAGGTGTCGTCCATGGCGCTGCAAGCGGGTCTTGAGCGGGAGCGTCGCTCGGCGACTTCGACGGCGCACGGCCGTCGAAATATCGGAATGGAATGATCGGGTGCGACCACGACAGTGTGTCGGGTCTCGAATGGGATTGGGGCGGGGCGGGTAAGTCGATCGCGTGACAACGCCGCGCGGTCGCGGTGATCACCGATCGCTTCATGAGGTTTTCCATTTCTGTATCTCGGCATGAAAAAATCGTGCTCGACGGCAGGCCGCCGTTACTGTAAATGGGATAGTCGGAACAACTGCCAATTCAATATGCGATCTTGATTTTTGGACGAGTAAATTCGTCTTCGAGAATAGTTCTGGTCGGGTACTTTGCGATGACTTTTATAGATTGGTGAATGCCGATTTCCGTGCGGAGAATCGATCATTTTAAAAATGATATAAACGTATTTAATTGCATGATCCTTGTGATGCTAGATATTAGGGGAGAACATTCGAATCAAAAAGCAAACATTTGTCACGCATTGAATGATTGTTAACGTGTGACGACGCTGCCATCATTGCGATGGATCGGATGGGGCGCACGTAGACGGTTCGGGCTGACTTGCAGCACGCGTCGGTGTCAAAACGCCGGGAGGCATCGGAGATCCGATGGTCAGGTGTTCCGAAATGAATAGGAGTTCAAAGCGAACGCGGGGCGGTCATTACGTCGGCGTGCGGCGCAAGGGAATCCGGCGCGTCGGCCGGCGCATATCAGGCGCCGTGCGGATGCGGTTCGTCGCGGTGCAGAATGCGACGATCAGCATCGGCAATGCCGTTGCGGCGCCCGCGCGAGATTCGAGATGGCCAGTGCCGCGGAAGCCCGTCTCGTTGCGTGACGAAGCGCCGGCGCATGCCGGGAGCCCCGCCTCCTGCCCGAGACACGGCTACCTACCTGCAACGAAACTCACGCGCGGCTTTCCATCAGCATGCCTACGTCGCGACGAACGTCGGTGGAAGCTTCTGCGGCGGGCTTGATCTGATCCAGTCGATAACCGAGCGTATAGATGGCGGAAAGGCGCAAGCCGTTCTCGATCCCGAGTTTCAGTTTCTGCCGAATCCGGTAGATATGCGTATCGAGCGAACGCGACTCCGTTCCCAGTTCCCGCCCCCACGCCGTGGTCGCCAGCAACTCGCGCGACATGATCTTGCCGAGATTGTGAAACAGGCACGCGACGAGTTGAAATTCCTTCGTCGTCAATTCGATCTTGGTATCGCGAAGCCGGACCGCGCGCTCCACCGGGTCCAGCACGTACGCGCCCGCCCGGATCGGCTCGTCGCGCTTCACGTTGCGCGCAACGCGGCGCAACAGCGCGTTGACCCGCGCGGCGAGCTCCTCGGCGCGGAACGGCTTGCTCAGATAGTCGTCGGCGCCGGCCTCCAGCGCCCTGACGACATCGAGTTCCTCGACGCGGCTGGTGAGGAACAGCACGCCGTATTCGACATCGGCACGTGTCCGGATCCAGTTCAGGACTTCGATGCCGGTCAGGCTGGGCAAGTGCCAATCGAGCACGACGGCGTCGACGGATTCGGACCGCAGGTAGCGCAGCGCCTGCTCTCCATCGACGACGACCTTGATCGTGTGGCAATAAGGGGAAAGTGCGCTTTGCACTTCCTCCGCCTGAACGGGATCGTCCTCCACAACCAATATGCGCATTCGTGCCCCCGGGTATCGTGATCGGCCTGCTCGACTGAAACGGCAAACATGGCCGCGCGAGCAGGCAAACGTTTGCTTTTTGATGCAATTGAAACAAACGGTTAAGGAATATAAATCATCGGTAATGAGCAAGATTGTGACATTTTGTGAATTCGTCGTATGAATGACTCGGCCAGTAAAAAGAGACGGAACCCATCTTTTTCGACGGAATTTTTTACTTGCCCGGCGAGCGCGCCGATAAATGGAATCGCGATTTCGTGCCATCGGCGCGCGCGATGTCGTGGCCAGGCGGCGGTCGTGCGGATGGCAGCAGCCGTCAATGGAAAACTGTATGAATGTACAGTATAGTATCCGTCGAACTCGACCGGCGCGGGTATCGCCCGTGCGACATCCGCCGCGGCGCGGCGGCACAGTGAATTCCGGCTAACTCATCCAGACGGGCAGGCAAATTGTCATCCAGCAATCTGATCCGCATTCGCGGAGCACGTCAGCACAACCTCAAGAATCTCGATCTCGACCTGCGCACCGGCGAAATGACGGTCGTCACCGGCCCGTCCGGCTCCGGCAAGTCGAGTCTCGTGTTCGACACGCTGTACGCGGAAGGCCAGCGGCGCTACGTCGAAACCTTCAGTGCCTACGCGCGGCAGTTCCTCGACCGGATGGATCGCCCGCAGGTCGAGCGCGTCGACGGCGTGCCGCCCGCGATCGCGATCGACCAGACCAACCCGGTCCGCAGTTCGCGTTCGACCGTCGGCACGATGACCGAGCTGAACGACCACCTGAAGCTGCTGTACGCGCGCGCGGCCGAGCTGTTCGACCGCAAGACCGCGCGGCAGGTACGGCACGACACGCCGGAGACGATCTACGCGGAGCTCGTCGCGCGCACGCAGGCCGACGATCCGCGCGTGGTCGTCACGTTCCCGGTCGAATTGCCGGAAGCGGTGTCCGACGAGGAAATCGCGCAGTGGCTGTCGGCGAGCGGCTACACGCGCGTGCAGGCGCAGCGCGAAGTCGCGTCGCCCACCGGGCCGCGCAAGATGCTCGACGTGGTGGCCGACCGCTTCCGCGTGCAGCAGGCCGACAAGGTGCGGGTGGTCGAGGCGATCGAGGCATCGCTGAAGCGCGGCGGCGGCCGCGTGAACGTGTACGTGCTGGCGGCGGACGCGGAAAACGCGACGGCCGAGCCGCAGGTGTGGCGCTTCTCCACCGGGCTCCACGATCCCGATAGCGACCTGCGTTACGCGGAGCCGCAAGCGGCGCTGTTCTCGTTCAACTCGGCATACGGCGCGTGCGAAACCTGCCGCGGCTTCGGTCGCGTGATCGGCGTCGATCTCGGGCTCGTGATTCCCGATGCGCGCAAGACGCTGCGCGGCGGCGCGATCAAGCCGATGCAGACGCCCGCGTGGAAAGAGTGCCAGGACGACCTCATGCGCTACGCGGCGAAGGCCGGCATCCGGCGCGACGTGCCGTGGTCCGAGCTGACGGACGCCGAGCGCGACTGGGTCGTCAACGGTTCGCCGGACTGGAACGGCAAGTGGCAGAGCTAGTGGTACGGCGTGAAGCGTTTCTTCGGCTACCTCGAATCGAAAGCGTACAAGATGCACATCCGCGTGCTGCTGTCGAAATACCGCAGCTATACGCCGTGCGACGTATGCGGCGGCGCGCGCCTGAAGACGGAATCGCTGCAATGGCGGCTCGGCTCGAAGGAGAATGCCGACGCCGTGCTCGCGCCGGCCGACCGCTTCATGCCGCGCGGCGTCGAATGGAGCCGCGCGCAGCTCGAAGCGCTGCCGGGCCTGACGGTGCACGATCTGATGCTGCTGCCGATCGAGCGCATCCGGCGCTTCTTCGACGAAATCGTGCTGCCGAGCGCGCTGCTCGACGACGCATTGAAGCTGCTGCTCGCCGAAGTGCGCACGCGCCTGAAATACCTGTGCGACGTCGGGCTCGGCTACCTGACGCTCGACCGGCAGAGCCGCACGCTGTCGGGCGGCGAGGTGCAGCGGATCAATCTGACCACCGCGCTCGGCACGTCGCTCACGAAAACCCTGTTCGTGCTCGACGAGCCGAGCATCGGGCTGCATCCGCGCGATCTCACGCGGATCGTCGAGGCGATGCAGCGGTTGCGCGACGCGGGCAACACGCTGGTCGTCGTCGAGCACGATCCGTCGGTGATGCTCGCGGCCGATCGATTGATCGACATGGGGCCGGGCCCGGGCGAGCGCGGCGGCACGATCGTGTACGACGGCACGCCGTCCGACATCCGTTCCGCGCACACGCTGACGGGCGAGTATCTCGGTGGCCGCAAGCAGGTCGCGCATGCGTCGAACTGGGCGCGCCGCGCGGTCGACGCGAACACGCCGCGCATCGTGCTCGAAGGCGCGACCGAGCACAACCTGCGCGACGTCACGGTCGAAATTCCGCTGCAGCGGCTCGTGTGCGTGACGGGTGTGTCCGGCTCCGGCAAATCCACGCTGCTGCAGGACGTGCTGTATCCGGCGATGGCGCGGCACCACGGCAAGGCGACCGAATCGCCGGGTGCGTACCGCAGCCTGACGGGCGCCGACCAGGTCGGCGACGTCGTGTTCGTCGACCAGTCGCCGATCGGCAAGACCACGCGCTCGAACCCGGCGAGCTACGTCGGCGCGTTCGACGAAATCCGCAAGCTGTTCGCGAAGGCGCCGCTCGCGTTGCAGCGCGGCTACGGCGCGGGCACGTTCAGCTTCAACTCGGGCGACGGCCGTTGCCCGACCTGCGGCGGCTCGGGTTTCGAGCACATCGAGATGCAGTTCCTGAGCGACGTCTACCTGCGCTGCCCGGATTGCGACGGCAGCCGCTACCGTGCCGAAATCCTCGAAGTGCGAATCGAGCGCGACGGCCGCGCGCTGAACATCGCCGACGTGCTCGACCTGACCGTCAGCGAAGCGGCCGCGTTCTTCGCGACCGATGCCGAGGTGCTGCGCGTGCTGCAGCCGATCGTCGACGTCGGCCTCGAATACGTGAAGCTCGGCCAGCCGGTGCCGACGCTGTCGGGCGGCGAGGCGCAGCGCCTGAAGCTCGCCGGCTTCCTCGCCGAGTCGGCGGCGGCGGCGGGCGGGCGGCGGGTCGCGACGGAAGAGGCGCGCATCGCACGCGCGAAACTGTTCATGTTCGACGAGCCGACCACCGGGCTGCACTTCGACGACATCGCGAAACTGATGCAGGCATTCGGCAAGCTGCTCGCGGCCGGCCATTCGCTGATCGTGATCGAGCACAACCTCGACGTGATCCGCGCGGCCGACTGGCTGATCGATCTCGGCCCGGAAGGCGGCGACGGCGGCGGCCTCGTGCTGTGCGCGGGCACGCCGGACGACGTGAAGGCCTGCGCCGAATCGCATACCGGCGTGGCGCTGCTGCAGTACGACCGCGCGATGGATGTCGGCGCGGTGCATACCGGCGCGGTGCATGCCGACGAAGGCAAGCCGTTGCAGGCCGTGCTGAACGCGGCGCGCGCGCGCCGGGCGATCGAAGGCGAGGACGTCGTGCGCATCGTCAATGCGCGCGAGCACAACCTGAAGGCGCTCGACGTCGACATCCCGCACGGCAAGTTCAACGTGATCACCGGCGTGTCGGGTTCCGGCAAGTCGACGCTCGCGTTCGACATCCTGTTCCACGAGGGCCAGCGTCGCTACCTCGAATCGCTGAACGCGTATGCGCGCTCGATCGTGCAGCCGGCCGGCCGCCCCGAGGTCGACGCCGTGTACGGCATTCCGCCGACCGTCGCGATCGAGCAGCGGCTGTCGCGCGGCGGGCGCAAGAGCACGGTCGCGACCACGTCCGAGGTGTGGCATTTCCTGCGGCTGCTGTACGTGAAGCTCGGGCTGCAACACTGCATCCACGACGGTACGCCGGTCACGTCGCAATCCGTCGAATCGATCGCCGCGCAACTGCTGCGCGACCATCGCGGCGAACACGTCGGGTTGCTCGCGCCGCTCGTCGTCAATCGCAAGGGCGTGTATACGGATCTCGCGAAGTGGGCGAAGGCGCGCGGCAGCACGCATCTGCGCGTCGACGGCGAGTTCGTCACGGTCGACCCGTGGCCGAAGCTCGACCGCTTCCGCGAGCACACGATCGAATTGCCGGTGGCCGATATCGTCGTGTCGCCGGACAACGAAGCCGAGTTGCGGCGCAGGCTCGACGAGACGCTCGAGCTCGGCAAGGGCGTGATGCACCTGCTCGCGCCGCTCGACGGGCTGCACGATGCGATGCGCAACGATCGTTCGACCGCCCGGGTCGGCGCGGTCAAGGTGCTGTCGGTCAAGCGTGCGTGCCCGGTGTGCGGCACGAGCTATCCGGAGCTCGACCCGCGGATGTTCTCGTACAACAGCAAGCACGGCTGGTGCACGACCTGCGTCGGCACCGGCGTCACGCTCACGCGCGAACAGCGCGCCGCATACGACGACACGGTGCTCGCCGGCGACGATCGCGGCCGCGAGCAAACCTTGCCGTCGGACGAGCAGGAACCGGAAGGCGTCGGCAACGAGCCGTGCCCCGATTGCCACGGCACGCGGCTGAACCCGTCCGCGCGCGCGGTCACGTTCGACGCGCATCCGATCGTCGAAGTCGCGCAATGGACGGTGTCGGACACGCGCCGCTGGATCGACGCGCTGGAACTCAGCGGGCGCGATGCGCAGATCGCGCGCGACATCGTCAGCGAGATCGGCAGCCGCCTCGCGTTTCTCGAGGAAGTCGGGCTCGGCTACTTGAGCCTCGATCGGGCGGCGCCGAGCCTGTCGGGCGGCGAAGCGCAGCGCATCCGGCTCGCCGCGCAGCTCGGCAGCAACCTGCAGGGCGTCTGCTACGTGCTCGACGAGCCGACGATCGGCCTGCATCCGCGCGACAACCAGATCCTGCTCGACGCATTGCGCAAGCTCGGCGACAAGGGCAATACGCTGGTCGTCGTCGAGCATGACGAGGACACGATCCGCCGCGCGGATCACATCATCGACGTCGGCCCGGGCGCGGGCAAGCGCGGCGGCACGCTGGTCGCCGAGGGCGCGGTCGCCGATCTGGCCGCGCAGCCGGATTCGGTCACGGGCCGATTGCTCGCGCAGCCGATGACGCACCCGCTGCAACCGCGCCGCGGCGTGAGCCTGCCGGGCAAGAAGGGCGGCGCGGCCGGGCCGGAAGCCTGGCTGACCGTGCATGGCGCGACGCTGCACAACCTGCGCGACGTCACGGTCGGCATTCCGCTCGCGCGGCTCGTCGCGGTGACGGGCGTCAGTGGCTCGGGCAAGTCGACGCTCGCGCGCGACGTGCTGATGACGAACCTGCTGGACGCGGTCGGCCGCTCGGTGCTGTCGTCGCCGGCCACGCGGCGTGCGCGCAAGGCGGCGCAGCAGGACGCGCCGGCCACGAACCGCCGTTCGAGCGTGCTCGCGCGCAGCGCACCGCGGCCGTCGCTGAACGTCACGCATGCATGGCAGGGCTGCGAGTCGCTGAGCGGCTGGGAGCAGATCGATCGCGTGCTCGAGGTCGACCAGACGCCGATCGGCAAGACGCCGCGCTCGTGCCCGGCCACCTATATCGGCGTATGGGACACGATCCGCAAGCTGTTCGCCGATACGCTCGAAGCGCGCGCACGCGGCTATACGGCGTCGCGTTTCTCGTTCAACACCGGCGACGGGCGCTGCCCGGCCTGCGAAGGGCAAGGCGTGCGCACGATCGGCATGAGCTTCCTGCCCGACGTGAAGGTGCCGTGCGACGTGTGCCACGGGCAGCGCTTCAATCCGGAAACGCTCGCCGTCACGTGGCGCGGCCGGAACATCGGCGACGTGTTGACGATGGAGATCGACGAGGCGGTCGAATTCTTCGCGCCGATCTCGAACATCGCGCATCCGCTGCAGTTGATGAAGGACGTCGGGCTCGGCTACCTGACGCTCGGTCAGCCGTCGCCGACGCTGTCCGGCGGCGAGGCGCAGCGCATCAAGCTCGTCACCGAGCTGACGAAGGTGCGCGACGACATCACGCGGCGCGGCCAGAAGGCGCCGCACACGCTGTACGTGCTCGACGAGCCGACGGTCGGCCTGCACATGGCCGACGTTGCGAAGCTGATTCGCGTGCTGCACCGGCTCGTCGATGCGGGGCATAGCGTCGTCGTGATCGAGCACGATCTCGACGTGATCGCGGAAGCCGACTGGATCATCGATCTCGGGCCGGAAGGCGGCGTCGGCGGCGGCACGATCGTCGCGGCGGCGCCGCCGGAAGCGCTCGCGAAGGTGAGTGCGAGCCATACGGGGCAGGCATTGAAGCCCGTACTGGCGCGAACGGCATCGCCCGACGGCGAAACCGAGCGGCAAGGCGAAGCGCGCGTCGGTTGAATGCGGTGCTTGTCGCAAGCGGCCCCGGTGTCAGGCGAGACACCGGGGCCGCTTGCCCATGCGCCCGTGCGATCGGCTCGCCGCCGCGCTCATTCGCCCTTGATGCCGATCGTCTCGATGATGGTTTCCAGTTGCGGGCTCATCGGCAGGTTGAGACTCAGGCCCGACGGAAGCGGGCGCAGGAACCAGCGCTTGTACTGGCGTGCGATCTCGCCGTCGGCGGCCAGTTCCACGAAGGTGTTCTTCACGACCTGCGCGAGCTGCGGATCGTCCTTGCGGAACATGATGCCGTACGGGTCGTACGACAGGTAATCGCCCACCACGTCGTACTGGCCGCCCTTGTCCGCATTCTCGGCAATCAGGCCGTACAGCAGCACGTCGTCCGTCGCGAACGCGTCGGCGCCGCCGTTCGCGACGAGCGCGAAGCCTTGCGCATGGTCCGGTACCACCTGCAGCTGGATCCCGAGCCTGAACCGCTGGTCCAGGTCGCGCAACGCTTTCTCGTTGGTCGTGCCGGCCGTCACCGCGACTTTCTTGCCCGCGAGATCGCGGAACGAGCGGATCGGCGCGCCGCGCTTCACCATCACCTTCGTGCCGGCCACGAAGATAATCGGCGAGAACGCCACGCGCTTCTGGCGCTCGAGGTTGCTCGTCGTGGAGCCGCATTCGAGATCGACCTGGCCGTTGACCACCGCGTCGATGCGGTTGTCCGACGTGACGGGCACCCAGCGGATCGTCAGGCTCTTGTTGACCGCATCCTCGATCGACGACACGAGCGCCTTGCACAGCTCGATCGAATAGCCGATCGGCTGGCGGCGCGCATTCAGGTACGAGAACGGTATCGACGCGTCGCGATAGCCGAGCGCGATCGTGCCGGTGCCGCGCACCTTCGCGAGCGTGCCGGTCAGTTGCGCCGGCGCGAACGGCTCGACGCGCGGCGGCGGGGAGGGCAGATCGTCCGCGCGCGCGGACGCGCTGGCGGCGAGCAGGCTCGCGAGCGCGAGCGCAAGCCGGAATCGCTGCATCTTCATCGGCGGGCCTCCGTCAGACTTCCGTCGGATGTGCGATCGTCGCTTCCTGTTCCGCTTCGATGCGCGCCGCGTTGGCCTCGGCTTCCGCCTCCGACATCAGTTGTCCTTCCCATTTCGCGACTACCGCGCTCGCGATCGAGTTGCCGACCGCGTTCGTGGCCGAGCGGCCCATGTCGAGGAACGTGTCGACGCCGAGGATCAGCAGTAGCCCGGCTTCCGGCAGCCCGAACTGGTGCAGCGTCGCGGCGATCACCACGAGCGACGCGCGCGGCACGCCGGCCATTCCCTTCGACGTGAGCATCAGCACGAGCAGCATCGTGATCTGCGTGCCGAGCGACAGATGGACGTTGTACGCCTGCGCGATGAACAGCGACGCGAACGTGCAGTACATCATCGAGCCGTCGAGGTTGAACGAATAACCCATCGGCATCACGAAGCTCGAGATCTTGCGGCGCACACCGAAACGGTCGAGCGCGTCGAGGATCTTCGGATACGCGGCTTCGGAGCTCGCCGTCGCGAACGACAGCATGAACGCTTCCTTGATCAGCACCAGCAGCTTGAACACGCGCGGCCCGAGAAACAGCAACCCGGCGCAGACGAGCAACGCCCAGAGCAGGAACAGGCTCAGATAGAAATCCCCCATGAACACCGCGAACTTCAGCAGCACCGACAGCCCGTTCACCGCGACGGTCGCGGCCATCGCGGCCAATACGGCGAGCGGCGCGAGCTTCATCACGTAGCCGGTGATCTTCAGCATCACGTGCGACAGTTGATCGATCGCGGCCACGAGGATCTTGCCGCGTTCGCCGAGCGCGGCGAGCGCCACGCCGAAGAACATCGAGAACACGACGATCTGCAGGATTTCGTTGTTCGCCATCGCCTCGGCGATCGACTTCGGCACCATGTGGCCGACGAAATCCTTCAACGTGAACTTGGAGGTCGCGAGGTTCGCCGATGCGCCGATGTCCGGCAGCGGCAGGCCGAGGTTGTCGCCGGGCCGCAGCAGGTTCGCCATCAGCAGCCCGAGCAGCAGCGAGACCAGCGACGCGGTGATGAACCAGCCGAACGCTTTCGCGAACACGCGCCCGACCGACGCCGCGTCGCCCATGTGCGCGATGCCGACGACCAGCGTCGAGAACACGAGCGGCCCGATCACCATCTTGATCAGCCGCAGGAACACGTCGGAGACGAGCGAGATGTAGCCGGCGATTTCGGTCGCGGCCTTTTTGTCGGGAAAGCTCGCGAAGACCATGTAGCCGATTGCGATGCCTGCCAGCATCGCGATCAGGATCCAGACGGCTGCAGCATTCTTTTTTCGCATCGAGAGCCTCCCATGCACCGGTTTCGCAATCGGGGATGGAAGGACGATACAGGACCAGAATGACGATGAACAGTGCAACCGGGTCCGGGTTTGCGCTAGCGCGGGGACGAGGCCAATCGGGCTCGACAATTGCGCCGGTGGCGCTTCGTGGCTGAAGCCGGCGCGGTCCGCAACGGGTTTGTGCGGAGCAGCACATTGCCCCATTCGGCGGTCGCGGGGGCGCGACGTCCGGCGCCGCTCCGCCATTTGCGCGTGTCCTGTGCCCGGCGATGCTGCGTTGCCGCGATCCCGCACGCGTCACGCGCGCGAGGATCGAGCCGGCGCGTGCTGAAATCGCATGCCTGCGCCGCGAGCCGGACGGCCTCGGCGGTCAACGGATGGGCGCGTTCGGCATGTCGCCGCGCGGCTGTCGATCAGCCAGCCGGCGCGACCGATGCGCCCGTGATGCCGTGCCGGCGCAGCGAATCGGCGACGAAGCCCGACGCCTTCATCTCCTCGACGAACGCGTTCAGCACCGCGGCCGCCGCGTCGCCGCGGCTCTTCGGCACGCCCATCGCCTGCCGGATCACCATGAAGCGCTCGTCGAGCAGGCGCAGGCCCGGCGTTTTCGCGGCGTCGGCTTCGAGCTGCTGCTTCACGCCGGCCGCCACTTCGAGCTTTTGCTCGACGAACGTCGACACGACCGCTTGCGACGTCGGCGCGCGCACGATCCGTGCGGCTTTCAGTTCGCGGGTGAGGAACAGGTCGTACGCGCTGCCGTTGCCGACGGCCACGCGGTTGTGCGGCTGGTCGACGTCCGCATGGGTGCGGATCGGCGACGCGTCGGGCACGAGATAGAAACCTTCGATCAGCACGTACGGCGCGGTGAACGCGACGGTTTCGCCGCGCAGCGGATCGATCGCGAAGAAGCCGAAATCGGCGCGCTCGTCGGTCAGCGCCTGCACCGATTTGCCGGCGGCGTCGAACACCACGAGTTCCAGGTCGGCCGACAGGCGCTCGGCGAATGCACGGGCGAGGTCGATCGAGACGCCGAACGGTTCGCCCGTTGCCGGGTCGCGGTTCGCGAGGATCGGGTTGCCGAGGTTGATCGATGCGCGGAGCTTGCCGGTGGGGGTGAAGGCGGAGACGACAGCAGGAGCGATGGGCATGAGCGGACTCGCGGGAGGCTTGGGGTCGGTCGGGTGACGGGTGCGCGACAGCGCGTCGATGCCGAGCTTATCATCGGGACGCCCGATGTAGCATGCCGCGGGCGTGGCCGCGTCGAAACGCCGAGCCGGCACGCGACTTTTTTAATCGGTCGTGACCCGATATGTCGGCACGAACGCGAACCGCGTTCGCATGTCACTGACGCATCGACCCCTGCCTGTCGGTCGCCGTCGCCGGATTGCATGTCGCCCCGTCAACGGGGATCAAGGTCAGACATGCTCGCGAAGGTAACGGATGCACGCCATTCGGAGGCCCGCCCGATCCGTCGAGGCGTCCGGAGAAGCGGGCGTCGGCGCCGGTTCGGCATGCGCGAGCCGTTGCGCGAGTGCGGCGCTGTCGGCCGGGCCGGCCGATTTCGCGATCTGAAGCGAAGCGTGGCCTATCCAGACGCGATCGCGCCACTCGCATTTCGCACGATGGATGACCAGCCACGCTTGCAGCGATTCGGCGAGCTGGAACGGCGAAAGCCACGCGCGCGTCTGCCTGCGGGTGACGAGTTGCATGACAACGAGGAAGTAGAGCAGATCGACGTACTGGGTCCGGCCGCGCATGGTCCTTTTTGTGGTTGTCGGTGCTGGCGAGTGCGCCGGTGTCGGATTACTGCTGAACGCTGAGCGCCTTCTCGATCGCGGCAATCAGCTTGAACGCATCGCTACGCCCGATCAGAAGCCCGCGGCTGGTGTACTCGCACCCGAATGCATAGAAGCTCGGCAGCAGTGTCACCATGTCGTTCTGCTGATCGAAGTCGACTTCGCATTTCGTCAGCGGGAAGAACGGAGGCGCCTCGGCCGGCATGTTGTACACGATGTCCTCCTAGTACATTTTTCGGGGCGGCAACATGCGCTTGGCCCGCAGGCGCTGCCTGGCAACGGCGCTGGCCTTCTTCCGCTTGCGCTCCGTCGTGGGCTTCTCGTAGCCGGTGCGGGCGCGCAATTCGCGAATCAGCCCGGTTTTCTCGATGCCGCGCCGGAATCGCCGCAGCGCGACATCGATCGGTTCGTTGAGCTTCAGCGTAATTGTCGTCATGTAGATCCTGTCGGGAAAGGCTGGAACGGAAAGCTAGCCGAGCCGCGTCATGACGGCGCTGGCTATCTCGTCGGATTCGAATTCCGAATATCCTGCTCCGATCGAGAGCGCACGTACCGCCATGAACATGTGCAGCTCGGGTTGGTGGCACATCGCTGAATCGGCGATTCTGGCGGGAACGACGGTGTCGATCCGGGTGACTTCATGCCGTTCGATCAAGCCGAGCAGTTCGTCGATGATCATTTCGTCCTCCAAAATACCGAAAAATTGCGTTGTGCCGACGAGCGCGCGTCAGCGCGCGCTGGAAAAGAAGCCCTGTTTGTCCCGATTGTCGTCGATGATGTTCTCGGCAAAGCGCACCGACGCACGACGTGCGTCGCCGGCATTGTCGAATGGGGAGATGTCGTGCAATCGGAAGGTCTGGCTCTGCGTCAGCGTATCGGTGGTGCCGCGCAGGCAAATCTTGACGGCCGCGTCGAACCCGGCGTCGTAGTTGTGCGGGCAGCCATGCGGCGCGGCCACGTGAGGGTAAATCAGCGGATAAATCTCGAATCCACGATAGACGTGCATGCTCATGACGAACTCCTGGCGTTCGGCCACGGCGAGTCGCATGGGCGAACACGTTCGGCCAGTATTCCCATTGCAGGGCGGGCCGGTGGGTGAAGGGGACAACGTTGCAGCGCGAAGGAGGGGCGATGCAGCAAGCGGGCGGGTGGAGGGGCGAACGTCGGAGGGCGGCCGATCGTTCGGATGAGCCCATCATACGCGCATCCTTCGTCGAACGTCCAACTTATTCCGGGTTGGCGCACGCACTTCGTCGAGGACGTCGCCCGGTTTCAGGCGGGTTATTGCGGAGCAGGCGGGCGTTTCTTCGCGCGCGATTTCGTGACCGCAGGCGGTTTGGGCGGCACCCAGTTCAATGCGGTGCCCAGCTTCGGCAAAGTGATGGCCTGGCTGGCACGCGCAGGCGCCTTGTTGCGGCGAGGCTGGTTTCGGGTCATGCGGGTTCTCCTGCTGCACCGCTTGCGCGGTTCGGTGAGCATGACGTGCGCCGCTTGCGCGCGTGCGGTCGGCCGTGCGGCGCGGCGAGTGAGGATCGGGTGTCGGCATACGCACCGGCCGACGGCCGGATGCGAAGCGGGTGGCCGTGCCCGCGTCGAGTCGCGTTGACTGCGACGGAGGGCGCGGCACGTGAAGCGGCAGCGATGTGCCGCTTCGCGAACAGGGGCTGACGGTTCAGCGATTACAGCGGGGTGATGTTCGACGCCTGCAGCCCTTTGGGGCCCGTCTTCGTTTCGAAGCTGACCTTCTGGCCTTCCGCGAGGGTCTTGAAGCCATCGCCGCGGATCTCCGAGAAGTGGGCGAACAGATCGTCGCTGCCGTTGTCGGGGGTGATGAAGCCGAAGCCCTTACTGTCGTTGAACCACTTGACGGTACCGGTATCCATGTTGGATCTCCTGAAAATGAACGAGCGCATATGCCTCGTATGGACGAGGAAAAGGAATCAAGGAGGGAGAGGACAACTAATACCGCAGGCTGCGGTCGATGATGAGCAGCAATCGCGCTTCTTGAATACTTCCGCGGCCGACAGTACGCGTCGGCACGAAACGTGTCAAGCGCTATCGGCAGGGGCGGAACGCGTGACGCCTGGGTCGCGATCGGTCCCTTGCCGGCACGCCTGTCGCCCGTGCGATACGCCGTCCCGGCGACGACGTCAGAGGGTCGTCAGCAAATGCAACTGACGTTCGGTCTCGTTTCCCGCGACCAACGAAAAGAACCCGGTCTCACGACGCTCGACTATCGTGAGCCCCTCGCTGTCGGAGAAGACGTTCCAGGCGATGCCGTCGACATGGGCGATTGCTCCGCGCGTTCGCGCGAATGCCAGCAAGAGCCGACTCGCCTGGCGGCGAAGCACCTGACGATCCGCATTCAGCACATAAGGGGGACAGCCCGCACGCAGGACGAGATAGTGAGGAATGACGCTGGGATCAATTTTCATGGGGCGGCTTCATGTGCGGGCCTGCGTTTGCCGTTCAGTTGCAGTCTGCGCGGCGTCGGGGAAAAGCGTTCGATCGCTCGACGGCAGCCTGCCGTGGCGTGCTTTCAGTTTATGCGCAGAACCGCCCGATTCGCAGGATATCGTCACGATGTCCCGCGGCGTCGATCGCATATCGGGCCTGCATCGGGTTGCGCGGCCGGCGATGAGGCGGCCCGTGCGTGTTTGACGGTCGTTGTTTTCGCCTTCCTGTTCCACGCGTCGAGCATGGCTGCCTGCCGTCGAAATGGTGTAGCGATATCTACCGAATTGCAGTGTTCGTGACAGCCACCTATGCTGCCGTCATGAATGCCGTCCCGACTTCCTGGCGCCTGTTGATCGTCAGTCTGCCGACCTCCGGCGCGACTGCCCGCATGCGCATCTGGCGTACCGTCAAGGCGCTCGGCTGTGGTGCACTGCGGGACGGCGCCTATCTGCTGCCTGCGCATGCCGAGCAGGCGGCGCAGTTGCGTGAGCTCGCCGACGAGGCGCGCAACGGCGAAGGGCAGGCGTGGTTGCTGGATGTCCGGGCGGACGATCCTGCCGACGAAGACGCGTACCAGTCGCTGTTCGATCGCGCGGGCGATTACGCAGGCTGGCTCGCCGAGCTTTCGGCGGCCCGCAGCACGCTGCCCGATCTGGCGGTCGCCGAGCTCAACCGCCTGCAACGCCGCCATGCTCGCACGTACGAGGCGATTCGAAGCATCGATTTCTTTCCCGGCGAAACTTCGCTGCGCGCGCAGGCGCAATGGCGGGATTTCACCGCCGCGGTCGAAGCGTTGCGCTCGCCCGGCGAGCCGCATGCCGCCCAGCGCGGCATTCCGCGTCGCGACCGTGCGCAGTATCAGGGCAGGCTGTGGGCGACGCGCCGTCACCTGTGGGTCGATCGCGTCGCCAGCGCGTGGCTGATTCAGCGTTTCATCGATCCGCATGCCCGCTTCGTGTGGCTGGACAATCTCGCCGATTGCCCGGCCGACGCGCTCGGCTTCGACTTCGACGGCGCGCCGTTCACGCATGTGGGCGATCGCGTGTCGTTCGAGGTGCTGGTCGCCAGCTTCGGGCTGGGCGACAACGACGGACTCGCCCGGCTGGGCACCATGGTGCATGCGCTGGATGTGGGCGGCGCCACCGTGCCGGAAGCCGGCGGATTCGAGGCCATTCTCGCCGGCGCCCGGAAGCGCGTCGCCGACGATGACGCATTGCTGACGGAGATCGGCACCGTACTCGATTCGTTGTACGTGCATTTCCGCGGCAACCGCCAACCCTGACCATGCTGCTCGCGCCAACATGAATACACATCGCGACCGCCCGGCCTATACGCTGTGGCAACTGATCGGGTACTTCGCGCGGCTCGGCGCGACGGGGTTCGGCGGGCCGGTCGCACTCGCCGGCTACATGCATCGGGACCTCGTGGATACGCGCCGATGGATCGCGGACGCGGACTACAAGGAAGGCCTGGCGCTCGCGCAACTCGCCCCCGGCCCGCTCGCCGCGCAACTGGCGATCTATCTCGGCTACGTGCATTACCGCATCGTCGGCGCCACGATGGTCGGGATCGCGTTCGTGCTGCCGTCGTTTCTGATGGTGGTGCTGCTCGGCTACGCGTACACGCGATTCGGCGGCCTGACGTGGATGCAGTCGGTGTTCTACGGCGTCGGCGCGGCGGTGATCGGCATCATCGCGATCAGCGCGCGCAAGCTGACCGCGAAAAGCATCGGCCGCGACACGCTGCTGTGGGCGATCTATCTCGCGCTGGTGGCCGTGACGGTGATCACCGAATCGGAAGTGGCGTGGCTGTTTCTCGCGGCGGGTGTGCTCGTCTGGCTCACGCGCGCGCCGCCCCGGTGGTTACGCCAGCGGCGCGTCGATGCGGTCGTGGCGTGGCCCGTTTCCGCCACGGGCGCATGGCTCGGTATCGTCGACTGGCCGCAGCTCGTGCAACTGGCCGTCTTCTTCGCGAAGGCCGGCGCGTTCGTGTTCGGCTCGGGGCTCGCGATCGTGCCGTTCCTTTATGGGGGCGTGGTCACCGAGCACCATTGGCTCAGCGAGAAGCAGTTCGTCGACGCCGTGGCGGTCGCGATGATCACGCCGGGCCCGGTCGTCATCACGGTCGGCTTCATCGGCTATCTGGTGGCGGGGTTGCCCGGCGCGTGCGTGGCGGCGGCCGGTACGTTCCTGCCGTGCTATCTGTTCACGGTATTGCCGGCCCCGTACTTCAAGAAATACGGCAGGCTGCCGGCGATCCTGGCGTTCGTCGACGGCGTGACGGCCGCGGCCGTCGGCGCGATCACGGGGTCGGTGATCGTGCTGGCCCGACGCTCGATCGTCGACGTGCCGACCGCATTGGTGGCGCTCGCGACGATCGTGCTGCTGGTCAGGTTCAAGAAGCTGTCGGAGCCGATGGTCGTCGGCGGAGCCGCCGTGATGGGCCTGATCGTGTATCCGCTGTTGCATCACTGACCGTGGAGGCCGCCATGCAATGGATTACTCGCCAACGTCCGAAAATCGACCGGGTAGCGTGTCCCTGGCTCATTGCCCGTTTTATCGACGAGACGCCCGAATTTCTCTATGTTGCGCCGGGCGACGTGCTGCGCATCGCCGGCGAGACCGGCGCGATCCCGTACGACATTCCCGGCGTGGAATTGACGCACGTCGGCGAGCAATGCAGCTTCGACGCGTTTCTCGGCAAGTACGGCCTGGCCGACGATCAGGCGTTGCGGCACATGGCCCGCATCATCCGCGGCGCGGATACGTCGCGGCTCGACCTGACGCCGCAGTCGAGCGGGCTTCATGCGATTTCGCTCGGACTGTCGGACATGTTTCCTGACGATCACGCGATGCTGGAACACGGTCTCGTCATGTACGACGCGCTGTATGCGTGGTGCAGGCATTGTCAGGTCGAAGGCCATGCGTGGCCGCCGAAGCTGGCGGAGTGAGGCGGCGGGGAACGGGGATTCGTCGAGCCGTCGGGCGTGGGCGCCGGCTCGCTCGCGCGATGGATGAAAAAAAGCCCGCGGCTGCCGCGGGCTTTACATCAACAGTTGCCTTTCTTGGCCTGTCCCGGCGGACAGAATCCATTCCCCGGCCCGCCTTGCGGCGCGACCACGACCGGTGCGCCAGGAACATAGGCGACGCACCCGCCGAGCGCGCCCGCCATGCTCGCCGCTGCGAGCAACGCGATCATCCCTTTTTTCACTTCGTTCTCCCGTTGGAAGGAAAGGGTCGTTCGGCCCTTTCGATGATGCCGTCAGCGCGTCAGAAGCTGAAGTTGACGTTGGACTGACTGGTCGTTGCGTTGACGTTTGCCGATTGGGTCGCCCCCGATGCCGCGTCGGCCTCGATCGTGTATTGGCCTGCGGCGGCCGGCGCCGCGGCCAGCGCGACCGGCAGCGAACCCGAGTAGGTGCCGACGATCGGCGCGGCCGTGGGCACGGACAGCGAATAGGCGCCGGTGTCCATGTTCGCGTTGATCGACGTGATCTCGTACGCGTTCGCATCGATCGTCTGCAGCGCGCGCACGAAGGCGTTCGCGCTGGCCGTGACCGTACCGCTGACGGTGCTCATCGTCGACGCAGGCAGCGTGATCGGTGCGGTCGACGCCGACACCGCCGTGGTCGAGTTCACCACCACCGGCACCGAGCGGACGATACCCGACGCGAAGTTGTTCTTCACGATCACGACGTCGTAGTTGCCCTGCGTCGAGCTCTGGATCAGCGGCGACAGCACGAACTTGCCGGAACTGTCGGCCACCGTGCCGCGAACGACCTTGCCGCCCTGTTCGGCATAGACGGTCGAGCCGGCTTCGGCCGATGCGACGTAACCGGAGATCGCGCCGCTCACGACGGTCGGGATCGCGGTGACGACCGGCTTCAGCGCATACGAGCCGTTGCCGCGCTGGACGATCGACTTGCACGCATTGAAGTCGAGCACGAGATCGACGAGCGTGTTGGGCTGGACCGTGAACGGCTGGATGATCTTGTAGCCGCTTTGCGTCGCGCTCGGCGTGGCGAGCGCCTGTTCCGAGCCGCCGGTCGGGACGACCGAGTTCGCGAGGTTGTTGCCTTGATTCTGCGCGAGCACCAGCCGGACTTGCTGATACTGGCCGGCGGGCAGCGCGGTCTGGCCCAGATCGGCGAGCACGCCGTTGGTCAGCGACAGCAGGTCGATCTTCTGCGGCGTCGCGAGGGAAACGGTCGACCAGCCGGCATCGTTGTCGGAGGCATTCGCGTTCGCGTTCACCCGGACCTGCGAGACGGTGACGTACACATGGTCGAAGCCGCAGGAAGGCGCGTCCGTCATCGCGACGTGCAGCGTACCGGTTTGCGTGCCGCCGCCGCCGTCGCCGCCGCCGCAACCAGCGAGTACGAACGGCACGAAGGCGGCGCACAGGGCGCTCTTGATGATGGTGTTCATATGTCACCCCCAGATGGGATCGTTATTGTGGGTGACGGAAGAATAGCCGGACGGCAACTCACTATCTGGGCATCTTTGAAACGAACGGTAACTTTTTGTTCGGCCGGTCAATTTTTACCGGAATTGACCTCGCATCGGCGCGCGCCGGGCGGGTGGCGACGGCGATTGATTCGTACGGAGCGGCAGCAAGCATCTTTTGTCAGACGTTAGCGCCGCCTTTGGCGCAGAGTATTTGTGGCGGTCCGGCATCAGCCCGGCCCGTCGCTCGCGGCCGCGAGCAGCGGCACGACCAGATCGCTGATCGGCGTCGGAATGCCGTGCGTTCGTCCGTATCGCTGCACGACGCCATTGCGGCAGTCCCATTCGAGCGGGCGGTTGCCCTGCCGGTCGGCCAGAATGGACGTTCCCAAATCGGGCGGGAAGCCGTGGAATCCATCGATGATCTCCTGCGGCACTTCATCGCCCAGCTTCGCGCCCTCCGCACGTGCGACCGCGAGACATTCCTGCAGGTAGGCGAGCGATAGTTCGGTGATGTCGCTTCGCGAGAACATGCCGGCGCGGCGACCGGTCAGCACCATGAGCCCCGCCACCGCGTTCTGCAAAAGCTTTCGCCACGCGAGCGAGACGAAATCCTCCGCCACCTCGGGCGAGCAGCGCGTGCCGCGCAACGCCGAGGCCACCACGTTGCCGGCCGGCGTATCGGGCAGGGTGAGCCGGGGCCTGCCGCGCAGCCATACCGACTCGCCCGATTCGCGTTGCGCGGGAAACCAGACGACCGATGGCACGACCGCGGCGCCGGCCGCATACGGTGCGAACGCGGCCTGTTGCTCGACGCCGTTTTGCAGCACGCAGACGACGGTATTCGCGTCGCATAGCGCGGAGACCCAGGGCGCCGCGCTCGCTATCTGCGTCGACTTGACCGCAATGAACACGAGATCGAACCGGCCCTCGATCGCTTGCGGATCGGTCAGCACGGGCCCGGGCACGACGATTTCGCCGCCGTCGAAGCGCAACTTCAATTGCGCGTGCGCCGAGCGGCCGCAGATCACCGGCGTGCGGCCGGCTTCATGGAGGGCCGCGGCGACGGTCGTTCCGATTGCGCCCGGACCGACGAGGGCGACGGTCGGGTAGTCAGGTTTCGTCATGGTGTTCATCCTGTCGAGTCGTCCGCGAGATGCGGGCGCAGCGCGAGGGCGAGCGGAAAAATCGCGAGGGCCGTCAACGCGGTCGCATAGGTGGCGCCGTGCACGCCGATCCAGTCGCCCAGGAAACCGTAGAGCACGGGCGACAGCGCGCCCGACGCGATCGTCCCGGTATAGAAGATCGCGAATGCGCGCTCGGTGCGTTCGGGCGCGGACATCTCCGGCACGGTCCCGTACAGCACCGACGAAGTGCCGTTGAGCATCATACCCAGAATGGGCAGCAGCACCATGGTCGGCGCCAATGGGAGATACATCACCGCGATGATGCACGCCGCTGTCCCGCCCTCCGTGAGCAGCACCGTCCTGACCATGCCCATGCGCGCGCCGAGCCAGCCGCACATGAATTTGCCGGCCGCGCCGCCGATGAAAACGAGCGCAAGGGCCGTGCCCAGCAGTTGCGGCGAGACGCCCTTGGCCTTGAGCAGGAACGGCAGAAAGGTAAGCAGTCCCATGCGTACGGCCGTATCGAGCACGCCGATCGAAAACAGCGCGGAGAATCCGCTTCGCCCGGTGCCGCTGCGTTGAGCGGACGCCTGGCCTTTGACCGTCGTGTTCGCGGCGGCGCGTGGCACGGCCGGAAACCAGAGCGCGATGACGGCGGCCACGACGCAGCCCAATCCGGCGACGATCCATAGCGCATGACGCCACGGCATCATCGTCACGAGCAGCGAAATGGCGGCCGGCAGCGCGGATTTCCCCAGATCGCCGGAAAAGTTGTAGATGCTCAGCGGGCCTCTCGCGTCGCGCCCATAGACGCGGGAGACGGCGCCCGACGCGATCGGATGCTGTGTGCTGGAGCCGCCGCCCGAGATCGCGAGCGCGACGCCCAAGCCGAGCAGGCCGCCCGACATGCCCGCGATCGCATAGCCGAGCGCGGCGAGCAGCGTGCCGATTGCGAGGGTCGAGCGGCTGCCCAGGCGTTGCGCGAGGCGCCCGGCCGACAATTGCAGCGTCGCCATCGTGCCGGCATAGACGCCGCGCAGGATGGCGAGGGCCGCGAAGTCGAGCCCGAATTCCGACTGCCACACGGGAAGCAGCGCGTAGATCATGTCCGTATAGCCGTCGTGTATGGCATGCGCAATGCACGATAGCCACAGCACGCGCCGTCGGGGTGGCGCAGTCTCCTGCATCACGGGAGGGGAAAAAACCGGCAGGCGCATCGTCATTCGCTCCGTGCGAGCGGGGGAGGGAAGCCGCCCGTGGCATCGCTTTCACGCTCGATGCGTCGATTTTATGGCCGACGCGACAGCCATTTCAATTGAGCTAAAATCGCGTCAATCGGGAGAAAAAGTCACGTCATGAACGAAAGCCGGGATGCCGCGAAGCACCGGGGCGAGTTGCCCCCGCTCAATGCGCTGCGCGCCTTCGATGCGGTCGCGCGGCACGGTAGCTTTGCGGCTGCCGCGGCGGAATTGCACGTGACCCACTGGGCCGTGGGCAAGCAGATCAGGTTGCTGGAGGACTGGTTCGGGCTGCCGCTGTTCGACCGTCGTCCGCGCGGCGTCGTGCTGACCGACGAAGGGGCCGCGTTGCTGAACGACGTCAGCCACGCGTTCGAGCGCCTCGGTACCGCGGTGGGGCGGCTGCGCCACAACCCGTTCACGCACCGGATATCAGGCGTCGTGCGGGTGAATGTGCCGATGAGCTTCGCGCTTTGCTGGCTGCTGCCGCGGCTCGCCGATTTTCATTCGCGGTACCCCGACATCGACGTGAGGGTGTCGACGACGTCGCGCAAACTGCGCTATGTCGCCGACGCGTTCGATATCGGTGTCCGCTCCGGTCCCGAGCAGGGCGCGGGCGTCGTGTCGCGCTCGTTGATGCCTGATCTGCGCGTGCCGGCCTGCAATCCCGCCTTGCTGCGGCAGCATCCGATCCAGAGCGTGGCCGACCTGCGCCATCACGTCCTGCTGCATTCGGCCACGACGCGCTCCGCGTGGTCGCACTGGTTGAAGGAAGCGGGCGCTTCCGATCTGCGGGCCGCGCGCCATGTCGAATTCGATCACGTGAATCTGCAGTTGGGCGCGGCCATCGAGGGGCTCGGCGTGGCGCTGGCCTCGCTGCCGCTGATCGGCCGCGATCTCGCCGAGGGGCGCCTCGTGTGTCCCATCGCGGCGCCGGTATGGCGTGCCGACGACTACATGCTGGTGACGAACGCCGATCGCGCCGACGATGCCGCCGTGTCCGCGTTCGAGGAATGGATGGAGCGCATGGCGAGTCAGGAGGGCGGCTAGGTCCGCCGGTCAGGCCGGGCGGCACGACGCCGGGGTCGTGCCGCCACTGCGCCGGTGTTGCCGGTCGGCGATCAGAAGCCGTGGAACATGCCGATGTTGACCTGAACCTGGTTGCCGCCCGACGAGGTGTTGCCGAAGTCGGCGGCCGAGGCCTGCGCGCCCTTCGCATGCACGTAGGCGCCCATCGCGTACAGCGCGGTACTCTTCGACAGCGAGTACGTTGCCCCCAGCGACAGCTGGTTGATCGAGGCCATCGTGCGACCTTCGGCGGCTTGCGCGGGCGTGGCCGCGGAACCGTAGACATACGTGTAGCCGGTCGCGAGCGACAGCGCCGGCGTGACCCGGTACTGCAGCAGCGCGCCGAGCACGTTGAAGTGGATCGACGGCTGGCCATCGTTGCCCTTGTACTGGGCGTTCGAGTAGCGCAGGCCAGCCGTGTACGGCCCCACCTCGTATTGCGCGGCCACTTGCGCGATGCCCGCGCTCTTGAACGCATTGCCACCGTTGTAGCCCGAACTCGGATAGCCCAGCGCGCCGCCGAAACTCGGTTGTGCCGTTGCGTTCAGCCAGCCGTTCTCGCCCTGGTTGACCGCACGAAAGTAGCCGCCGGCGACCGTCAGGCCGCCTTGCGCGTAGGTCGCGGCCGCCGACCACGACTGACCCGAGCCCGTTGCGCCGGCCACGCCGCCGAACGAGTACGCGGCTTCGGCCTGGAAGCCGTGGATGATCGGCGAAATGTACTTCACCGCGTTGTTCTGGTTCGTCGTGTTGTCGTTGTTGTCGACGTCGCCGGGGGTCGAGAAGGTCGACGCCGAAATGGCGTCGCCCGTCAGGACCTGGACCATTTCCGTCACGGCGTCGAGCTGGCGCCCCAAGCGCAAGGCGCCGTACTGATTGGACGCGAGGCCCACGTAAGCCTGGCGGTTGAACAGCGAACGCGTGTTACCGATGGGCCCCTGGCCGCCTATGCCGCCCGTCCCAATACTGAAACCGTTCTCGATCTTGAATACCGCCTGGAGGCCGCCGCCGAGATCCTCCTGCCCCCTGAGGCCCCACTTGTTCGAACCGGCGGCGCCGCCATCGAGGCCGTACCTGCTGTGGCCATTGATGTTCGACGTGTAGCCGATACCGGCATCGAGCATGCCATACAGGGTGACCGACGACTGTGCCATTGCTGCCGACGATGCTGCGAAGGCGGCAACGGCGATAACGCTGATGTTGATCTTCTTGTTTTTCATCTGCATTTCACTGTGAGGAGAAGTTTCGGGACGGATTGAAACGGCTTGTGTCGCATTCGAATGCAGATGACGACGCACGGCCTGTGCGTCGTTCCGGTCGCGCCGGCCGGCGTCGTATATTCGCTCGGTCCGATCGGCATGCCACATTCGACCATTTCGTTATCCTTACAATTTGATGCGGGGAACGCGACGCTGCTCGACCTGTCCTGCACCCCCGATCAGAACGATCGCGGCGCCCCAACCTGAACGAAAGCGACTTCCTTGCTTTCGTTGCCGCTCCAGCTATCCTGTGTCGTCGCGCTTTGCAGGCGGAAAGACCATATCAGGAACATAAATTCCCGTCAAAATTAGTTTGATATAAGTTAATCTCGTTTGATAACGTCGCGCCGTACGGGTTTTCCCTTATAGGAACCGGCGTCCACGGAGGTGTGTCGAGGTGCGCGCCGTCGCGCCGCCGAATGTCGACAACGACAAGCGAAGGCGGAGAAGGGAGGTGAACGCGATATTCGGTTGCGGGCCGCCACGACGATCAGCCATCAGGAGGGAAAGTACCGGTCGCCAGGGTCATTCTGGATAACCGTTCCATTTTCTCCCCGATTGCAATAATTGAAATGGAGGAGGCGATCGTTGAATATCTGTCCGGGCCGGCCGGCGCCGGACACTGACGCCGACCGAGATCGAGCGTCAGCCGCGGACGAAACTCAGCGCTCGATCCGGCGCTGCATTAGATAAAATTTCATGTCGTCGCGTCCGCGCATTGAAATCGGAATCGGATCGCGATCGAAGCCGAGGATTTCATAGAACCGGTATGCCGATTCGCGCGCCGTGCACCAGAGCAGAATGCCGCATTGTTCGCGCACATGGCGAATGGACAGATTGACCAGCAGGCGTCCGAATCCCAGGCCGCGTACCGACGGATGGACGGCCATGCCGCGCAGGCGCCACGCGTCGGCGTCCGAAACGCCGGCGTGTCCTTCCTTGCAAACCGATGCGACGGCGACGATGGCGTCGTGGTCGCGAACGGCAAAGTGCATGGTGGTGGGGGCGAGGTCGCCATGCAGGGCGCTTCCCTCCTCGTCTCCCGCCATCAGGATTGCGGCTCTGAGGGGATAGGTTTCTTCCGCACGGACGGCACAGATGGTAAAGCGCACATCTTGTGAAATCATATAATTATCGGCTCTCTTCGTGACGCGGATTTTCTTCCGTTTCTCTTTCGGTATACCCACTCGCAAAATTAGCAGTTGCCGTGCGTTATGAGTAAGGGTAATTTCCTATCCGCGACTTCTTTTCAATCATACGCTAACTGCGATCACAGATGACGTCGAAAGTCTCGACAGATGCAGAGCTCGCCTACGACGAGATCCGATCGAGGATCTTTGACGGCCGGCTTGCGCCTGGACAGAAAGTATCTCATCGAGGCCTGTCGGATGAACTGGGTTTCGGCCAGATGCCGGTGCGCAGCGCATTGCATTTGCTCGAGTCCGAAGGGCTGGTCGTCGTGATCGAAAAGAGCGGCACCTACGTCGCTTCGCCGACCACGAGCGATCTCCGCGAAATTTTTGAAATGCGCCTGGCGCTGGAGAGTACCGCGGCGTTTCTTGCAGCGAGGTCGGGCGCAACGGCAGGGCTTCGCGAGGCCGCGGTAAAAATGCAGGAACTGGTTGAGCGGGACGTCTCGGACATCATGCTCGAACAACGTATCGGCTGGGTGTTTCATCAAGAGTTGTTCGCTGCCGCACGGAACGTCCGGATCTCGTCGGCGTATGGTCTGTTGCGGGCCCAGACCCTGGCCCTGAACGAACTCCCGCGCGGCGACGCCGAAACCGTTCGGCGCGGCACGATCGAGCACCTGCACATCTTTCACGCAATCGAAGCGAACGACGGCGAGCTTGCACGTCAGCATATGTGGAATCACATCGTTGACGGTACGCCGGCACGGATCAAACTGTTAAAGGCACGGCATGAACACGAAAAATAAGGGGCTTTCCCTCCCGATGCAGATGCTTGGCGGACTCGTCCTGGGCGCCGCGTGCGGCGTGTTTGCTCCGGGCTTTGCCGCGAAGCTCGGCTTTCTGAGCGGGATGTTCGGCCACGCGATCAAGATGGTCGTCATGCCGCTGATCTTCCTGTCGGTCACGGTCGGAGTCTTTCGGGCCGGCAGACTTCGCGAGCGGCTCGGAAAGGTCGCCCTGTCCAGTATCGGCTTCTTCGTGTTGATGACGGGCCTGGCCGCGTCGCTCGGCCTGCTGCTCAACCTTGCATTTCGACCGGGCCTCGGTGCGAGCATGACGCAATCTGGATCGATGCCCGCGGCGCTCGCGTCGAGCATCGACTGGACGAAATTTCTCGTTGATCTGATTCCCGCAAACATCGTCGCTGCGCTCGCGGCGGGAAATTCGCTGCCGGTGCTCGTCTTCGGCGTCATTTTCGGTGCGGCATTGGCGGCGGCCCCCGAGCGCGCCGAGCCTGCGATCGCCGTGTTCGAGGCGCTGCTGTCGGGGCTGTTCAAGATGGTCCAGTGGGTGATCGCATGGTCGCCGCTCGCGATCTTCGCCGCGATCGCGCAGTTGCTGTCAGCCAAGGGCTTTGCGGGCGCGCACTCGCTTATCGAGCTTCTGGGCGTCGCCTATCTCGGCATGGCGATTCTCGCGGTTGTACTCACGGCCGTCATTCGCGTCGCCGGTCAGTCGCCTCTGGCCGTGCTCAGGAAGGTGAGGGAACCGCTGATCCTCGGCTTCACGACGCGCTCTTCCGAAATTACCTACCCGCTGCATCTGAAGAAACTCGTTGAACTGGGCGTTCCGTACGGCGTGGCGTCGACGATCTTGCCTCTCGCCTATATTTTCAACCGCGACGGCGCGGTGCTCTACACGGCTCTTGCGGTCGGCTATCTGGCCGACGCCTATCACTTTGCGTGGTCCTGGCCGCTCGCGATCACGATTCTGATCTTGACGATCATCACCATCGACGGCGCAGCCAACGTGCCCTCCGGGGCGATCGTCGCCATCACCATCGTTCTGACGTCGATCGGGTTGCCGGCCGATGCGGTGCTGCTGCTCCTGGGCGTCGACGCGTTTTTCGACATGGGGAGAACCGCCCTCAACGTCTACGGGAGCACGGCGGCAGCCGCTGTTGCGGTGAGACTTTCCGGTTCCGACAGTATCGCCGCCGAACCCGTCACGGGTCAGGCAAGCGTGTAGGTGCTTCGGAAGCGACGGACGCCGCGCGTGGCGATGTTGAGCCCCGCCGATTACCAGGCGCTGGCGCACGTCCGTTCGAGCATTCAGGCAGGGCGAAGGGAACAGGTTGGATGGATGTGCGTTCCGATCAAGCTTCAGTGGGTGGAACGACGTATTTTTTGCCGGAGAAACAGGATGATTGGTTCAGAGTCCGCTGATTTTTTCATGCTGCGCCTGGGTACGCCGCATCCGTCGTGGATGTTTACCGACGACAGCAACATGCTTGGCATCGGCGATTGCGACGGGGTGATGAGCACCATGTTCGAGCTGGATCGCAACCAGGTCGCACGGATCAGAAAACTGGGCCGATCGGTGGAGAGGATTCGGTGCACGTGCGAGCGCGCTGGCCGGGAGCTGCACTTTTATCTCCATGGCAGGCAGGTATCCCAAGGCGTATGGGTCGGGGTCGCGTCGGCCGATCCCGACTATCTTCCGACCGACGAGATGATCGCGACATGGGAAGTACCGACGCCCGACGATGCGTTCAGGTTCGCGGGCGTGAGCGCAAACCGGGACGCATCGGTTAGCCTGGCCTGAACTGCGATCACAGATTATTGCGCGGGTTCGAGCGGGCAACGCTCCGATCGGCCTCGTCGATCGTATGACATGCCTGCCCGTTACACCGCGCGCCGTTCAATGCATGTGGTTCTGGCACACACCAACCTCGGATCGCCAGGACCTTTTTGCTGGCCGGTTCACCGGCCAGCGCTTTTTATTCCATTGAGCCGATTGCATCGGTTCGTTTGCTTCGCGCTCACCGACCAGAGGGTGACGTGCCGCGCCGAAGCCCGCGTCGAACGAAGACGTCCGGGCTCGGTTGGCCTCATTCGTCGGTGAAGCGCGAGATAATCGGCGAAGGATTTCCGGCCACGCGAGCGCGACGCAGCGAGGCGCACGGGCGACGTCGTGCGTCGTCGATGCCCCGGTGGCGCGGCGCCGCCAGGCCGGGCGCTTGCTTCTCCGTGCATCCTTCGCCAGCCAAAGACAATGTCCCTGACCTTCGTCCCCGTCACGCACGCCGACGCCGACACGCTCGTCGCGATCCGCATCGCCGCGATGCGCGACAGCCTCGAGCGCATCGGCCGTTTCGATCCGCAGCGTGCGCGCGACCGGTTTCTCGCGTCGTTCGACCCCGCGCAATGCCGTTTCATCGAAGCCGGCCATTTGCGTGCGGGCTTCTACACGCTTCGCCCGATGGCGGACCACTGGTTGCTCGACCACCTGTACATCCTGCCCGCGCATCAGCGCAAGGGCATCGGCGCCGCCGTGCTGCGCCGGATCCTCGCCGAAGCCGACGAACACCGGATGCCCGTTCGCGTCGGCGCATTGCGCGGCAGCGACTCGAACCGCTTCTACGAACGGCACGGTTTCGTGCGAACCGCCGAAGCGCAATGGGACATCTACTACCGGCGCGGACCGGGCACGGCGGCGACGTAGCGTTCGCGCGATGCATGCCGGTTGAAATCGACGCGCACGTATTAGCGTTTCCCCCGATGTGGAAAACGCGGAGCCGGCCGATGTTGCAGAGAGGGCGTAAACAATTGATCCGAGGCCGATTATGACGACATCTGCAACAAACGGCGTGAATGCCGTGCCGCCCGAAACGTCCGACACCGCGGCGGCATCCGGCGTAGCGGCGTCGATCCTGCTGGTCGACGACGAACCGAACGTGTTGTCCGCGCTCAGGCGCGTATTCCGGCCCACCGGCTACGACATCGTGACCGCCGATAGCGGCGAGGCCGCGCTCGACATCCTCGCGTCGACCGACATCGACCTGATCGTGTCCGACATGCGGATGCCGCACATGAGCGGCGCGGAATTCCTGGCGCGCGCGCGGGCGCTGTACCCGGACACGATGCGCATTTTGCTGACCGGCTATGCGGAGATCGCGTCGGTCGTGCAGGCCGTCAACGAAGGCGGCGTCTATCGCTACCTGAACAAGCCGTGGGACGATCACGACCTGCTGCTGACCATCGAGCAGGCGCTGGAGCAGCGCCGTCTGCGTCGCGAAGCGGCGCGGCTCGCGGCGCTGACGGAGGCGCAGAACGAAGCGCTGCGCCGTTTCAATACGGACCTCGAAACGCAGGTTCGCGCGCGCACCGAGGAGCTCGGCCAGACGGTGATGTTCCTCGAAGCGGCGCAAGGCGACCTGAAAAGCAGCTTCACGGCGATGGTTCAGGTGTGCGCGAGCATGATCGAGCTGCGCTGCGGGGCCGCGAGCGGGCATGCGATGCGCGTCGGCGAGATCGCGCGGCGGCTCGCGCTGGCCGCTGGAATGAGCGAACTGCACGCGCAGGACGTCTATTTCGCGGGGCTGTTGCACGGCATCGGCAAGCTGTCGCTGCCGGACGAATTGCTGCACAAGCCGCTCGCGAAGATGACCACGGACGAGCACCGCGTGTTCCAGGAGCATCCGTTGCGGGCGCAGATGGTGCTGACGCCGGTCGCCCAGTTGCACAAGGTCGCGTCGATCGTGCTGCACCAGTACGAGCGCTTCAACGGCCGCGGCACGCCGGACGGGCTGGTCGGCGACGCGATCCCGATCGGGTCGCGGATCGTCGCGATCGCGCGCGATTTCGAAGGCCTGCGCCACGGCGAAATCGGCGCACCGCATTCGATCGAGCAGGCAATCGACGTGTTGCGCTCGCAGGCGAGCGTGCGGTACGACCCGCAACTGGTTGCCGACTTCATCGAGTTGATGCGGGATCCGGCGAGTCTCGGCATCGCGGCGTCCGTCGCGGAAATCCGGTCGGCTCAACTGCGCGAAGGGATGGAGCTCGCCGACGATTTGCGCACGCATCGCGGCGTGTTGTTGATGACGAAGGGAAGCGTGATGTCCGCGCACCAGATCGAGCTCGTGCGCCGCTTCGAGACGCGGGAGGGCACGCCGTTCGACATTCTCGTGCTGGCGCGTCCGGCCGGCCAGACGCACGCTCCCAACGCAGGCGCGCCGCCGGCCTGACATCGAACGTCGGCCTGACGGCCGCGGGGCGGGCGACCGCCCGCGCCGCGGCGATGCATTCAACCCGTTCCGGGCGTCCGATCATGCATGGCATCTACAATCTTCCGCTCGTCCTGCTGTCGCTCGCGATCGCGACGCTGGCCTCCTATACGACGCTCGATCTCGCCGCGTTCATTTCGCTGCTCGACAATCCGAAGCTCAAGCGCGCATGGCTCGGCGGCGGGGCCGCGGCGATGGGCACCGGAATCTGGTCGATGCATTTCGTCGGCATGCTCGCGTTTTCGCTGCCGGTGCCGCTCGGCTACGCATGGCAGGAAACCGGCGCCTCGCTGGCGATCGCGGTGCTCGTGTCGTACTTCGCGCTGAACGTCGTCACGCGCGCACGGCTGGGCTGGCGGCGGCTGTGCGCGGGCGGCGTGCTGATGGGCGGCGGGATCGCCGGCATGCACTACACGGGGATGGCCGCGATGCACATGCAGCCCGGCATTCGCTACGACGCCGCGCTGTTCGCCGCGTCGATCGGAATCGCGGTGATCGCGTCGACGGCCGCGCTGTGGATCGCGCAGGCGTTGCGCATGCGGCAGGCGCATCACGCGACCGCGCAACGCATCGGCGCGGCCGTCATCATGGGCGTCGCGATTACCGGCATGCACTACACGGCGATGGCGGCCGCGCACTTCGCGCCGGATGCGCGGTGCGGCGCCGCGAACGGCGTCGACGCGCCGTGGCTCGCGACGACCGTCGCGTTGTTTACGATGGCGACGCTGGTCGTCACGCTGCTGGTGTGCCGTTTCGATGCGCGCACAACTTTCCTGCGCGGGATGACCGATACGCTCGAACGGCTCGTGCGGTTGCGAACCGGCGAACTCGAACGCGCGCTGCACAGCTACGAGCAGACGACGCGGATGCTGCAACGCACGCGCGAGAACATGGCGACCGAGATCGACGAACGCAAGGCCGCGCACGCGCTGCTCGAACAGGAGAAGGACGAACAGCGGCGCCTGCTGCATGCGCTCGAGGAAACGCACGAACAGTTGCTGCAATCGGAGAAGCTCGCGTCGATCGGTCAGCTCGCGGCCGGCGTCGCACACGAGATCAACAATCCGATCGGCTTCGTCAGCGCGAACCTCAACACGTTGAAGACGTGGGTGCGCAGCCTGCTCGACGTGGTCGCCGCGCATGAAGCCGCGCTGCCGCAACTCGATCCGGCCACCCGCGACGCGCTGACGGCCGTGCACCGTGCCGCGGATCTCGACTACGTCCGCGGCGAGATCGCGCCGCTGATCGACGAGTCGATCGACGGCGCATTGCGCGTGCGTCGCATCGTGCAGGACTTGCGCGATTTCTCGCGCCCGGCCAGCGACGAATGGAGCGTGGTCGATCTGCATGCGGGCCTCGAGAGCACGCTCAACGTCGTCCATAACGAGCTCAAGTACAAGGCCGACATCGTGCGCGATTACGGCGATCTCCCGCACGTCGAATGCCTGCCGTCGCAGTTGAACCAGGTTTTCATGAATCTGCTGGTCAACGCGGCGCAGGCGATTGCCGAGCGCGGCGTGATCACGATCCGCACGTCGAGCGACGGCGATCAGGTGTCGATCGAGATCAGCGATACCGGTGCGGGCATGACGCCCGACGTCGTCCGGCGGATCTTCGATCCGTTCTTCACCACGAAGCCGGTCGGGCAGGGCACGGGGCTCGGGTTGTCGGTCTCGCACGGCATCGTCGAGCGTCACCGCGGCACGATCGACGTGACCAGCGAGCCGGGGCGCGGCACGACCTTCCGGATACGGTTGCCGGTTCGGCGCGCCGGCGACCGCGCGGGCGCGGCCGCGCTGGAGCAGCGGGCGTGACGACGTGATGGCCGGCGGCGCGGGTGTCGTGCGTCACGCCAGTCGTTTGCGGCGCTGACGACGGAAGAATTGCCAGAACATCGCCGTCGCGTCCGGCCCCTTGGCGGAATGGAACGGCTCGCCGGGATCTCCGCCGCTCCAGGCATGCGGCAGCCCGCGCACGATGCACACCCGGACGATCAACCGTCCACCCTTCAGATAATCGATAAAGTCCGCATCGCCCTGCGCGTAGCTGCGTTGCTCGCCGACGCGGATCGCACCATGTTCGTCGACGAGCCGGTTGAGCCGCGCGAACGCGATGCCGAGCTGCGTTGCGTTCCGGTCGGTCACGACCGTATCGAGCGCGCCGTGCACGACGAGCGCCGGCATGCCGGGATAGGAGGCGACGTCGGCGCACACGTCGAGCGCGTGGATCGGATCGTCGCGGATGCCGCGACGCATCAGGCTCATCGCGGCCATCGTCGACGACGGCGGCGCGATGGCCGGGCCGGAATGCAGTCCGACGGCCGCGAAGCGGTCGGGATACCGTAGCGCCAGCGCCGCGGCGAGCCCGGCGCCGGCGGACAGGCCGGCCACGTAGATTCGGTCGCGATCGAAGCCGTGGCGTTTCACGATCGCGTCGACGAGCGATGCGACGGCCGCGGCTTCGGACTGCGTCGCGTCGCCGTGCCAGTGCCAGCAGCGATGAGCATGGGCCGTCTTGGCCTGCTCGGGAAACAGCACGGCGAAACCGGACCGCTCGGCGAGACGGCAGATGCGCGTGCCCGCGGCGAACGATTCGGCCGTCTGCTTGCAGCCGTGCAGCATGACGACGGCCGGCATGTCCACTGTGCTGGCAGGTGCCGCGGGGAGGTACAGCGCATACGCAAGATGATTCACGAGCCGGCCGGCGCTCGGGCCGGCGGAATGAAACGAGCGGAGCCAGGTGCCGGCCGGCCGGGCCGACGGAGCGCGGACGGCGGGCACGATGCCCGTCCGTTTGGCGGCAGGGGCGGCGACGGTCGGCTTGCCGGTTCGTTGAACGACCTTCCTGGCGGCCTTTTTTGCGGCCGGCCGCGGCTTGCCGGCCCGTTTCTTCGGACGCGCGCCGGCCGCAGCGGAAAACAGTTCAAGATGCCGCAACCAGATGCTGGATTTTTTCCTGGGCATGTGCATTCTCGTAGCGGCGGCCGGATCCGCCGCAGGGTGAAAGTCGAATGGGGGCGGGGAGCAAGGTTCGTGCTGCGCCGCCCTGCAAAACGGGGTTGACGCGTGTCCGTTATCGGCGATGCCGGGTTGATCGAAGTACGCCGCTGGTGCGACTCGACTGGTACGCACGTTGCAGTGGGCTTCCCCTTTCCCGTCCCGGCTGGCGATTCCCCGTGGAGGCGAAGATCGAATCGCCCGCCGGGCTTCACGTGATATCGTGCGGTTCGACAGCAGCATCCACCGTTCATTCCATTGTGAGGGGCGACATGCGCCTAGTGTCCTGTTCCGTTGTTAACTGGTCTATCTTCGCGTAGCATGTTGACGTCAACGGAACGGGAGACGTCAGCATGGCGATGGGACGACCGAAGGCGGAACTGGTGCTGAGCGAAGACGAGCGT
>NZ_JAIZRS010000041.1:0-44005 GCF_020419985.1 Burkholderia sp. AU32262
CCCCGCCCGTTGTTCACCCCCCCCCCCCCCCCCCCCCCCCCCCCCGCGAAGGGGCGCGTGAATGTCAGTAATCCTGCCGCTCGCGCTCGATGCGCATGCCGCCGTCGTGGCGCGCATGCGCCCCGTCGTCGGTCGAGCGCTCTCGCATGATCCGCATCACGTCCGGATTGGTTCTCACGCGCCGCATCACGTTCGCGAGATGCACGCGGTCGCTGACCTGGATCACGAAGCGCAGCACCGTCGATTCGTGGGTCAGATCCTCGTCCATCGCGATATGGACGATGTTCGCGTCGGCCGACGTGATGTCCGCCGCGACGCGCGCGAAGATGCCCTTCGTGTTCTTCACGAGCGCCTTCACCGCGACATCGAACAGGCGGCCCGGCTGCGGCGCCCATTCGACGTCGATCCAGCGGCCCGGATCGCGGCGATGGATGCGCTGCGCGACACGGCAATCCGTCGTATGAATCGCCATGCCCAGACCGATGCCGATGTAACCCATGATCGCGTCGCCCGGGATCGGCCGGCAGCATGCGGACAACTGCACGGACATCCCTTCGGTGCCGGTAATCACGACCGGCGGCGCATGATGCGCGGGATGCCGCTCGGACTTCGGCAGATCGTCGTCCGCGTCGCGGCCGCTCATCAGCACCTCGATGCGCTTGGCCATCACCGCGGCGACGCGGCGGCCGAGGCCGATGTCCGCGAAGATTTCCTGCCGGCTCTTGTTGCCCGTCCACTGCACGAGCTTCTCCCACACTTCCGGCTCGACATCGGCCAGCGCGAGGCCATAGCCCTTCAGGCTCTGGTCGACGAGCCGCTCGCCCAGCTGCACGGACTCGTTCAGGCGCATCGTCTTCAGGTAGTGGCGGATCGCCGAGCGCGCCTTGCCGGTACGCACGAAGCCGAGCCACGCGGGATTCGGCTTCGAATACGGCGCGGTGATCACTTCGACGATGTCGCCGCTCTTCAGCTCGGTGCGCAGCGGCAGCAGCTCGTTGTTGATCTTCACGGCCACGCACTGGTTGCCGAGATCGCTGTGGATCGAATACGCGAAATCGAGCGCCGTCGCACCGCGCGGCAGCGCCATGATCTTCGACTTCGGCGTGAACACGTAGACCGCGTCGGGGAACAGGTCGATCTTCACGTGCTCGAGGAATTCGCTCGAATCGCCCGCTTCGCTCTGGATGTCGAGCAGCGACTTCAGCCACTGGTGCGCGCGCTTCTGCACGTCGCTGAGATCGGCGCTGCCGTTCTTGTACAGCCAGTGCGCGGCGACGCCCGCCTCGGCGATCTCGTGCATCTTGCGCGTGCGCACCTGGAACTCGATCGGCGCGCCGAACGGGCCGACGAGCGTCGTGTGCAGCGACTGATAGCCGTTGATCTTCGGGATCGCGATGTAATCCTTGAACTTGCCGGGCACGGGCTTGTACAGCGCGTGCAGCGCGCCGATGCACGTGTAGCAGTCGAGCGGGCTGTCGACGACGACGCGAAAGCCGTACACGTCGAGCACCTGCGAGAACGACAGCTGCTTGTCGCGCATCTTGCGATAAACGCTGTAAATGGTCTTCTCGCGGCCGGTGATCTCGGCGTCGATCTTCGCGTCGGCCATCGCGCGCTGCGCGGCCTCGAGGATCTTGCTGATCACTTCGCGGCGATTGCCGCGCGCGGCCTTCACCGCCTTCTCGAGCGTCGCGTAGCGATGCGGGTTGAAGTTCGCGAAGCTCATGTCCTGCAGCTCGCGATACGTGTTGTTCAACCCGAGGCGGTGCGCGATCGGCGCGTAGATGTCGAGCGTTTCGCGCGCGACGCGGCGGCGTTTTTCCATCGGCACCGCGCCGAGCGTGCGCATGTTGTGCAGGCGATCGGCGAGCTTCACGAGAATGACGCGCACGTCGCGCGCCATCGCGAGCAGCATCTTGCGGAAGTTTTCCGCCTGCGCTTCCTCGCGGCTGCGGAATTCCATCTTGTCGAGCTTCGACAGGCCGTCGACCAGTTCGGCGACCTTCGGGCCGAACCGCTCGGCCAGCTCGTTCTTGGTCACGCCCTGGTCTTCCATCACGTCGTGCAGCAACGCGGCCATCACGGCCTGCGCGTCGAGCTTCCAGCCGGCGCAGATTTCCGCGACGGCGACGGGATGGGTGATGTAGGGTTCGCCACTCTGGCGATATTGACCGAGGTGGGCTTCGTCGCTGAAGTGGAACGCCGCCTTGACCTCTTTGATTTCGTCCGGAGCGAGATACTCGGCAAGCGCGGCCGTCAGTTTCGCGATCGAAACGACGCCGTGCTTGCGCGGCTGCTCCGGGGTGGCGGTCGGCCCGAACAGATGCCGGAAGGATTGTTCGAGGACCGCGTCGATGTACTGGCGCGCAGGCGACTGGGCCGTGGCTTCGGTGGTCGGATCCGCGGAGGCGGACGATGGGGTGGTGCTCATATTCGCCTCCAGGTCGAGTCGTTGCGCGCGTGGACTACATGGCTGGAACGGGCCGGATGCGCGTTACACCGGCACCTTCTTCAGCATCTCGACGCCGACCTGGCCGGCAGCGATTTCGCGCAGCGCGACGACGGTCGGCTTGTCGCGGCTTTCGATTTTCGGCGTATGGCCTTGCGCGAGCTGCCGCGCGCGATAGGTGGCGGCGAGCGCCAGTTCGAAGCGATTCGGGATTTGCTTCAGGCAGTCTTCGACGGTAATGCGAGCCATGTTGGTGATTCCTTCTGAATATAGTCCTTATTCTACCTTATGTCCCTCGTGCCCCGCGTCATTCCGCGTGGGGCAGATGGATGCCGAGCTCGATGAACAGCTCCGTGTGTCGCGCGTACTGCGAAGCAAAACGCAGGCGCGTCGCCGCGACGATGCATTCGAGTTCCGCGAGCGCACGCTCGAAATTCTCGTTGATCACCACGTATTCCGCTTCCGACGCGTGCGCGATTTCGCTGCCGGCCGCCAGCAGGCGTCGCGTGATCACGTTCGGCTCGTCCTGGCCGCGCTTCTTCAGGCGCTCCTCGAGCGCGTCGAGCGACGGCGGCAGGATGAAGATGCCGACCGCGTTGCGGAACTGCTTCTTCACCTGCAACGCGCCTTGCCAGTCGATTTCGAGCAGCACGTCGTGGCCGTTCTGCATCTGCTCCTCGATCCAGACGCGCGACGTGCCGTAGTAGTTGCCGTGCACTTCCGCGCTCTCGAGGAATTCGTGCGCCGCGTGACGCGCGCGAAAATCCTCGACGGTCGTGAAGTGGTAGTGCTGGCCGTCCTGCTCGCCGGGGCGCGGCTTGCGCGTGGTGTACGAGATCGACAGGCAGATGTCGCTGTCCTTCGACAGCAGCGCATTCACGAGCGTCGACTTGCCGGCGCCCGACGGCGCGACGACCATGAACAGGTTACCGGGATAGACGCCGCCGTGCAGCGAATGCGACGCGTGGCCGTCGCGATGGGAATCGGTCATGACAGCCTCCGCCGGGCCGCCCCCTCGGAGGGCAGCAAACATAGTGAGCGTGGGGGTCGTTTCATCTCTTTTACTCCAGGTTTTGCACTTGCTCGCGCATCTGCTCGATCAGCAGCTTCAGCGCCATCGACGCGTCGGCGAGTTCCTTCGCCGCCGCCTTCGAGCCGAGCGTGTTCGCTTCGCGATTCAGTTCCTGCATCATGAAGTCGAGACGCTTGCCGACGCGGCCGCCCTTCTCGATCACGTGACGCGTTTCGTTCAGGTGCGCGGTGAGCCGCGACAGCTCTTCCGCGATGTCGATCCGGATCCCGTACATCGTCACTTCCTGACGGATGCGCTCCGCGGCTTCCTCGCGCGTGACGACCGTCGAGCCGCCTTCGGGCGCCGCGAGGCCGAGCGCTTCCTGCAGCCGCTCGACGATCTTCTGCTGATGCTTCGCGATCAGCTCCGGCACGAGCGGCGTGATGCGCGCGACGATCGCCTCCATCTCGGTGACGTTCGACAGCAGCATCGCCGCCAGTTGCGCGCCTTCGCGCGAACGCACGACGACGAGCTCGCCGATCGCTTCCTTGCCGCAGGCGAGCACCGCGTCGCGGATCGCCTCGGCCGACACGCCGCTCTCGGCGAGCACGCCGGGCCAGCGCAGGATCTCGCCCGCGCGCAGGCGGCCGACGCCCGGGAACGAATCGAGCACCGCGCGTTCGAGTTCGGCAAGCTGGCCGAGCGCCGACTGGTTCAGCGCGCCCGCGCCGATGCTCTGCTCGCCGCGCTGCAGGTTGATACGCACGTCGACCTTGCCGCGCGACAGCTTGTTCATCAGCATTTCGCGCAGCGCGGATTCGCACGCGCGCACGTCGTCCGGCATCCGGAAATTGAGATCGAGGAAGCGCGAGTTCACGGTGCGCAGTTCGACCGACACGCTGGTGCCGCCGTTGCCGGTGGCCGTCGCGAGTTCGCGCGTCGCGCTCGCGTAGCCCGTCATGCTGTAGATCATGGTTCGTCTCGCCGTCTGGTGCCCTCGCGGGCGGGGGATATGTCGAGGCGCCCGGCGCATCGGAAAGCGCGGGGCGGCGAGCGCGCATTATCCCATTTTTGCGGGACACCCCGCCGGGCGCGCGCGGCGTTCGGCGCTAAAATCGGGCTTTCCTCTCCTTCCGCGATTTCCCCATGACGTCTTCCGTTTCCCGCCCGAGCGGCCGCCGCGCCGACGAACTGCGCAAGGTCGCCCTCACGCGCCACTACACGAAACACGCCGAAGGCTCCGTGCTGGTCGAATTCGGCGACACCAAGGTGCTCTGCACCGCCAGCGTCGCCGAGCGCGTGCCCGAATTCCTGCGCGAGCGCGGGCAAGGCTGGCTGACCGCCGAATACGGGATGCTGCCGCGCGCGACGCACACGCGCAGCGACCGTGAAGCCGCGCGCGGCAAGCAGACGGGCCGCACGCAGGAAATTCAGCGCCTGATCGGCCGCGCGCTGCGCGCGGTGTTCGATCTCGAGGCGCTCGGCCCGCGCACGATCCACATCGACTGCGACGTGATCCAGGCCGACGGCGGCACGCGTACGGCCAGCATCACCGGCGCGTTCGTCGCCGCGCACGATGCCGTGTCGACGCTGATCGCGGCCGGCAAGCTCGCGCGCTCGCCGATCACCGACCACGTCGCCGCGATCTCGGTCGGCGTGTACGAAGGCGCGCCGGTGCTCGACCTCGACTACGCGGAAGATTCGCGCTGCGACACCGACATGAACGTCGTGATGACGGGCGCGGGCGGCTTCGTCGAAGTCCAGGGCACGGCCGAAGGCGTGCCGTTCTCGCGCGCCGAGATGAATGCGCTGCTCGACCTCGCGCAAGGCGGGATCGCCGAGCTCGTGCAGTTGCAGAAAGCTGTCCTGGGCACGAACCATGCGTGACGACCGCACCCTCGCGCCGCTGTCGCGCATCGTGCTCGCGTCGAACAACGCCGGCAAGCTGCGCGAATTCACCGCGCTGTTTTCCACGGTCGGCATCGAGATCATGCCGCAGGGCGACCTGGCCGTGCCCGAGGCGGAAGAGCCGTTCGGCACGTTCATCGAGAATGCGCTGACGAAGGCGCGCCACGCGTCGCGGCTCACCGGGCTGCCGGCGATCGCCGACGATTCCGGCCTGTGCGTGCGCGCGCTGCGCGGCGCACCAGGCGTCTATTCGGCGCGCTACGCGCAGCGCGCGGGCCGCGACAAGGGCGATGCGGCGAACAATGCGTACCTGGTCGAGCAACTGCGCGGCGTCGACGACCGGCGCGCATACTATTGCTGTGTGCTCGCGCTCGTGCGTCACGCGGACGATCCCGAGCCGCTGTTCGCCGAAGGCCGCTGGGCCGGCGAGATCGTCGATACGCCGCGCGGCGGGCATGGATTCGGCTACGACCCGTATTTCTACCTGCCGTCGCTCGGCGCGACGGCAGCCGAACTCGAGCCGGCCGTCAAGAACACGCACAGCCATCGCGCGCTCGCGCTGAAGGCGCTGCTCGCGCGGCTCGCAGAGGAACCCGCATGATCGTCTTCATCACGCATCCGCAGCGGGAGGCCGCATGAGCCAGGCCGCGGAAACCGGCGCACGCGTCGTCGCGACCTTCACGTCGCCCGGCCAGGTGCGCCTCACGTCGCTGCCGCCGCTCGCGCTGTACGTGCATTTCCCGTGGTGCGTGCGCAAGTGCCCGTACTGCGACTTCAACTCGCACGAATGGAAAGGCGAACGGTTTCCGGAAGCCGAGTATCTCGACGCGTTGCGCGCCGACCTCGAGCAGGCGCTGCCGCTCGTGTGGGGCCGGCAGGTGCATACCGTGTTCATCGGCGGCGGCACGCCGAGCCTGCTGTCGGCGGCCGGCCTCGACCGGATGCTGTCCGACGTGCGCGCGCTGCTGCCGCTCGACGCCGATGCCGAGATCACGCTGGAAGCGAATCCGGGCACGTTCGAAGCCGCGAAGTTCGCGCAGTTCCGCGCAAGCGGCGTGAACCGCCTGTCGGTCGGCATCCAGAGCTTCAACGAGGCGCACCTGAAGGCGCTCGGCCGGATTCACGACACCGCGCAGGCACGCGCGGCCGTCGAGATCGCCGCGAAGAACTTCGACAACTTCAACCTCGACCTGATGTTCGCGCTGCCGAACCAGACGCTCGACGAATGCCGCGCCGACATCGAGACGGCGCTGTCGTTCGCGCCGCCGCACCTGTCGCTGTATCACCTGACGCTCGAGCCGAATACGCTGTTCGCGAAATTCCCACCCGTCGTGCCCGACGACGACGCGTCGGCCGACATGCAGGAATGGATCCATGCGCGCACGGCCGAAGCCGGCTACGGGCGCTACGAAGTATCCGCGTACGCGAAGCCGAATCATCAGTGCAAGCACAACCTGAACTACTGGCGCTTCGGCGACTATCTCGGGATCGGCGCGGGTGCCCACACGAAACTGTCGTTCCCGAACCGGATCCTGCGGCAGGCGCGCTACAAGCATCCGGCGACCTTCATCGAACAGGCGAAGGCCGGCACGGCCGTGCAGGAAGAGCGTGAGGTCGGCGCGCGCGACCTGCCGTTCGAGTTCATGCTGAACACGCTGCGGCTCGTCGAGGGTTTCCCCGTGCACAGCTTCGCGGAACGCACGGGCCTGCCGATGAGTACGATCGAGCCGGCATTGAAGGAAGCGGAACGGCGCGGACTGATCACGCGCGATTTCACGCAAATCGCGCCGACGCCGCTCGGCCAGCGTTTCCTCAACGACCTGCAGGAATTGTTCCTGCGCGACGACTGAACGAATGAACGGGGCGGCATTTCGGTTACAATGCCGCCTCGTGTGGAAGCGTGGCCGAGCGGTTTAAGGCACTGGTCTTGAAAACCAGCGACGGGAAACTGTCCGTGAGTTCGAATCTCACCGCTTCCGCCAGGAAATTCGCCGAACCCCGTCCATTCGCAGAATGACGGGGTTTTTTGTTTGTCCGCCCGCGTGCGCCCCGCACGAGCCGACACGTCGCGCCGGATGCCGTTACAATCCCGCGCTCCGATTCGCGAAACGGGAACTCCACGTCATGAAGCCCTTCCTCGTCTCGTCGCTCGCCGCGCTGCTGGTTGCCGTCAGCACGCATGCGGCGGCCGACACCGCCTCCGGCGACGCGCAAGCATCGTGTGCGATCGCGTACGTGACCGGCGTCGGCGGTTCGCCGCGCGGCCTGAGCGAATACCTCGCGAGCCCGTCGCCATACAACTACCTGAAGGACAACGAGCTTCAATGCAAGGTGGGTGACGACGGACGCACGTCGAACTGCACCGGCGTGACCTATCTGCGCAACGAACAGGTCAGCGTATACGACGATTCCGATCCGGCGACGCTGACCGTCGTCGCGCGCGTGGAACTCGATCACGGCCAGAAGTATCCGGTGATCGTCGTCGTGCAGCGCAAGGACGCGCGCTGCAAGTAATGAAGTCGCGACGCGACACGTTCATCAGTCGAGACGGACGCGCATGCGCGCCGGGCAGCGGCAGGCGGAGCAGCAGGACGACCGACACCACGGCGCCCAACGCAAACGCAATCGCGCTCAGGAATCGGCACCGGATCGGCATGGTACGCGCGCCCGGGCGCATGCCGCCGCGCATCGCCGCACGCCTCCCCACCCCGCTCGCCATCACCTAGAATTCCTTCAACACGGCGACAAACGCCGCCGCGTATTCGATGCCGCACGCGCCACCCGTGCGCGCGGCACACGGAGATCGCCATGACCGACCTGTCGAGCGCGACGGACCACGTCGATTACGAAGGCTTCGAGATCCATGTCGTGCCGGCCGCGATGCCCGGCAGCGACACGCGCTATACCTACACCGGCTACGTGTGCCATCCGGGCGTGAATCCCGCGCTGCCCGGCCATGCGGTGCCGTTCCACGCGGACGGCGAGGAGAGCTTCGCGAGCCTCGACGAGGCGACCCGCGAAGGCGTGCACGTCGGCAAGAGCATCATCGACGGCACGCACCCCGACCTGTCGGTACTGTCGCTCGTGACGCACGGCTTCTGACGCGGCCGGAAAGCATCGCCAGCGATGGCGCGGAAGGCCGGTCGAGGTCACCGCATCGGCTGGCCGCGCCGCGCGGCCGGATGATCGCAGCGTGCCGCGGCTTTCAACCTTGCAACATGCGCGTCCATCGCTGACGCTGTCATATGTCGCGTCACCTCGCGACGCACCGCGCGCGATGCACGTCGCTCGACGCAGCGCCCGGCCGTCATCATCAGCGATCGCAGCAACCGATCCCGCGCGCTATGCGTTTCCCCCCATATCGTCTCGCGTCGGTACGCCTATCATTTTTCTATCGTCCCTCCCGGCCATCCCGTCATGCGCCCCCTTCTCCGTCCGCGCGTCGTCCGGCTGCGTGTCGCTGCGCTAGCCGTCGTCGCCCTGCTCGCCGCGTGCACGATCACGCCGCCTTCGTCGCTACGCTCGGTCCTGACGATTCCGTCGGTCATACGCAGCGGCACGCTCGACCAGTATCGCGTCGAGGTCGCGCATCGCGTCGCCGAGCGCAATCCGTCCGGCATGCTGCACGGCACGCCGCAGGCCATGCTGCGCTCGCTCGTCGTCGTGGCCTTCACCGTCGATGGCAGCGGCCGCGTGATCAACGCGTCCGTCTATCGCAGCAACGGCGACAGCGAGGCGGAAGCGCTCGCGCTCGCGTCGCTGCGCCGCTCGGCGCCGCTGCCGGCGCCGCCGTCACGGCTGCTCGACGGCAACGGCCGGCTCGAACTGATGGAAGGCTGGCTCTTCAACGACGACGGCCACTTCCAGTTGCAAAGCACCGCGTCCGCGCAGGCGCAGTCGATCGACTGACGCGCCGCCGCGGCCCGATTGCCGGTGCACGGCGCTGCTGGCTATAATTTTCCGCACTCGCGCGGCCATCACGCCGCGCGTGCGTTCGCGCGCCGCACCCGGCAAGCGAGCCGACCACGCCGGCACCGGGCGGCGGCGACGTACCCGTCTCCATCGTCGACCGGCGGGTGACGTCCGCGCCACGGCGCGCGTCCACGCCGCCATCGCGTCATCCGCATCGATCATTTGCCCGGCAGCGCCCGGCAGGCCGTCGCCCGCCGAACGCACGCTCAGCCGGCTGCCCCAACGACAAAACGGAGACATCCATGTCCGCATCCCCCCCGGCCGTTGCACACGCAACCGGTTCGGCCGGCGCCGTCAGCCACCGGCGCATCGTGTTCGCGAGCTTCATCGGCACCGCGATCGAGTTCTACGATTTCTACGTGTACGCAACGGCCGCCGCGCTCGTCATCGGCCCCGTGTTCTTTCCGCACGGCTCCGCAACGGCGCAGGCGCTGTCCGCATTCGTCACGTTCGGCATCGCGTTCATCGCGCGCCCGATCGGCTCGTTCCTGTTCGGACACTTCGGCGACCGTATCGGCCGCAAGTCGACGCTCGTCGCCTCGCTGCTCGTGATGGGCGTATCCACCACCGCAATCGGCTTCGTGCCCGGCTACGACACGATCGGCACGCTCGCGCCGGTGCTGCTGTGCGTGCTGCGTTTCGGCCAGGGGATCGGTCTCGGCGGCGAATGGGGCGGCGCGGCGCTGCTCGCGACCGAGCATGCGCCGCAGGGCAAGCGCGGCTGGTTCGGGATGTTCCCGCAACTGGGGCCGTCGGTCGGGTTCCTGATGTCGAACGGGCTGTTCTTCGCGCTCGCGCTGTCGCTGTCCGACGAGCAGTTCCGCAGTTGGGGCTGGCGCATCCCGTTCCTCGTCAGCGCGGTGCTCGTCGCGCTCGGCCTGTACGTGCGGCTCAAGATCACCGAAACGCCCGCGTTCCAGGCGGCGCTCGACCGCAACGAGCGCGTGCGCGTGCCGGTCGCGACGCTCGTCACGCAGCACTGGCAGCCCACGCTGCTCGGCGCGCTCGCGATGGTCGTCTGCTACACGCTGTTCTATATCTCGACGGTGTTCTCGCTGTCGTACGGCGTGTCGGCGCTGCATATTCCGCGCCAGAGCTTCCTCGGCCTGCTGTGTTTCGCGGTCGTCTTCATGGGGCTCGCGACGCCGCTGTCCGCATGGGCGTCGGACCGCTTCGGCCGCAAGCCGGTGCTGGTCGCCGGCGCGCTCGCCGCGCTGCTGTCGGGGTTCGCGATGGCGCCGCTGCTCGGCAGCGGCTCGATGCCGCTCGTCGCGCTGTTCCTGACGATCGAACTGTTCCTGATGGGCGTGACCTTCGCGCCGATGGGCGCGCTGCTGCCGGAGTTGTTCCCGACCAACGTCCGCTATACGGGCGCGGGCGTCGCGTACAACCTCGGCGGGATCCTCGGCGCGTCGATCGCACCGTATATCGCGCAACTGCTGGCTGCGCGCGGCGGGCTGTCGTGGGTCGGCGGCTACGTGTCGGTCGCGGCGGCGATCAGCCTGATCGGCGTATTGCTGATGCGCGAAACGCGCGACGCATCGCTCGTCTGACCCTCCGGGGCGACCCGGGTTGTACGGCGGCAGGCGCGCTCTATACTCGATCCTGGGCGCGTCGTCGCGCGCCCGGATATCCCGCCCCGACAGGAGCCGCCGCCATGAATATCCGCCTCGCCAATGCCGATCTCGTCGTGATCCTCGCGCTCGCGCTGGGTGGCGCGCTGCTGCTCGCGCTACGGTTCCGGCCGAAGACCTGGCGCGGCCTCGTGTTCGAGGCGCTGCTGGCGAATCTGGCGGCCATCGCCGCCGTCGTCACGGTCGAGATGTTGCTGGCCTGACCACGGCCGCCGCGCCGCGTCAGGCGGACAGCCGCGCGCGCAACGCGCCGTAGGCCGGGCAGACCGTATCGATCGCGTCCAGCGCCTCGTCGACGGTCGGCATCGCGCCCGGCTCGCCGATCGACAGCGCATGCGGCGCGCCGCCGATCCCGCAATGGTGGCGCGACGTCGCGACGAAAATCATCACGGTCGGCCGCTGCAACGCGTGCGCCATGTGCACGAACCCCGTATCGACCCCCACCACGAGCGCGGCCCGGCCCAGCGCCGCGCCCAGTTCACGCACCGTCATCGCCGGCAACACGATCGCGCCCGGCGCACGAGCGGCGATATCCCGCGCATCGTCGTGCTCGGCCGCCAATCCCCACGGCAGCAACACGCGCACGCCGCGCGCCATCATCTCCGTGGCAAGGGCGGCCCAGTGTTCGGCCGGCCACTTCTTGTCGGGGTTGGACGTCGCATGGAACAGCAGCATGAACGGCCCGCCGTCGGTCACGGCCGCGGGCAGGCTCGCGTCCTGCGGCGCGACGATGCCGTACGCGGCAGCCCCTTCGGGCACGTAGCCGAGCGCTTCGCCGGCACTCACGCGCATCCCGTGCCATGCGTCGCAGTCCGGCCGCGGGCCGAAACGGTGCGAATACGCGAAGCGCGCGCCCGTTTCGCCAAGATCCTGCGTCTGGTAGCCGACACGGCGCGCGGCACGCGCCAGCGACGAAATGATCGCGCTCTTGTAGACGCCGTGCAGATCGATGACCGCATCGTAACGATGCGCACGCAACGCACCGATCGATGCCGAGATCGCCTTCAGGTCGCCGACATTGCGCATTTTCTTGAAGCGGCGCAGCGGCGCGCACAGGACGGCGCTCACGCCCGGATGCCAGCGTACGACCTCCGCGCACGATTCGTCGACGGCCCAGTCGACCGTCACGCCGGGGAAGGCGCGATGCAGGTCGGCGACGACAGGCAGCGTCTGGACGACGTCGCCGAGCGACGTCACTTTCACGATGAGGATGCGTTTCACGATTGGCGGGGTTCTCGACGGGTTATCTCGGCATGCTAACGACGGTTGCTATGTACAGACATTACGCGAGCATTACATTTGCAACAAATTGCATCTATTTTGTGGATTTTTGTCATTCCCTACCGGCTTCCGAGGTCCCGCTGGCATCCGGTTCTTTTTATAATTCCCTCTTTGCCCTCCGGCCCGAGCCAATGCCGCGCCCCGCCCTTCCCGCGCTGTTTCCCGCCCTCACCCGCCGCTCGCTGCGAATCTGGCGTCAATATGGTGTCTTCTGGCTCGGGGCGATCGTCGTCGGGCTCGCGGCCGTCCTGTACGCCCGATTGATCGACTGGGGCTACGAGTCTTTCCGCGCGATGCGCGATCACGCCGTGTGGCTGCCGCTGCTGCTGACGCCGGCGATCGCCGCGCTGTCGGCATGGATCACGCGCCGCTTCTTCCGCGGCGCCGAGGGCAGCGGCATCCCGCAGGTGATCGCGACACTGCATGCGCGGCCGAGCGCGTTCGGCGCCCGCTTGCTGACGCTGCGCATCCTGTTCGGCAAGGTACTGATCTCGTTCCTCGGCATCCTCGGCGGCTTCACGATCGGCCGCGAAGGGCCGACCGTGCAGGTCGGCGCGGCGCTGATGTTCAACCTGCGGCGCTTCTACCCGCGCTCGAACGCGCAGATCGAACGCCAGCTCGTATTGGCCGGCGCGGCAGCCGGGCTGTCGGCCGCGTTCAATACGCCGCTCGCCGGCATTGTGTTCGCGATCGAGGAACTGACCCGCAGCTTCTCCGCGCGCGCCAGCGGCGTACTGATCACCGCGATCATCCTCGCCGGCGTCGTGGCGCTCGGGCTGAACGGCAACTACACGTATTTCGGCACGATCAACGCCGGCCTCCATTTCCCGAAACTGCTGGCGGTGGCGGTGCTGGTCACCGCGATCGTGACGGGCATCGCGGGCGGCCTGTTCTGCTGGCTGCTGCTCAACACGGGGCGCTGGCTGCCCGCGCAACTGCTGGGCCTGTATCGCGAGCGGCCGATCAGGTTCGCCGCGCTGTGCGGCTTCCTGATCGCCGTCGTGGGGCTCGTATCCGGCGGCACGACGTTCGGTAGCGGCTACGCCGAGGCGCGCGGCCTCCTCGACGGCAGTCAGCATCTGTCGGTGTTCTATCCGTTCCTGAAGATGGTGTCGATGGTCGCGTCGTACCTGCCGGGCATCCCGGGCGGGATCTTCGCGCCGTCGCTGTCGATCGGTGCCGGCTTCGGCAACCTGCTGCACGCCGTGTTCAGCAACATGAGCCTGCCGATGCTGATCGCACTTGCGATGGTCGGCTATCTGGCGGCCGTCACGCAGTCGCCGATCACGTCGTTCGTGATCGTGATGGAAATGATCAACGGGCATGCGCTCGTGATTTCGCTGATGGCGACCGCGCTGGTATCGAGCCGGGTCTCGCGCTTTTTCGCGCCGCCGCTCTACGAAACGCTTGCGCAGCGCTATCTCGCGCCTCCCGTCGCGGCCGCTGCAGCGACGGCAGCCACCGCGAGCAACGTTGCCGAACCCCAGGATGAAAACGCGGCCCCCGCCGACCCGCTCGATACGCTGCGCGACGAAGGCGGCGACGAGCCGGCCGCCGCGGCGGCGGCCGACCGCGCCGCGCCGACACCGGCGTCGGACGATACCGGGCCGCCGGCTGCGACCGGCGCAGACGCCCCGGCCCAACCCGGCCCGCGCGACACTCAATAGATCACGACGGGCGCCGGCCGGTAGTAGACCGGCCGCGCCGGCACGACGATGCACCCGGCCAGCGTGATCGCGACGAGCGCGATGGCGATTGCGGTTCTTTTCATCGCACGCCTGCCTCAAGCCCAGTGGCCACGCGTCCAGAACCAGTTCGGGCCGCGCTGATCCCAGTGGCCCGGCACCCAGTGCATGCCGACGCGTTCGGTTTCCCAGTGACCGCCGATCCACACGTAGCGGCCATGATCCCAGCGCCAGTGCCCGCGCTCCCACACGTAGCCCACGCGCGTGGCCGGTACGACCTCGTAGCGCACGGGCGGCGGCGCATTCGGCGCGACGACGACGACTTCCTCGGTACGCACGGCGACCGGCTCGGCGATGACCATGCGCCCCTGCGGCGCGATCACGGGCGTGCCGACGAGAATTTCGTCCGCATGCGCGGCAAACGGCGCGACGACGGCTGACAGGCCCGCGGCGAACAGCGCGAGCGAAACGAGACGACGTGAAACGGTAGAGACAGCCATCACAACCTCCTGGTTGAACAAGTTACGCGAGCGTATTCGTTCAATGCGCGACGGGGGATGACGGCCGACAGGCGCCGTGTTACGGCGTACCCGAAAGTGCAACAGGGCGTAAGACGCGCACGGCGGCGGGCGCCGCCGTGCGGAGGGACACGCGCAAGCGTCAGGCTTGCGGAATCTCGATCTTCACTTCGAGGACTTCGAGATCGTCCTGGCGCTCGAGGCTCACGCGAATGTCATCGTCCGAAATATGGACGTACTTCGAGATGACCGCGACGAGTTCCTTCTGCAGCGCCGGCAGGTAATCGGCCGGCGGCCGGCCGCCGACCCGCTCGTGCGCGATGATGAGCTGCAGGCGCTCCTTCGCGACCGATGCGGACTTCTTCTTCTCGCCGAGGAGAAACGAAAGGATGGACATGGGCGGCCTCCGTTACTTGCTGCCGAAGAGGCGCTGCAGCAGGCCCGGCTTCTGGTAATCGGTGAAGCGCAGCGGCTTGTCCTCGCCGAGAAAGCGGGCGACGACGTCCTTGTACGCTTCGGCGACGTCGGTACCGTCGATATGCACGGCCGGCAGACCCTGGTTCGATGCGTGCAGCACGGCTTCCGACTCGGGCACCACGCCGATCAGCTTGATGCGCAGGATCTCGCTGATGTCCTCGAGCGACAGCATCTCGCCTTCGCTCACGCGCTTCGGGCTGTAACGCGTGATCAGCAGGTGTTCCTTGATCGGCTCCTTGCCTTCCGTCGCGCGCTTCGTCTTCGACGACAGGATGCCGAGAATGCGATCCGAATCGCGCACCGACGACACTTCCGGGTTCGTGACGATCAGTGCTTCGTCCGCGAAGTACATCGCGTGCAGCGCGCCGGCTTCGATACCGGCCGGCGAATCGCAGACGATGTATTCGAAGTCCATCGCGACGAGGTCGTTCAGCACCTTCTCGACGCCGTCGCGCGTCAGCGCATCCTTGTCGCGCGTCTGCGACGCCGGCAGGATGAACAGGTTCTCGCACTTCTTGTCCTTGATCAGCGCCTGGTTCAGGTTCGCTTCGCCCTGGATCACGTTCACGAGGTCATACACGACGCGACGCTCGCAGCCCATGATGAGATCGAGGTTGCGCAGGCCGACGTCGAAGTCGATCACGGCCGTCTTGTGGCCGCGCAGCGCGAGACCCGACGCGAAGCTCGCGCTCGTCGTCGTCTTGCCCACGCCGCCCTTGCCCGAGGTCACCACGATGATTTTTGCCATTTACCCAATACCCTGTGTTCGTCAATGAGAGCCGATCGATCCGGAGCGCACCGCGTGGATTACGTCAGGCGCAGCGGTTCGATCATCAGTTTTTCCTCTTCGAGCCGGATCTGCACCGATTTGCCCAGTACGTCGGCGGGCAGCGGGTTCTCGGTGGTTCGATAGATACCCGCGATCGAAATCAGTTCCGGTTCGAGACACGTGCAGAAAATGCGCGCGTCGTGATTGCCGTGCACGCCGGCGAGTGCACGGCCGCGCAACGGCGCGTAGATATGAATATTGCCTTCCGCGATGATCTCCGCGCCGTGACTGACCGGCGCGAGCACCACGAGGTCCCCTTTCGCGTAAATCTGCTGCCCCGAACGCAACGGCCGGTCGATCACCAGCGTCTGCGCACCGGCTTGCCCGAGCGCCGGCGCGGGTTCCGGCGACTGTTCGGGCGCCGCTTCGGCTTCCCCAGCGGCGGCGGTGTCGACGGCTGGCACGGCCGCCGGTTCCGCTTCGTCGGCAGGTTTCGCGGCCGGCGCGCGGCGATCGCGCGCCTCCAGCAACGGCAGGCCGGCTTCCCCCGCCCAGCCCTGCGTGGCCAGCGCGACGACGCCCACCGGACGCATCCGCACGTCGTTCAGCATCTGGCGGATGTCCGCGAGCGCGACGCGTTCGCCGTCAGCCAGGCGGCGGACGTCGATCGCGACGACATCGTCGGCAAAAAACTCGGGAGTCGCTTCGAAGCGCTTGACCAGTTCGGCACGCAACGCATCGAGATCGGTCGTCTTCACGGTGAACAGCAACGTATCGACCGATCCGCTGCGCAGCTCGAAGAATGGCGATTTTTTAAGCGACATGGACACTCTGCAAAAATTTTTTGCGTATTTTACAGGCGTCCACGCGTGCGGCCATTATTTTTGGGACTCGGGGTTGCGGCGGCCCGGGCGGACGCGCAACCGGCAGGCGGGCAGGCCAGCGGCCGATCGCGCTGTCATCGCGCCGCCCGGCTGGCGTGTCGGGACAGCGTCAGTGCTTTACCTGCGACACGAACAGCGATTTCATCGCGCCGGGCATCCGCGCGATCGGCGCATGTTCGCCGGTGTTGCCGAAACCCGCACGCTCGTAGAAACGGATCGCATTGCGGTTCGCATCGGCGATCCACGCGTAGACGTCGGTGGCGCCGCGCTCGGCGAGCCATGCAGTGGCCGTCTCCAGCAGCAGCACGCCACCGCGCAGGTGACGCACCGCATGCGCGACCCACAGTTCGCTGACGAACGCGCGCCGATCGGGCGTGTTGTCGAAATACGCGCCGATCATGCCGGCCGGATGGCCTTCGGTGTACAGCAGGAAAGTCGTCGACTCGTCGGACACGGCGCGCTGCGCGGCGATCGCCGACGCTGCGTCCGTTTCGACGGTCAGCAATTCGGCCTCCGGCGCTTCGCCGGGCGCGTAGGGCTCACGCAGCGATGCAGCGCGGAGTTCGCGATACACGCCGCCCTGATCGGCAGCGATACGACGAACGGTCAAGGTCGAACTCATGCAGGCACAGCCCCCTTCGGACAGCAAGCTAGTAGCTTCAACCGAAAGCGGGGCATGAGTCAAATCGTAATTTTCAAACGGCGGCGCGGATCGAAAGGCGGCGGAGGTCATCGGCGACGACCCGCACCGATCGGTGTGCACGTGCAGCATCGGCGCATCGGCGCAGATTGTTGGACGGTAAATGTGCTGTCGTGATCCAGCGCTTCGCCTCGTTCTCCTTGCGATGCGCGGCCCCCCGGTTTCGAGCCGCGTTGCATTGCCTTGCCGCGGCCGTAATGCGACGTAATACAAGCAAACGAAACACGCGCTGCAGCAATACTTCGCTGGCCTTTTTATTGCGATGCAACATTTGTTGCCGCCGCATCACATCGGCATGCGCGCATCACGCGCCGGGCCATTCATCTGACGAACGCGCCAACCCACGGACAGATTCGCCCCTACCTGCATGTTTCAATCGGCGCGCCTGGGCGCTTCGATACGCGCGTGGTGCATGCTCCGGCGTTTGGAGCGTCACGCCTAGCGCGGGGGTTTGGCAAGCGCGCACGCCGGTCGTATAACAGGCAGATCCGGGCGACGATCCGGGGGCCGCCGCGCGCGTCGCGGACCACGAGGATTCGAAGATCTTGCATGCGGCCGCCTGCGGGCCGGCCGACTGGAGGGAGACAATGGCAACGACCGACGGATCGGCTTCGAGCTGGTCGGATGGCAAGCGTTACCTGTGGCTGCTCGGCGCGCTGACGATCACGCTGCCGATCCTCGCCGCGCAGCTCGCGCTGTCGACGGGCTTCCATGTGTTCTGGTGGTTCGGTCCGCTGTTCGCGTTCGGCGTGATCCCGATTCTCGACACGCTCATCGGCGACGATCGCGACAATCCGCCCGAAGCCGTCGTGCCGCATCTCGAACGCGAGCGCTATTACCGGTACATCGTCTATCTCGCGACTTTCGTCGAATACGTGGCGTTCTTCATGTGCGTGTGGATCGTCGGCACGCACGCGCTCGCTTGGTACGACTATGTCGGCTTCGCGCTGTCGCTCGGCGCCGCGACGGGCATCTCGATCAATACCGCGCACGAGCTCGGGCACAAGACCGACCGCTTCGAACGCTGGCTCGCGAAGATCACGCTCGCACCGGTCGCGTACGGCCACTTCTACGTCGAGCACAACCGCGGCCATCACGTGCGCGTCGCGACCGCCGAGGACCCGGCGAGCGCGTGCTATGGCGAATCGTTCTGGGCGTTCCTGCCGCGCACGGTGACGGGCAGCATCCGCTCGGCATGGCGACTCGAAAAAACCCGCCTCGAGCGCCTCGGGCGTTCGCCGTGGACGTGGCGCAACGAAGTGCTGCACGCGTGGGCGATGACCGCGATCGTATGGGGCATCGCGATCGCGATGGCCGGCAAGATCGTGATCCCGTTCCTCGTGATCCAGGCCGTCTACGGCGCTTCGCTGCTCGAAGTGGTGAACTACGTCGAGCACTACGGGCTCGGCCGCCGCAAGCTGCCGAGCGGCCGCTACGAACGCTGCACGCCGCAGCATTCGTGGAACAGCAATCACGTCGTCACGAACCTGTTCCTGTACCAGTTGCAGCGACACGCCGACCATCACGCGAATCCGACGCGCTCGTACCAGGCGCTGCGCCACTTCGACGATGCGCCGCAATTGCCGGCCGGCTACGCGACGATGATCCTGCTCGCGTACGTGCCGCCGCTCTGGTATCGCGTGATGAACCCGCGTGTCGTCGCGCACTATCGCGGCGACATGGCGCAATCGAACATCAAGCCGTCGATCCGAGACAAGGTGCTGGCGCAGTATCCGGCTGCGGCGTGACGGTTCGGCGAGGACGGTGTGGAAACCGGCGGGCACCGCTTGAAACGGTTCGGGCGCCGGCGTCCGGTTTCGCACGCGCGGTGCCGAAGCGAGCCCGTCACACCGTTTCCGGCAGCAGGAACATGACCCCGTGACGACGGGAGGCAGCAATGCAACAACCGTCAGGACTTCCGACAGTCGGTGCGGCACGAAGCGGTGGTAGTAGTCGTCATGCAGCGAGCCTGCATTGAAGATGCGGCACGATCGCGCTGCTATCGGCATCCGCACGATCCGATGCGCCGGTAGCCCGCCCGCTGTCACTGCATCGGCAATCGGCAATCGGCACATTGCACCGGCGACCCAAAACGAAAAACCCCTTGATCCTTCCGGATCAAGGGGCTTCGTATTTTGGCGGAGAGGGTGGGATTCGAACCCACGGTACGGGGAAACCGTACGCCTGATTTCGAGTCAGGTACATTCGACCACTCTGCCACCTCTCCTTCCTTACTGCATCTCGCGGCTGGTCGTTTCCGCGAGAAAAAGATTATAAGACGATCGCTTCGCGCCTGACAAGCCCCTTCGGCAAATTTTTTTGCGAGGGCTTCGGCAGGCCCGCGTTAGGACACCTGCGCCGGCGCGTCGATACGCTCCATGCCGCCCATGTACGGACGCAGCACTTCCGGCACCGTGACCGAGCCGTCCGCGTTCTGGTAGTTCTCCAGCACCGCGACGAGCGTCCGGCCGACCGCCAGACCCGAACCGTTCAGCGTGTGCACGAGTTCGGGCTTGCCCTGTGCGTTGCGGAACCGCGCCTGCATCCGGCGCGCCTGGAACGCCTCGGTGTTCGAGCAGCTCGAGATTTCGCGGTAGGTGTTCTGCGCGGGCAGCCACACCTCGAGGTCGAACGTCTTCGCGGCCGAGAAGCCCATGTCGCCCGTGCACAGCGTGATCACGCGGTACGGCAGGCCGAGCTTCTGCAGGATCGCTTCCGCGTGGCCGACCATCTCGTCGAGCGCCGCATACGACGTTTCGGGCGCGACGACCTGCACCATCTCGACCTTGTCGAACTGGTGCTGACGGATCATCCCGCGCGTGTCGCGGCCGTACGACCCGGCTTCCGAGCGGAAGCACGGGGAATGCGCGGTGAGCTTGATCGGCAGCGCGGATGCGTCGACGATCGATTCGCGCACGGTGTTCGTCAGCGAAATCTCGGACGTGGAGATCAGGTATTGCGTGACCTTGTTCTCCTCGCCGCCCTTCTCGACGCGGAACATGTCGTCCGCGAACTTCGGCAGTTGGCCCGTGCCGTACAGGATCTCCGGGTTCACGATGTACGGCGTGTACGTTTCGGTATAGCCGTGCTGCTGCGTGTGCGTGTCGATCATGAACTGCGCGAGTGCGCGATGCAGGCGCGCGATCGGGCCGCGCAGCATCGTGAAGCGCGCGCCGGCGAGCTTCGCGCCCGTCTCGAAATCGAGGCCGAGCGGCGTGCCGACGTCGACGTGATCCTTCACCGCGAAGTCGAACTGGCGCGGCGTGCCCCAGCGGCGCACCTCGACGTTGTCGGCTTCGTCCTTGCCGACCGGCACGCTTTCGTGCGCGACGTTCGGCATGCCCAGCATCAGCTCGGACAGGCGCGCCTGGATGTCGCCGAGCCTGGCTTCCGACGCCTTCATTTCGTCGCCGATCCCGCCGACCTCGGCCATCACGGCCGACGTGTCCTCGCCCTTCCCCTTCATCGCGCCGATCTGCTTCGACAAGCTGTTGCGGCGCGCCTGGAGCTCTTCGGTGTGGGTCTGGATCGCACGGCGTTCCGCTTCGAGTGCGGAGAACGCGGCGACGTCGAGGGTGTAGCCGCGATCGGCGAGGCGCTTGGCGACGCCGTCGAGGTCTTTGCGCAGCAACTGGATGTCGAGCATGGGAGGACTTGGAAAATCGTTGTGTAAGACGGGAATTCTAACGCACCCCGCGGCCGCCACGGCGTTGGCCGGACGGACAATGCCGCAAACGGCCGGCCATGGCAGTATCGCATTGCCGGGCCGCCGCATCGGCGGACGGCGAATTGCCGCGCGCGTCGTCATGACGGATCGCAACATGTCCGCCCCGGCGGGCGGCAACCGTATCAGGCGGAGCGCCGGCTCCGCGTCACAGCACGCGAAGGAATCCGATGACCATCGAACTCGACAAGGACGTGCGCGACCGCGCGATCACGTCGCTGCAACGTTATTTCACGGAAAACATGGACGAGCCGATCGGCAACATCCAGGCCGGCGCGCTGCTCCATTTCTTCATTCAGGAGATCGCACCGGCGATCTACAACCTCGCGATCGCCGACGCGCAGGAACGCCTGCATGCGCGGGTCGCCGAACTCGATATCGAATGCCACGAAGAGCCGTTCGAATACTGGAAGAAACAGCAGCCGGGCCGCAAGCGCTGATGCGTCCACGGCTGCGCGGATCGAACCGGCCCGCGCGGCGCCATCAGTCCGATCAGTCCTTCTTGCCCGCCTCGCGATCGAGCTCGCGCAGCCACGCGAGCTTCTCGGCGATCTTCGATTCGAGCCCGCGCGGCACCGGCTGGTACCAGCGCGGCTCGCGCATTCCGTCCGGCAGATACGTCTCGCCGGCCGCGTACGCGTTCGGCTCGTCGTGCGCGTAACGATAGGCGTGGCCGTAGCCGAGTTCCTTCATCAGCTTGGTCGGCGCGTTGCGCAGATGCACGGGCACCTCGCGCGACTTGTCCTGCTTCACGAACGCCATCGCCTGGTTGAACGCGTTGTACCCGGCGTTGCTCTTCGCCGCGCACGCGAGATAGATGACGGCCTGCCCGAGCGCGAGCTCGCCTTCCGGCGAGCCGAGCCGCTCGTAGGTTTCGGCCGCGTCGTTCGCCACCTGCAACGCGCGCGGATCGGCCAGACCGATGTCTTCCCACGCCATCCGGACGATGCGCCGCGCGAGATACTTCGGATCCGCGCCGCCGTCGATCATCCGGCAGAACCAATACAGCGCGCCGTCCGGGCTCGAGCCGCGCACCGACTTGTGCAGCGCCGAAATCTGGTCGTAGAAGTTGTCGCCGCCCTTGTCGAAGCGGCGCGCATTCAGCGTCATCGCGCTGCCGACGAAATCGGCATCGATCGTCGCGACGCCGGCCGACGTCGCCGCCGTCTGCGCCTGTTCGAGCAGGTTCAGGAAGCGGCGCGCGTCGCCGTCCGCATAGCCGATCAGCGTATCGACCGCCTTGTCGTCGAACGCGAGGCCGTCGAGCGCGATTTCCTGCGCACGCTTGAGCAACTGGCGCATCTCGTCGTCGTTCAGCGATTTCAGCACGTACACCTGCGCCCGCGACAGCAACGCCGAATTGACCTCGAAACTCGGGTTTTCGGTCGTCGCGCCGATGAAGGTCACGAGGCCCGATTCGACGAACGGCAGCAGCGCATCCTGCTGCCCCTTGTTGAAACGGTGGATCTCGTCGACGAACAGGATCGTGTGGCGGCCGGTGCGGTTCAGCGTGTCCTTCGCCTGCTCCATCGACTCGCGGATGTCCTTCACGCCGCCGAGCACCGCGGACAGCGCGATGAATTCGCAGTCGAACGCGAGCGCGGTGAGCCGCGCGAGCGTCGTCTTGCCGACGCCGGGCGGCCCCCACAGGATCATCGAATGCGGCTTGCCGGATTCGAACGCGAGCCGCAGCGGCTTGCCTTCGCCCAGCAAATGCGTCTGGCCGATCACCTCGGCGAGCGTTTTCGGCCGCAGCGCCTCGGCGAGCGGGCGGCGCGGCTCGACTTGAAACAGGTCGGACATGAACCCTCGCTCCACATCAAACGGTAGCGGCCGAACCGGCCGCCGGACCCGACATTATGACAGCCGAGCGAGCGCGCCGCCGGGGCTGGTACACGCATCTGGTGCCCGCGCCGGTACTCGCGTCTGTTGCACGCGCCCCCAAACAACACGGGCCTGCCGTTGACGGCAGGCCCGTGTCGGGAAAACGGCGCAACGAACGTCAGCCGTTGATCACGTCCGCACCCTTCGGCACCACGAACTTGAACGTATCGCCCTTCAGCGACGGGTTCGTCTGGATGTTCGTGAAGGTCAAGAGCGTGACGTTGCCGAACACGTCGTGCAACTCCATCGCGGCGAGCGTGCCGTTGCGGAAGCCGATGCCGATCCGCTGGAACTGCGTGTCCTGCGCCTTCGGCAGCATCTCGAGCCACTCGATGCCGCCCTTCTCGCCCGCATCGCGCAGCGTGTAGCTCTTGTCGAGATCGTTGCTGCCGAACAGGATCGCGGCCGGGCTCGCGCCCAGCGCGCCGTTCAGCTTGCGCTCGGTGACCTGGTTCAGGTCGCGGTCGTACACGTAGAGCTTGTCGCCGTCGGCCTGCAGCACCTGCTGGTACGGCTTCTGATACGTCCAGATGAACTTGCCCGGCCGCGCGAACACGAACGTGCCGCTCGAATTGTCGGTGGGCTTCGGCGCGGCCTGCGCGGCGCTCGCGCCCTTGGCGGGCGCCTTGACGATCTGCTGCGTGAAATCGCCCTTCGCCGAACGCACCTGCGACACGAAGGCCTTCAGTTGCTCGGTGCCGCCCGCGAACGCGTGCGTCGCCGCGAGCATCAGCGATGCGCCGGCGAGCGCCGCGCCGAGCCAGCGCCGCGTCGAACGAAGGGAAGGGACGAACGAAAGTTGCTGCATATTGCGGTTTTCTCCCTGGGTGGCCGGCGCTGCGGGCGCCGCGGACTCATTCCGCGTCGCGCGCCGGCACAAGAATTTCGCGGTTGCCGCTCGACGACATCGCCGACACGAGCCCCGACTGCTCCATCTGCTCGAGCAGCCGCGCCGCGCGGTTGTAGCCGATCCGCAGATGACGCTGCACGAGCGAGATCGACGCGCGGCGGTTCTTGATGACGATCTCGACCGCCTGGTCGTACAGCGGATCAGACTCGCCGCCGCCTTCGCCGGTTCCCGCACCGGCCGAGCCCTCGTCGCCGTCGGCGGTGCCGCCCTCGAGCAGGCCCTCGACGTAATTCGGCTCGCCCTGCTCCTTGAGCTTCTCGACGACGCGATGCACTTCGTCGTCGGCGACGAACGCGCCGTGCACGCGCACCGGCAACCCGCTACCCGGCGGCAGATAGAGCATGTCGCCCATGCCGAGCAGCGATTCGGCGCCCATCTGGTCGAGGATCGTGCGCGAGTCGATCTTCGACGACACCTGGAACGCGATCCGCGTCGGCACGTTCGCCTTGATCAGGCCCGTGATCACGTCGACCGACGGGCGCTGCGTCGCGAGGATCAGGTGGATGCCGGCCGCACGCGCCTTCTGCGCGATCCGCGCGATCAGTTCCTCGACCTTCTTGCCGACGACCATCATCAGGTCGGCCAGCTCGTCGATCACGACGACGATGTTCGGCAGGCGGCCGAGCGGCTCGGGATCGTCCGGCGTCAGGCTGAACGGGTTCGGAATCTTCTCCTCGCGCTTGGCCGCATCGTCGATCTTGTTGTTGTAGCCCGCAAGGTTGCGCACGCCGAGCTTGCTCATCAGCTTGTAGCGGCGCTCCATCTCCGCGACCGTCCAGTTCAGCGCATGGCCGGCCTGGCGCATGTCGGTGACGACCGGGCACAGCAGGTGCGGAATGCCTTCGTAGACGCTCATTTCGAGCATCTTCGGATCGATCAGGATCAGGCGCACCTGCTCGGCGGTGGCCTTGTACAACAGCGACAGGATCATCGCGTTGATCCCGACCGACTTGCCCGAGCCGGTCGTGCCGGCCACGAGCAAGTGCGGCATCTTCGCGAGATCCGCGCACACCGGCTTGCCGCCGATGTCCTTGCCGAGGCTCAGCGTCAGCGCCGACGGCGCGGCCGCATACACCTCGGAGCCGATGATCTCGGACAGATGCACCGTCTGGCGGCGCTGGTTCGGCAGCTCGAGCGCCATGTAGTTCTTGCCGGGAATCGTCTCGACCACGCGGATCGACACGAGCGACAGCGAACGCGCGAGATCCTTCGCGAGGTTGACGATCTGGCTGCCCTTCACGCCGGTGGCCGGCTCGATTTCGTAGCGCGTGACGACCGGGCCCGGATACGCGGCGACGACGCTCGCCTCGACGCCGAAGTCCTTCAGCTTCTTCTCGATCAGGCGCGACGTGAATTCGAGCGTATCGGCGGAAATCGCTTCCTGCGTCTTCGGCGCCGGGTCGAGCAGCGACACCGGCGGCAGCGTCGAATCGCCGGGCAGGTCGGTAAAGAGCGGCACCTGGCGCTCGCGCTCGACGCGCTCGGACTTCGCCGGCGTGACGACCGGCGGCACGATCGTCACCGGCTCGTGATCCTCGATGCGCACGCGCTCCTCTTCGACCTTGCCTTCGCGGCGCACCGCCGCGGCCTCGCCGAGCTTGCGGTCGCGCTCGGCCTCGCGGCGCAGCTTCGCGACGTTGACGGCGGACAGGATCGCGCCGCCGACGCGCTCGGCGACCGACAGCCATGAGAAGCGGAAATACAGCGACAGGCCGATCGCGAGCGCGATCAGCAGCAGCAGCGTGCCGCCCGTGAAGCCGAACGCATGCGACATCGCGCCCGCGACGGCCTCGCCGACGACGCCGCCCGGCGCGCGCGGCAACTGCACCTTCAGCGACCACATGCGCAACGCCTCGATGCCGTCGCAGGCGAGCACGACCAGCACGAACGCAAAGATTTCGGTGAGCCAGCCGATCGGCCGCTCCGGTTCGTCGGGAATCGCCTCGTGACGCGTGATGCGGCGGTAGTTGACGGCGATGCGCCGCCCGAGCGGCACGATCAGCCAGTAGGCCGACAGGCCGAACAGCAGCAGGATGATGTCGGCGGTCCACGCGCCGACGCGGCCGGCCCAGTTCGAGATGTGATCGACCTGGGCGGCATGCGTCCAGCTCGGATCGCGCCGGCTGTAGCTCAGCAGGGCCATCACCAGAAAGGCGCAGAGCGCGACCTGGAGAATCCAGCGGATCTCCGTGAGGAGCTTCGACATCCGGTGCGGCAACGCCTGTGCCTGGGCGGAATAAGGAGCTTTTGCCATGAATCCGTATAAAGAGGACGGGCCGTGCGCCCGCCTGTCGTTCGATCGCGCTTATTGTAAACGCTGCATCGCGCCGCCAAGTGTAAATGACGGTTACATGGCGGGAACGGGGCGCCCAACCGGCGCGGCCGGCGGCTGCCAGCCGGCCGGATGCCCGCCCCTGCGACAACGCGCCGCCACATGGCAAACCGCCGCCCGCCCCGCCGCCCCGGTACGGACGACAGGCCGCCAAACGCTATCGCCACGATTGAAACTCTCGTTCGGCAGCGCAGCAACGGGGCCTTTATAATGCGCGTCTGATACCCATCTATGACGGCATCCCGGTCAACCCGGATCGTACGGCGAGCCCTACCCCGCCCGCCGCGGCCGCCTTTTACGGATTCGCATATGTCCACGCCCAAACACGCCAAAGTCCTGATTCTCGGTTCCGGCCCCGCCGGCTACACGGCCGCCGTCTACGCAGCACGCGCCAATCTGTCCCCGGTGCTGATCACCGGCATCGCGCAGGGCGGCCAGCTGATGACCACGACCGATGTCGAAAACTGGCCGGCGGACGCGAAGGGCGTGCAAGGCCCGGAACTGATGGCGCGCTTCCAGGAGCACGCGGAGCGCTTCAACACCGAAATCGTCTTCGACCACATCCACACCGCGAAGCTGCACGAAAAGCCGATCCGCCTGATCGGCGACTCGGGCGAATACACGTGCGACTCGCTGATCATCGCGACCGGCGCATCCGCGCAGTATCTCGGCCTGCCGTCCGAGGAAGCGTTCATGGGCAAGGGCGTGTCCGCCTGCGCGACCTGCGACGGCTTCTTCTACCGCAACCAGGAAGTCGCGGTGATCGGCGGCGGCAATACGGCCGTCGAGGAAGCGCTGTACCTGACCGGCATCGCGAAGAAGGTCACCGTGATCCACCGCCGCGACAAGTTCCGCGCGGAGCCGATCCTGATCGACCGCCTGCTGGAGAAGCAGAAGGAAGGCGTCGTCGACATCAAGTGGGATCACGTGCTCGACGAAGTGACCGGCGAGGAGTCGGGCGTCACGGGCCTGCGCATCAAGAACGTGAAGACCGGCGCGACGGAAGACCTGCACGTGCAGGGCGTGTTCGTCGCGATCGGCCACAAGCCGAACACCGACCTGTTCCAGGGCCAGCTCGAAATGAAGGACGGCTACATCCTGACGAAGAGCGGCCTGCAAGGCAACGCGACGTCGACGAGCGTGCCGGGCGTGTTCGCGGCAGGCGACGTGCAGGACAACGTGTATCGCCAGGCGATCACCAGCGCGGGCACGGGCTGCATGGCCGCGCTCGACGCGCAGCGCTACCTCGAGAGCCTGCACGACAAGAAGTAAGCCGGGAGCCTCGCCGCGGCGGGCGCTACAATGGCGTCCGCTGCCGCGAAGCGGGCTCGACCGGAAAGCCGCTGCCGCCGCGCAGCGGCTTTTTTTCTGCCCGCGCGCCCGAACGCGCCTGCCCCGTTACCGAATCATGGCGAAGAACCAGCCCCACCCGAGCGATCCCGCGAAGCGGAAGATCGCCGCCCGCCCCGTGACCCCGGCGCCCGAGGCGCCGCCGCCCGCCCTCGACGCGGCCGCGTTGCGCGGCCAGGGCCTCGCGGGCCTCGGCGCGTTGCGCAAGTCGCTGCAAGGCGAAGCCGATCGTCGCGAACGCGCGCGCATCGAAACCGAGAAGGCCGAGCGCAAGGCGGAAGCCGACGCGAATCTGTTCCGCAACGAGATCGGCGCGATCCGGCCGCTGAACGCGCCGCCGCGCGCGTCGTCGGGCCGCACGCCGCCCGACCCGGTGCCGAAGCAGACGCAGCGCGACGAGCAAGCCGTGCTGAACGCGACGCTGTCCGACGAGTTCGATCCCGAGACGCTGCTCGACAGCGACGACTCGCTGTATTACCACCGCCCCGGCATCAGCCGCGACGTCGTGCGCAGGCTGAGGAGCGGTGCGTGGATCGTGCAGGCACAGATCGATCTGCACGGCATGCGGCGCGACGAGGCGCGCGACGCGCTCGCCGAATTCATCCGCGAAGCCGGCAAGAAAGGGCTGCGCTGCCTGCGCGTGATCCACGGCAAGGGGCTCGGCTCGATCGGCAAGGAACCCGTGCTGAAGGGCAAGGTGCGCGCCTGGCTCGTGCAGAAGGAGGAAGTGATCGCATTCTGCGAGGCGCGCGGCCACGACGGCGGCGCGGGCGCGGTGCTCGTGCTGCTGCAGCCGCATGCGACGCCGGCCGACCGGGGGCCGCGTGCCGCATCCTAGGCTGACGCTCGCGATCGCAGTACTGGAGGCGATCGCCACGCTCGCATTCGCGATTTCGGGGTTCATCGAGGCACGCAAGAACCGCCTCGACTCGGTCGGCACGTTCGTCGTCGCGCTCGCGACCGCCTTCGGCGGCGGCACGCTGCGCGACATCCTGCTCGAGCGCCGGCCGTTCTACTGGGTCGTGCACGACGACTACGTGATCGCGATCTTCGTGCTCGCGCTGTTCGCGCCGTTCGTGCTGCGGATGCTGTCGCGGCTGTCGGCCGAACGGCTGCTGCTGATTGCCGACGCGATCGGGCTCGGCATCTTCAGCATCTCGGGCACGTCGATCGCACTCGACGCCGAAATGCCGCGCTTCATCGCGGTGATGATGGGCGTGATTACCGGCGTGGTCGGCGGGATCGTCCGCGACGTGCTGTGCAACGACATCCCGCTGATCCTGCGCGATTCGCGGCCGTACGCGACCTGCGCGTTCGTCGGCTGCTGGTTCTACCTGCTGCTCGTGTGGCTGCAGTTCGACTCGGTGTACAGCGTGCTGCTCGCGACCGGCTTCATCCTCGCCGCGCGGCTCGCGACGTTCAAGTTCGACGTGCGGTTGCCGCATTGAATCCGGGCATTGTTTGAGGCACGAGGGGCCGTCGAAACCGGCTTCTCGTCGCCGCACGCCGGTGATCCGAAAACGCCCGATCGATCGGACACAGTTTTTTACAATTCCCTTTCGCAATCGACAACCCCGTGCTACGTTTCGCCCGACAAACGCGAACGGGTGCGGCATGACTATTTTTTACGCGGTAGTTGAAGGCGATCCGCTGGATAGCGGCGGCTACGTACTCGATGGCGGTAAGTGCGGAACGATCGTCGATGACGACGGCAAACGCCGGAAAATCACGTTCGTCGGACAACGCGCGTGGTGCAGCACATGCGAGAGCGTCGGGACAATTGAGGCGGCCCCTGGCGCGCCGAGCAAAAAGCGACTGCGCGACTTCACTTCCGCGGGACGAGTTCAAGCCCTGAGCAACGATTGGGTCAGATGTGGCTGTGAGCGCCCTCCCCGCATCATTTCCCGATACGGCCGTCGATGGAAAATAGACGCTTCGGATTGCAACATTGGCATCGAATCCGTGCTCGTCGCAACAGATACGGTCACGCCAACGGCCCAGCTCGTCTACACCGATCGCTTCATTCTTCGGGACACCGCGGGTACCCCGCTGAGCGACGTCGCTTACGCATTGCAGCGAGACACCGGGGCGTTTGAATACGGACGAACGGACGCGCACGGACAAACGCACTTGCTCGCGTCCACTTCCTGTGCCGAAAACATCACGATCTATCTCGCGGAATAGTCATGCCCGAACGCGTCCACATTTCTCCTGAAGGCAATCGATACAAACGGATCGCGGCACGTAAGACCACGCCGACAAACGACCCGTCGCCGAAACCCGTCACCGTCCGATTCAAGACATTCTGGAAAACGGTCCGCAGATGGACCGACGCCGACGTCGGCGAATACCAGCGCGCAATTCCGCAACTGGCACAACAGCTGCAGAAGGAAACGTACTGGGACCGCAACGGCAGTACGCGTGAGAATCGATTTACATGCGAGGACTTCGCGCTACGGTTACTCGTCCAGTTCGCGGCCCTGCGCGGGTTGCCGCTCAAGTTGACCACCGGTGTGCGCAGTTATCGAAACATGGAAATCTACGGCGAATCGGAACACCAGCGATACGATTCGACGATGTACGGTTTCGCCGAGATGGTCGCGCTGACTTTCGGCGCACCGGACACACAACGCACCGGTTCGAATACCGTACGACTTACGACGGCCGAGTCGCTCCGCGCGGGAGACATGCTCGTACAGGCCAATGATCGCGCAGGCATCGGGCATCACGTTCAGTTGGTCACGCGCACCTCGCCCTCGTCCGTTTCGATCATGCAGGGCAATTCGAGCGGTGTGATCGTCCGTCCATTCACGACGATCATGAGGATATTCGACCACAATCGTGCAGATCCGCAAAGCGCCAGTTATGCAGGTATGAGCGTCGAAAACGGGTACTACACCCCCGGCGAGGAAGGGTGGGACTACAGAAACGAGACCACAGGCGCCGAAGTGAAGGACTTTCTAAAGCAATTCCAGCTGTATCGCTGGAATTTCGCTGCATTCAATCAGTAATGCCGAGGCAAGGATGCGTGCGTTCTTTTCGGTAATCGCAGATAGCGACCTGTTCGGTACACTCGCGACCGTTTGTCTGGTCGTCGCCGTGGCCGGCCTGTTCTCCACCGTCCGCCGCTCGAGATTTTATTTTCCGGCCGTCTTCGCGTGCCTTCTGTTCATGCCGCTCATGCATGCGATCGGTTCGTATCTCTTGTCATTGCCGAGTCCGTGATTGCCTCCATACAGCGTGCTGCTCGCGACCGGCTTCATCCTCGCCGCGCGGCTCGCGACGTTCAAGTTCGACGTGCGGTTGCCGCATTGACGCGGCACCGGCATGCACAGACGAAAGGGGCCGTTTCGAAACGGCCCCTTCTTCATTCAGCGCATCCAGTGCCTCACGCAATCCGTTCTTCCGACGCCGGATCGAACAGCACGGCCTTCGACACGTCGAACAGCAGCGACTGCGTCTGCCCCGGCTGCGGGTTCGCGGCCGGATGCACGCGGCTCACGATCCGCTTGCCGTTCACCTGCGCGAACACGTGCGTGTCCGGCCCGGTCGGCTCGGTCACGTCGACGCGCACGTCGATCGGCTGCAGCTTCGACGCCTCGCCGTGATGTGCGTTGCGTGCGTCGGTGATGCGCTCCGGGCGCAACCCGAGAATCACCTCGCGGCCCACGTGCGACTTCAGCTTCGCCGCGTCGAACGGCAGGTTCAGCGCGCTGCGCGCGAGGCCCGTGTCGATCTCGAGCGCGATGCCGCTGCCCTGCTCGACCAGACGGCCGTTGATGAAGTTCATCGGCGGCGCGCCGATGAAGCCCGCGACGAACAGGTTCGACGGCGAATCGTAGATATCCTGCGGCGCACCGAACTGCTGGACCACGCCGTCCTTCATCACCGCGATCCGGTCGCCGAGCGTCATCGCCTCGATCTGGTCGTGCGTCACGTAGACGATCGTCGTGCCGAGGCGCTGGTGCAGCAGCTTGATTTCCGCGCGCATCTCGATACGCAGCTTCGCGTCGAGGTTCGACAGCGGTTCGTCGAACAGGAACAGCGACGGATCGCGTGCAAGCGCGCGGCCCATCGCGACGCGCTGGCGCTGACCGCCCGACAGCTGGCCCGGCTTGCGGTCGAGCAGATGCTGGATCTGCAGCATCGCCGACACGCGGTCGACGATCTGCTGCTGCTCGTTCTTCGGCACCTTGCGGATGTTCAGCCCGAACGAGATGTTCTCGCGCACCGTCATCGACGGATACAGCGCGTACGACTGGAACACCATCGCGATGTCGCGATCCTTCGGCGACAGATCGTTGACGACCTTGCCGTCGATGCAGATCTCGCCGCTCGTGACCGTCTCGAGCCCGGCGATCATGTTGAGCAGCGTCGATTTCCCGCAGCCCGAGCCGCCGACCAGGATCAGGAACTGTCCGTCCTCGATCTCGATGTCGACACCCTTCAGGACCGGCACCCCGTTCGGGTAGGTCTTGTACACGTCACGGATGGAAAGGCTTGCCATGCTGTGAATCCTCTGTCTCGTCTCGCGCGGCGCACGCCGGCGCCGCGTCGGGTTCGTTTCGATGCGCCGCGCGGGGTGCGCGGCCGGTTCGTCGTATCGGAAAAGCCGCGCTTACCCCTTCACCGCGCCTGCCGTCAGCCCGCGCACGAAGTAGCGGCCGGCGACGATGTAGACGAGCAGCGTCGGCAGCGCGGCGATGATCGCGCCGGCCATGTCGACGTTGTATTCCTTCACGCCCGTCGACGTGTTGACGAGGTTGTTCAGCGCGACCGTGATCGGCATCGAATCGACGCCGGAGAACACGATCCCGAACAGGAAGTCGTTCCAGATCTGCGTGAATTGCCAGATCAGGCACACCATGAAGATCGGCAGCGACACCGGCAGCAGGATCTTCGTGAAGATCGTGAAGAAGCCGGCGCCGTCGATGCGCGCGGCCTTCACGAGTTCGGCCGGCACGCTCACGTAGAAGTTGCGGAAGAACATCGTCGTGAACGCGATCCCGTACACGACGTGCACGAACACGAGGCCCGGAATCGTGTTCGCGAGGCCGAGCATCCCCTGCAGGCGCGCCATCGGCAGCAGGATCACCTGGAACGGAATGAAGCAGCCGACCAGCATCATCGTGAACAGCGCGTCCGCACCGCGAAAGCGCCAGTGGGTGAGCACGTAGCCGTTGAACGCGCCGATCAGCGACGAGATCAGCACGGCCGGGATCACCATCTGCAGCGAGTTCAGGAAGAACGGCTTCATCCCGTCGCAGCGCACGCCGGTACACGCCCCGCTCCATGCCTTCACCCACGGGTCGACGGTCCACGTGGTGGGCGGCGTCAGCAGGTTGCCGGTGCGCAGCTGGTCGAGGTCCTTGAACGACGTCGACAGCATCACGTAGATCGGAAACAGGAAATACAGCGCGAACAGGATCAGTGCCGCATAGATCACTGCCCGGCTGATCGTCATCTTAGGCTGCATTGCGGGTGCTCCTCGATTCCATATACATCAGCGGCACCAGCACCGCGACCACGGTCGCGAGCATCATCACCGAGGACGCCGCGCCGAGCCCGAGCTGGCCGCGGTTGAACGAAAACGTGTACATGAACATGGCCGGCAGCGACGACGACGTGCCCGGGCCGCCCGCCGTCAGCGCGACGACGAGGTCGAAGGTCTTGATCGTGATGTGGCAGAGGATCAGCAGCACCGAGAAGAACACCGGGCGCATGCTCGGGATCACGATCTTGCGGTAGATGGTCGGCAGCGTCGCGCCGTCGACCTGCGCGGCCTTGAAGATCTCGCCGTCGACGCCGCGCAGCCCCGCGAGGAACAGCGCCATCACGAAGCCGGTCGACTGCCACACGGCCGCGATCACCACGCAGAAGATCGCCTTGTCCGGATCGTCGAGCCAGCCGAACGAGAAGCTCGTCCAGCCCCAGTCGTGCATCACCTTCTCGAGGCCGAGGCCGGGGTTCAGGATCCACTGCCACGCGGTGCCCGTGACGATGAACGACAGCGCCATCGGGTACAGGAAGATCGCGCGCAGCGCGCCTTCGTTGCGGATCCGCTGGTCGAGCAGGATCGCGAGGAACAGCCCGAGCGCGACGCAGATCGCGATGAACGGGATCCCGAACCAGCCGAGGTTCGCGGCGGAGGTCCACCACACGTCGTTCTGGAACAGGTCCGTGTAACGGCCGAAGCCGTCGAATTCGTAGTTGGGCAACAGCCGCGAGTTGGTCAGCGACAGATAGCCGGTAATCAGGATGAAGCCGTAGATGAACACGACGGCGATCGCGACGCTCGGCGCGAGCACGAGCTTCGGGATCCAGCGATCGGCGAAGGCCGACATCGGCGACGTACGCCGTGCGGCGGCAGCGCCGGATCCGTTTCCGCTAAGAGGGGCAGCCACTTGATTCGACTCCTGGAACGAGGGCGACGCAGGCCTGGCCGGCGCCGGGTACGGCACGGGCTCGCGGGCGAGCCCGTTTGCTGCACATGCAAAAACGCCCGGCCGATGAAGCGTGTCCGGCCGGGCGCCTGGCGCGCGTTACTTGACCTTCGCGGCCTTCGCGAGCGCGGCGACCGCGCTCTTCGAATCCTGCTGCGAGTTCATGAACTTCGTCACGACGTCCGTGATCGCGCCGGCGGTCGCGTCGCCTTGCGCCATGCCGTGCGCGAGCGACGGCACGAAACCGCCCGACTTGATCGCGGTCTGCTCGTCGGCATACGACTTCTTCGCGCAGTCGTCGAACTTGTCCATCTTCACGCCGAGACGCACCGGCACCGAGCCCTTCAGCAGGCTGAACTGCTCCTGGAAGTCCGGCGTCATGATCGTCTTCGCGAGCGCGAGCTGGCCCGGCGTCGCGTTCTTCTCGCCCTTCTGCTGGAAGAACACGAACGAATCGACGTTGAACGTGTACGCGTTCGCCGTGCCCGGCACCGGTGCGCAGATGTAGTCCTTGCCCGACTTCTTGCCCGCGTTCTCGAACTCGCCCTTCGCCCAGTCGCCCATGAACTGCATGCCGGCCTTGCCGTTGATGACCATCGCGGTCGCGAGGTTCCAGTCGCGGCCGTTACGGCCGGTATCGAAGTAGCCCTGGATCTTGCGCACCGTGTCGAATACCGACACCATCTGCGGCGACGTCAGCGTCGCCTGGTCGAGGTCGACCAGCGCCTTCTTGTAGAACGCCGGGCCCTGCGACAGCACGACGTCCTCCCACAGCGTCAGGTCCTGCCACGGCTGGCCGCCCATCGCGATCGGCTGGATGCCCGCGGCCTTCAGCTTGTCGGCCACCGCGAAGAATTCAGGCCAGGTGGTCGGCACCTTCGCGCCGACCTTGTCGAGCGCAGCCTTGTTGATGTACAGCCAGTTGACGCGGTGCACCGAGAACGGCGCGGCGACGGTATGGCCCTTGTACTTGATGATCTTGTCGATTTCCGGCGGCAGGTTCTGCTTCCAGTCGCCGGCGGCCGAGTCGATGTTGACGAGCACGCCCTGGTCGGCCCAGTCCTGGATCAGCGGGCCCTTGATCTGCGCGGCCGACGGAGAATCGCCGCTGATCACCTTGGTCTTCAGCGCGGTCATCGCCGCGGCGCCAGCGCCGCCCGCGACCGCGAAATCCTTCCACACGTAGCCCTGCTTCTGCAGGTCGTCCTTCAGCACGCCGACGGCCTTCGACTCGCCGCCCGAGGTCCACCAGTGCAGCACGGTTACGTTCTCGGCTGCCTGCGCCGCCACGGCGCCAGCCATCAGGCCTGCGGCGCAGAGCGCGCCCATGATCGAGCGAACTTTCATTACTTATCTCCTCCAGACTGAATCAACTCGTGAGGTTCCCTGACCAGGAACCGGCTTCTTGATAACGACGGGGAAATCGAGCCGCGGGACGCATGCAGCGTACGGGGCCGATGACCGGCCGGGCTCTTACAGAAAGCGTGAATCGAGATTCAACGGCGTGTCTCCTCTTTGTGTTTCTGGCCCGCCGCGATGATGCGACGCGAGCCCGGGGCCGACGGCGCGCCGACGATGCGCACCGCCAATGTCCGATAACATTCGGCACAAGGCGCTCCCGAAGGCGAAGCTCGCGCAGTTCATCGACCGCACTTCTTTTTTTCTTCGCCCAGGTGCTACCCCTTGCGGCGGATTGTAGTTAAACTACAATTCAGTGTCAAAAATATTTTTATCGCACTACGGATCGCTTCCGGGCACCCCAACACGGCGGAGACACATGCATACCGATTCCAGCTTTACCTTCGTACTTTTCGGCGGCACCGGCGATTTGTCGATGCGCAAGATCCTGCCCGCGCTGTTCGAAGCGCACCGCGCGAACATGCTGGCGGCGAGCGGCCGGATCGTCGCCGTGGCGCGACACGAATCGGATCGGGCAGCCTATCTCGAATGGGTCGACACGCACGTGAAGCCGCATGCGGCGAAGGCGGCCGGCAACGCGTTCGACGACGCCGCGTGGAAGTCCTTCCTCGATCGCATCGACTACGTGCACCTCGATCTCGGCCGCGCGGAAGACTACGGCGTGCTGCGCGACGCGGTGGCGTCGCTGCCCGGCATCCGCGTGTTCTATCTCGCGACGGGCCCGTCGCTGTTCGTGCCGATCTGCAAGGCGCTCGCCTCGGTCGGCCTGAACGAAGACTCGCGCATCGTGCTCGAGAAGCCGCTCGGCTACGACCTGAAATCGTCGAACGCGATCAACGACGCGGTCGGCGAGATCTTCGCGGAAGGCCAGATCTACCGGATCGACCACTACCTCGGCAAGGAGCCGGTACAGAACCTGCTCGCGCTGCGCTTCGGCAATGCGCTGTTCGAGCCGCTGTGGCGCCGCGAATGGGTCGAGAGCATCCAGATCACGATCGCCGAGGAGCTCGGCGTCGAGGCGCGCGGCGACTTCTACGACAATACGGGCGCGCTGCGCGACATGGTGCAGAACCACTTGCTGCAGTTGCTGTCGATCGTCGCGATGGAGCCGCCGCACTCGATGGATTCCGACTCGGTGCGCGACGAGAAGCTGCGCGTGCTGCGCGCGCTGAAGCCGATCGATCCGCGCGACATCGGCAAGGTTGCCGTGCGCGGCCAGTATCATGCGGGCGTGATCAAGGGCGCGCAGGTGCCGGCCTACGCGACCGAGCCGGGCGTGAAGCCCGACAGCCAGACCGAGACCTTCGTCGCGCTGAAGGTCGAGATCGAGAACTGGCGCTGGGCCGGCGTGCCGTTCTTCCTGCGCACCGGCAAGCGGCTGGCCGACCGCGTCGCGGAGATCGTCGTCAACTTCCGCCCGGTGCCGCATTCGGCGCTCGGGCCGACCGCGCTGCGCCCCGGTTCGAACCGCCTCGTGATCCGGCTGCAGCCGAACGAGACGATCCGCCTGTATTGCCTCGCGAAGCAGCCGGGCGAAGGGATGAACCTCGCCAGCGTGCACCTCGACCTCGCGTTCGACCAGTTCTTCAAGGAAGGGCAGATGGAGGCATACCAGCGCCTGCTGCTCGACGTGATCAACGGCCGGCTCGCGCTGTTCGTGCGTCGCGACGAACAGGAAGCGGCATGGCAGTGGGTCGAGCCGATCCTGAACGAATGGGCGCGCACGCTGAAGCCGCCGAAGCCGTACGCGGCGGGCACGTGGGGGCCGGCCGCGTCGAGCGCGATGCTCGCGCAGCACGACACCTGCTGGCTCGAAGAAGAAAACTGATGCAAACCGTTGCCGCGTACGCCACCGTACGCGGCAACGTGCCCCACGATTCGTACGATTTGAACAGACAAAGCAGTCCGGAGGAGATGTGATCGAGATCCACGCTTTCGACACCCAGGAAGCGCAAAGCGAAGCGCTCGCGCGCGCCGTCGGCGATGCGCTGCGCGCGGCGCTCGCCGGCCGCGCGCGCCCGTTGCTCGCGGTGTCCGGCGGTACCAGCCCGCGCCCGTTCCTGCACACGCTGTCGCATGCGGCGCTCGACTGGGCCGGCGTCGACGTCACGCTGGTCGACGACCGCTGGGTGCCGGACGACGACGCGGCCAGCAACGCGCAACTCGTGCGCGACACGCTGCTGCAGCACGCGGCGGCCCCTGCCCGCTTCCTGCCGCTCGTCGACACGCGCAGCACGCTCGACGCGCACGTCGCCGCGCTGAACGCAAACGCCGACTATCGCGTGCCGAGCGTCGCGGTGCTCGGCATGGGCGAGGACGGCCACACCGCGTCGATCTTCGCCGACGCACCCGAATGGGACCACGCGATCACGACGCCGGAACGCTTCGTCGCCGTGCATCCGGGCGCGGCGCCGCATGCACGCGTGAGCTATTCGCTCGATGCGCTCAAGCGCGTCGACCGGCTGTTCCTGCTGATCGCGGGCGAGCGCAAACGCGACGTGCTCGACGCCGCGGCCGCGTCGCTGCAGAAGAACGCGATTTCCCAACTGGCCAACGACAAGGGGACCCAGCTCGATGTCTACTGGTGTGCAAAGTAAGGCGGTCGTCGCGGGTCAGCATGCCGACGGCCCGCGCCTGCTCGCAGACGTCGGCGGCACCAACGCGCGCTTCGCGCTGGAAACCGGCCCCGGCGAGATCACGCAGATCCGCGTGTATCCCGGCGCCGACTATCCGACGATCACCGATGCGATCCGCAAATACCTGAAGGACGTGAAGATCAGCCGCGTGAACCACGCGGCGATCGCGATCGCGAACCCGGTCGACGGCGACCAGGTCACGATGACGAACCACGACTGGAGCTTCTCGATCGAGGCGACGCGCCGCGCGCTCGGCTTCGACACGCTGCTGGTCGTCAACGATTTCACCGCGCTCGCGATGGCGCTGCCGGGCCTGACCGATGCGCAACGCGTGCAGGTGGGCGGCGGCGCGCGGCGCCAGAACAGCGTGATCGGCCTGCTCGGGCCCGGCACCGGGCTCGGCGTGTCGGGGCTGATCCCGGCGGACGACCGCTGGATCGCGCTCGGCAGCGAGGGCGGCCACGCGTCGTTCGCGCCGCAGGACGAACGCGAGGATCTGGTGCTGCAGTACGCGCGCAAGAAGTTTCCGCACGTGTCGTTCGAGCGCGTGTGCGCGGGCCCCGGCATGGAGATCATCTATCGCGCACTCGCCGCGCGCGACAAGAAGCGCGTCGCGGCATCCGTCGACACGGTCGAGATCGTCGAGCGCGCGCATGCGGGCGATGCGCTCGCGCTCGAGACGGTCGAATGCTTCTGCGGGATTCTCGGCGCGTTCGCGGGCAGCGTCGCGCTCACGCTCGGCGCGCTCGGCGGCGTGTACATCGGCGGCGGCGTCGCGCTGAAGCTGGGCGAACTGTTCACGCGCTCGTCGTTCCGCGCGCGCTTCGAGGCGAAGGGCCGCTTCACGCACTACCTCGAGAACATCCCGACGTACCTGATCACCGCCGAATATCCGGCGTTCCTCGGTGTGTCGGCGATTCTCGCGGAACAGTTGTCGAACCGTTCCGGCGGCGCGTCGTCGGCGGTGTTCGAGCGAATCCGCCAGATGCGCGACGCGCTGACGCCGGCCGAGCGCCGCGTGGCCGATCTCGCGCTGAACCATCCGCGCTCGATCATCAACGATCCGATCGTCGACATCGCGCGCAAGGCCGACGTGAGCCAGCCGACCGTGATCCGCTTCTGCCGCTCGCTCGGCTGCCAGGGGCTGTCGGATTTCAAGCTGAAGCTCGCGACCGGCCTCACCGGCACGATCCCGATGAGCCACAGCCAGGTGCACCTCGGCGATACGGCCACCGACTTCGGCGCGAAGGTGCTCGACAACACGGTGTCCGCGATCCTGCAACTGCGCGAGCACCTGAATTTCGAGCACGTCGAGAACGCGATCGAGATCCTGAACGGCGCGCGGCGCATCGAGTTCTACGGGCTCGGCAACTCGAACATCGTCGCGCAGGACGCGCACTACAAATTCTTCCGCTTCGGGATTCCGACGATCGCGTACGGCGACCTGTACATGCAGGCCGCATCGGCCGCGCTGCTCGGCAAGGGCGACGTGATCGTCGCGGTGTCGAAGTCGGGACGCGCGCCCGAGCTGCTGCGCGTGCTCGACGTCGCGATGCAGGCCGGCGCGAAGGTGATCGCGATCACGTCGAGCAACACGCCGCTCGCGAAGCGCGCGACCGTCGCGCTCGAGACCGACCACATCGAGATGCGCGAGTCGCAACTGTCGATGATCTCGCGAATTCTTCATCTGCTGATGATCGACATCCTCGCGGTGGGCGTCGCGATCCGTCGCGCATCGACCAACGGCGAGCTGCCGGAGGCGGTCGCGCAGGCGCGGGCACGCGCCACCGACGACGAAACGGCCGACGCGCTCGACTGGTTGAGTCATGGGGCTTCGCCGGCGGCGAAGGACGTCGCGCGGGATTGAGGCAGCGGTAAAAAAACGCCTCGGTGAACGACACCCCGAACGCTGGATTCAGGCCCGGCGTTCGGGGTGTTTTGCATTGGGGAGCCGCTTGGCGTTGGTGTGCCGCAGTGGGCGAATCGACGAATTAACACTGTGCAACAAGGCCACGTCTTTGCAATTTGAGCTGCATCGCCAATGGTGACAAGGCTGCCGTGCCCGTAACGTCGGTACGCGAATTACTGAAGGAGAGCGCTTTGATCGAAAATCGAAGTATGGTCGGAAGCATCTTTTGCACCGTGCACGATTCTCAACGCAAGTCACGGGTCCGAACGTATCTCGATTAACCATCAACACCGCCATGTCCGACCCCAACGCCCCCGCATCCGGCAGCATCCCTTATTCGATAGGCATGGCGAGCGCCATCCGCATCCCAATACCCGGCACGCAGGGCCTGCCTGTGCATAGAATTGCGGCCGCGAGGCGCCATGCCCAAGCGAGGCTCGACCTCCACGCTTTTTTTCCAGGACGTATCGGGGCGCAAGCATCTCCGTCTGGATTACGGATACAACGTCCAGACGAAGACGGTCGATTATCATTGGAATCAACGAGGCACGTACGAAACGTTCGGTATCAGCGACCGTACGCCAATCAAGCAATTAGGAGCGGTCGCGTATCGTTCGGCCAAATATTTTCGCCATGCTGGACGTGTGCTTGCGATTTTCGGCGTTGCGCTTGACATCGCATCCGTTGTCGTAGCGAGTCGACCCATTCGTCGTGCATCCGAGGTCACTGCTGGATGGGCGCTCGCGTGGATCGGCTGCAAGACTGTAGGACCTGTGGGGGCGTCGATCGGCTCCCTGGGAACACCGCTTGGCACGGCAATCGGCGGTTTGGCTGGCTGCGTGATTGGCGGATACGCCGGATATCAGGCGGGCGCCACACTAGGCGGCACCATTTATGACTGGGGTGATGCTGTCTTCACGCCATTACCTCACGCAAAAACGCAATGAGCGCCCCCACGATTCTCGTCTGCGAGACGCCAACCCTTTCGCAGTGGCAACTCGGTCCATTGCCGCCGCCAGCCGCCGACGTCATCCTGATTGGCTGGCACGTCGAACCGCGCGCCGTCGACGCCGGTGTACCGCCCGGCGTCGCTGACGTACTCGCCCGCGCACTCACCTCCGTCGCGACCCTGACCTTTCCTGTCGTACCGCCCGCTAAACAAGCGATCGCACTGTCATCGAGCGACGATACGTCGCAGCCGTTGCATATTGCCGGCCTCGCGGCCCATGCACGCGCCGCGGTACATCGCGGGACTGCACGCACCGTGCTCGTTTCGACACATGCCGTCGACACAGCGAAGCTCCTGTTCGACGCACCCGGCTATGCGTGGGACAGTCAGGCACAAGTCGTGCTGATCTCGGAGCATCACGCGCCCGCCCCGATCGTTTCACGAGACACCCTGCAGGCGCTTGCCGGCGACAACTGGATACGGCACGCCGCAACCGAACAAAAAACACCGCGCGCGCATCACCTGGTCGGTGTCATGCGCCCCGGGGTCGATGGTGATATCGCCGGTATTCTGTCGCTCACTTCCGCGTTCACGCGCTCGCTGACCCGCGCTTTGCAAACCACCGCGCATCGCGCGGGCTTCGCATGGCAATCGCTATCTGAACAAGCATTCACGAATGCGCTGTAGTCGCTCTTCGCTGCTCTCGCGCATTCGGACCAGGACATCGCAAGAATCGCGTTCGCGCGCGACCGTCACGCTCGAAACCGATCACATCGGGATGCGCGAGTCGCAGCTGTCGATGATCTCGCGGATCCTGCATCTGCTGATGATCGACATCCTCGCGGTGGGCGTCGCGATCCGTCGCGCATCGACCAACGGCGAGCTGCCGGAGGCGGTAGCGCAGGCGCGCGCGGGCAAGCGACGACGAGACGGCCGACGTGCTCGACTGGCTGAGCCACGGCGCGCCGCCGGCGGCGAAGGACGTCGCGCGGGATTGACGCTTCGGCGAAACGCCGTCGATCCACGGCACCCCGAACGCTGGATTCAAGCCCGGCGTTCGGGGTGTTTCGCATGAGCGGCACCGGCGCGAACAACGGCGGCTCGGCAGGTATCGACGATGCCTTCTGCCTATGCCTACGCGAGACGTCCTACGTTCGTACATGCGCCCATTTTCGAACAAGTCCAATTGTCAGCAGTTGCCCAGGCTCGGTAACTTCCTTCACTCCGCGTGATGCCGCCATCCCGGTCCGACGCGAGAAATGACGCGTTTCTCACGGAACCCCGGTTGGCATCGACAGCATCACGTTCATCCAGTTTGCGGAGAGAGGTATGCCTTGAGCCAGTTTACATGGAACGAGTTCGAGGATTTTGTGAGAAGGGAGGCCGATGTTAGTCCCAAAAAAATTCTCACAAAAGGTCATGCCGTCGAGGGTGATTTGGATATCACTGGTGACGATGCGATCGAGTTTATGGAGAGCTTCTTCGATAAATTTCCGGTGCAGGTCGAAGATTTTGAGTTCAATCGCTACTTCTCAGGAGAGGGCTTTAGCTTGGTTGAAGTGGCGCGGATGGTTTTCTCCAGAAAACGCCGAGAAAAATATGACAAAGCACCACTGACTCTAGGCATGCTCTATCAGGCTATTTTGGATGGAGAGTGGAACAATCAGCGCTTGGAAAGTCTGCCGCGCTGATTGCACCTCGACAAACAGACCAGTTTATTTTTTAGGCGATGTTTCCGCGACGAAAGAAATAAATCGATCAATCGACAGAAATTTCACACCCAATACATCACAACTACCACTCGAATTCAGCAGATTTCCCACCAACACGAGCGGGATTATTGCCCCCTAAAACAAGCTCGACTATGAATTATTATATTCCTCGACGTCCCTCAACCTGGGAAAATCGACCGGATCCGTCGGAGCAGATCTATGGAAATTCGCAAAAGAGTATTACGGCCTGACCGGGACAACGATTCTAGTCGGAGCAGGAGGAATCCCAATCAAAAAATCGTTGCTTGGAAATCCAGTGACAGGAAATTCAATCAAGCACACAAATATCATCAGATCATCAGCGACATTGGAGTTAGGTTTTTCCCGAAGTTATTATTGCGGCACGGTTCGATTGCAAACTGTGATTGATGCAGCCCTCACAGGAAAGTGCGCGTATGATGCAAGACACGGAAACCAAACATCAAGCACCACCCTCGAAAGAAAAAATCATTGAAACCGTAATCGACATTTTTGTAAGGGAAATTGCATTCATCGACCGCGGCGAAGTGTCAAAAAACACGAACATACTTGACGATTTTAAAATATATCATGATGACATCTCCTTATTCTTGTTATCGGTGTTTCGCCACTTCAACATGCCAATAATAAACAACCCAGACTGTCCACCCACAATAGAAGGAATTTCGAATTTTGTGTTCGACTACCTTTCTTCCGACAAAAAGCGCGAAGAGCCCCCAGTCAAAAGGGATTCTGGCGGAGGCTTTTAAAATCGATGCGAGCACATTGAGAAACCTGCTCTCCTTCGCCAACTTTGGCAACGCAAAGGCGGCGGGACGGGGCAGGAGTGACTATCGACGCATCGAACCCTGCCTGGAAACCCGCGGTTCAAGCCCATGACAGAGAAAAGTGTCGACTGGAAATTAGATGCGGTATTGGGGTTACCGCGAATTGTCATGGATATCTCGTGAACAAGCTACCGTACGCGACACACTGAGAAGCACCTAGCGACGCGGCTGCGTTCACGCATCCGAACACCTGCCCGCCCACCTATCCCGCCAAGCGAATCAAGCTCCCGCCTTCACCGGCCGTCCGTGCCAGCGCAGCACCAGATAACGCCCGACGAAACACAACACGCCGGTAACGCCGATCGTCACGCCCATGGCGAACGGCGTGCCGTCCGCGAGCGCGCCGATCGCGACGCTCGCGAGCGCACCGAGCGCCAGCTGCATCGCGCCGAACACTGCCGCCGACGCGCCCGCGTTGTGCGGATAGCGGTGCATCAGGTCGGTCGTGCAGTTCGCGGACAGGATCCCGACCACGCCGACGACGAAGAACAGGCACACGACGATCGACCACAGGGGGGGGGGGGGGGGGGGGGGGGGGGGGGGGGGGGGGGGGGGGGGGGGGGGGGGGGGGGGGGGGGGGGG
>NZ_JAIZRS010000042.1:0-42130 GCF_020419985.1 Burkholderia sp. AU32262
GCGCTACGGCGAGGACGCGAATCTCGAAGCGGACTACATCGTGGTCGAGATCGCGCGCCAGGTGCTCGGCGAGAACTGGATGGCCGATTATGTCGCACGGGCCAACCATGGCGGGATCGAGCGCGTGATGCTGTGACGGGACGACCTCGCAGCCGATGCGGCGCGACCGGTTCTCCGTATCGAAGCTATGCCTGTGCGGCCAGCGTCGCGACCACGCGATCCTGAAGCTCGCGTTCCCGGGCATGGATGAAGAAATGATCGCCGTCGAACCGATGAAGGGAGAACGGTCCGTCGCTGTAGCGGCGCCATTCGCGCAGCGCGTCGATATCGACATGCGGATCGTGCAGGCCGCCGAATACGGTCAGCCCGCACCGCAACGCGAATGGCGCATCGGTGCAATATCCTTCGGCGAGCGCCAGATCGGCGCGCAGCGCGCGCAGGAAATGCCGAAGCCAGTCCGGCTCCGACAGCAACGCATCCGGTGTGCCGCCCATCGTTTTCAGCCAACCGATGAGGTCCGGTTCCGGCAACCGATGAATCGAGAGCGGACGCGGTGCGACATGCGGCGCGCGGTGCGCTGCACAGAACGCATGAACGGGCCCGCGAAGCCGTCGTCGATCGAGCTCCTTCAACCATTCGATACCGACGACACTGCCGAAACTGTACCCGAAGGTGCCGAATGGCTTGTCGAGGAGCCCGCTCGCGGCCGTGGCCAACGCATCCGTCATCGCATCCAGCGACGTCGGCGGCGCTTCCGAGAAACGCGTCTGGCGTCCCGGCAGTTCGACTGCGACGACTTCGATCCAGTCGGGCAGATCGAGCGCCCAGCGCCGATAGAGCAGCGAGCCGGCACCGGCGTACGGGAAGCAGAACAGCCGGTGCGTGGCCGCGGGTTGCGGGCGATGCAGGATGAACCAGGGCGTGATCTTGACTGGCATGCCGATTGGGAACGGAAGTCGTGACGAGACGCGGCCGCGATTCGATCCGGGGCGGCGCGCCGATGACGGTGCAGCGTAATCGCAAGGGGCGGCGACGTGTGCCGTCCGACGGTACAGGTTGACGGTCCCTCCCGGCCGTGATTGTTCGCGAATGCGGGACGCGACATGCCATCCCGGCATCGCGTTCGCGCCCGGACGCTGCCCCAACGAACAGGTTTTTCCGTACACGCAAGTTGGTATTCTGCGCTGCGCGATCGTCCTGCACCGTGCTGTCGCGGCCTGCCAACTTCGTACATCGAGACCATGAACGCCGTAATACTCGAAGCCGTTGAAAAGTCGTATCTGATGGGCTCCGTCAACGTGACCGCGCTGCGCGACGTCACGCTCGACATCCGTGACGGAAGACTGACCGTCATTGCCGGCGCGTCCGGCAGCGGGAAGTCGACGTTGCTGAATCTTGTAGGGTGCGTGGACCGGCCCGATCGCGGCCGCATCGTCGTGGCGGGCGAAGAGGTCGGCCGTTTGTCGGACGACGCGCTGTCGGATTTTCGTGCCCGCCGGCTCGGTTTCGTCTTCCAGAACTTCAATCTGCTGCCGGTGCTCACGGCGCACGAAAACGTCGAATATCCGCTGCTTCTCGCGGGCACGCGATTGACGGAGTCCGAGCGGGCGCTGAAGGTGCGGGACATGCTCGATGCGGTCGGCCTGGCCGACAAGGCGCACCATCGTCCGGGACAGATGTCGGGCGGCCAGCGGCAACGGGTCGCGATCGCACGCGCACTCGTCGCGTCGCCGAACCTCGTGCTGGCGGACGAGCCGACCGCCAATCTGGACAGCAAGACCGGCCAGCAGATCATCGCGCTGATGCGGCGCTTGCAGCGGGAGCGGCGCGTCTCGTTCGTGATTTCGTCGCATGATCCGCAGGTCATCGCGGCGGGCGACGACGTCGTCCATATTGCCGACGGGATCGTGTCCGACGTGACCCGCACGGACGAGCAGGAGGCGTTCGCATGAAGACATTTTCGCTCGCGCTCCGCAATCTGCTGCGCAACCGCCGTCGCTCGATCACGACCTTGCTTGCGATGATCGTCGGCGCGCACGCGGTGCTGCTGTTCGGCGGCTATACGCGCAACATCACGTATGGTCTGCAAACCGATTACGTGAAGTACGGCGGCCACCTGCAGATCGAACGCAAGGGGTTCTACGAGTTCGGCAGCGGCAATCCTTCCGAGTACGGGATCGACAACTACGAAGCGATCATCGACGCGGTGAAGGCCGACCCGGTACTGGCGACGATGGTGCTCGTCGCGACGCCCACGCTGCAGTTGCAGGGCATCGCGGGCAACTTCGACGCGGGGTTGTCGCGTACCGCGCTCGCGCTCGGCGTGCGCGTGGACGACCAGAACCGGATGCGCGCCTGGAACGACTATCGCTTCCCCGTGACGATCCCGCCGATGGCGCTGACCGGAACGACGGGCGACGCAGCCGTGATCGGTACGGGCCTCGCGCGTGTACTCGAACTGTGCGGGCCGCTCAAGGTGCCCGACTGCAAACCGCCCAGGAAGTCCGCGGACGCCACGCCTGCCTCGCCGCTTCCGGGCGATATCGCGGCCCTTGCCGAGGGAACGCGCGCGGCGCCGGCCGCCGGGACGAGCGGCCGGCGGATCGAACTGCTTGCGGCGACCGCGCGCGGTGCGCCGAACGTGGCGGAACTGCAGGTCGTGAAAGCGGAACGACAGGGCATCAAGGAATACGACGACATGTACGTCGGCCTGCATCTCGCGCAAGCGCAACGACTCGTGTACGGCACCGAGCAGCCGAAGGCCACGGCGATCGTCGTCCAGTTGCGCCACACGTCGGATTTGCCTGCCGCGAAGGCGCGGCTCGAGACGCTGCTCAAAACGAAATTCGCGGGTACGGACACGGAAGTCGTGGATTACACGGTGCTGAACCCGTTCTATGGTCAAGCGCTTGCGATGTTCGCGACGCTGTTCGGTTTTGTCGCACTGCTGATCGCCGCGATCGTGCTGTTTACCGTGGGCAACACGATGAGCACGGCGGTGTTCGAGCGCACGGTCGAAATCGGAACGCTGCGCGCGATGGGGTTGCGCCGCGCCGGCGTGCGGCGCCTGTTCCTGTGCGAAGGGCTGCTGCTCGGCGTGATCGGCGCGGTGCTCGGCGTCGCCAGCGCGGCGTTGCTCGCCGGCGTCATCAACGTCAGCGGTCTGACGTGGACGCCGCCGGGCCGTTCGCCGGTGCCGCTGATCATTCGCGTGTGGGGCGAGAACGACCTGATCGTCGGCACCGCGATCGGCCTGCTCGTGGTGTCGATGCTGTCCGCGTTGCTGCCCGCGCGCCGCGCGTCGCGCATGGAGATCGTCGATGCGCTCCGCTACGCGTGATCGAGCGGCCGGATCGGGCGTCGTTGAAATGTCAATGAAATCGATTCGTCGGCGGATCGTCATGTTAGCCTTCGCCGGGAGCTGCATCGCCATGCTCGGCGCATGCGGCGCACCGGCCGAGCAGTCGGTTCCCGCGGGTCTGAATCTGTCGTTGACGCGAACGACGGCGTCGGGCGCATACGTCGTGACGCTCGAGCCGCCCACGACACCGCCGCCGCTGAACCGGATCCATGTCTGGACGGTCAGCGTGAGCCGTGCGTCGGGCGAGCCCGTGCGCGGTGCGCGCATCGACGTGAGCGGCGGGATGCCGCAGCACGGGCACGGTCTGCCGACGCGCCCCCGCGTGGTCGAGAGCGACGGAAAGGGTGCGTATCGGCTGCAGGGGATGAAGTTCAGCATGCCCGGCTGGTGGACGATCACGCTGAAGGTCCGGGACGCGCAGCGCGACGACGACGTGACGTTCAACGTCGTGTTGCCGCCGGTGGTGGCGTCGTGACGGCCGGCACGGGCGCCATGCCTGATTACTGGATGAGTTCCATACACGGAGAGGCTTCAATGCGAAAAGTCATGCTGTACTGGATGATGTTGCTGCTCGCGCCGCTTGCATCGGGCATCGCGAACGTTGCCCATGCGGGGCCCGCGAGCGAAGCGTCGGCGCCGGCAGCGGCCGCGCCCGCGGCGGCACGCGCCGACCGGCTGCCCGCCTATCAGCCGCGCTTCGGGCGCACGCGCCCGATCGTCGCCGTCGTCGGCGAAAACTACTATACCGAGCTGACCGACTACGTCGTTCCCTATGGCATCGTGGCCGAATCGGGCGCGGCGGATCTCGTCGCGCTCGCGACGAAGCCGGGCCCGATCCGGATGTTCCCGGCGCCGATGAACGTCATTCCGGACGAAACCACCGCGCAGTTCGACGAGCGCGTGCCGCAAGGGGCCGACTACGTGATCGTGCCGGCCGTGCATCGCGACAGCGATCCGGCGCTGCTTGCATGGGTGGCCGGGCAGGCGAAGAAGGGCGCGACGATCATCGGCGTGTGCGACGGCGTCTGGGTCGTTGCACGCGCGGGGCTGCTGGAAGGCCGCCGCGCAACGGGGCATTGGTACTCGATGAACGATCTGCGCAAGAAATTCGCCGATACGCGCTGGGTCGACGGCAAGCGTTACGTTGCCGACGGCAAGGTCGTCACGACGACCGGCGTCACCGCGACGATTCCGGTATCGCTGGCGCTCGTCGAGGCGCTCGCCGGGCACGAACGCGCGCTGCAGGTCGCCGAGCGGCTCGGACGCCCTGCATGGTCGTCCGAGATCGCGACCGACCGCTTCAGCCTCGGATTGCCGGCGATGGCGACGATCGCAACCAACTATGTGTCGTTCTGGTCGCACGAGGATTTCGGTATCCCGATCGCGCCGGGCGTCGACGAAATTGCGCTCGTGCTCGAGGCCGACGCCTATTCGACGACGTTCCGCTCGACCGCCTACACGGTGGCCGCGAGCCGCGAACCCGTGCGCACCCGGCGCGGGCTGACGATCGTTCCCGATCGTGTGGCCGGCGTCGACGCGCCGACGCGGATGCTGTCCGCACCGGTCACGCGCTATCCGTTGCATGCGCTCGATGCATCGCTGAATGCGATCTCGTCCGAATTCGGCAAGCGCACGGCCGCCTGGGTCGCGCTACAGATGCAGTATCCGGGCTACTGAGCTGCGCGTCGCAGCGTCCCCGTACGTCCTCTAGCCAGTCGGTTCTCCGCCCGTTCCGGGCGGGGGCCGCACTCGTCCCCGTCATTCCGTATTTGCCCCGGAGATTCCGATGCAGACGCATTCGATGGCGCGCCTGGGCGCCGCCGCGATCCTCGCACTCGCCTGCTGTACCGCGCACGCCGCGCCCGATCCGCAGCGCATCCTCGCCGCGAGCGATGCCGTTCGCAACCCGAGCGAACCGTTCACGCTGAATGTCACGCTGACCCAATACACCGATGGCAAGCAAACCGATTCGAACGCACTGACCGCCTATTCGCGGATCAACCCGGCGAGCGGCCAGTTTCGCAGCCTGATTCGATTCGCGGCACCGGCGCGCGATGCGAACAAGCTGATGCTCAAGAGCGGCAACGATCTGTGGTTTTTCGATCCGGCGAGCAAGGCGACGATCCGCATTTCGCCGCAGCAACGGTTGCTCGGGCAGGCGTCGAACGGCGACGTGGTCACCGTCAATTTCGCGCAGGGATATCGTGCGCAGGTCGAGGCGGAGGAGGATGTGCAGGACGGCGAGCGCCAGATGCGCCGCGCGTACCGGTTGAAGCTCGTCCAGAGCGTATCCGACATGACCTATCACTCGATCGAGATGTGGATCGATACGACGGATTCGCGCCCCGTGAAGGCACGTTTCTTCAGCGAAAGCGGCAAGCTTCTCAAGACGGCCTTCTATCGACGCTTTCAACAGCAGCTCGGCGCGTTGCGGCCGACCGAGATCGTGATCATCGACGGGCTCAATCCGAATCTCGTGACCGTGATGCGATACGCGGACTACGTGGCGCGGGAGATTCCGGATGCCTGGTTCCAGTCCGATTTCATGGCGCGTTTCCAGCCGGAATGATGACGCGAATCGGCATCGCCTGTATCGCGTTGGCCGGCATGGCGGGCGTATGCCATGCAAACGATGCGGAAGAGGCCGGACTCGCGCTTGCCGACGCGACGCCGGTGCAGAAGGTCGACGACGGCAAGTACCAGTTCAGTCTCGAACCCGGCTTGCGTTTCGCCACCCTGCGGCCGGGCGGCACGCGCACGGCCACGCGCCTGTCGCTCGACCTGAGTGCGCGCCATGCATTCTCGAACGGCTGGGGCGTCAGTTTCGCCGATCGACTCGACCTGAACGGTCCGTGGCGCTTCGACGGCGACTCGGGCGCGATCAATACGCTGAAGGAACTGTATGTGGACGGCCGCGTGGGCGGCGGCAGCACGCTGCTGCAGGCCGGCCGCGTCAATGTGCGGCTCGGTGTCGCCACCGGCTACAACCCCACCGACTTTTTCCGCGACAACGCGGTCCGTTCGGTGACGTCGGTGGATCCCGCGAGCCTGCGCGAGAACCGGCTCGGTACGGTGATGCTGCGCGGCCAGCAATTGTGGGCCGACGGTTCCGTCAGCGCGCTCGTCGCACCGCGGATCGCGGATCGCGCAACCGACGCGTCGTTCTCGCCGGACTTCGGCGCGACGAATCAGCGCACGCGCTGGATGCTCCAGTTCAGCCAGCGCGTCATCTCGGATCTGTCGCCGCAGATCGTGATCTACGACGACGGAAAGCCCGGCAGTTCGCCGCAGTTCGGCGTCAATCTGGTTCATCTCGTCAACAACGCGTGCGTCGGGTACGTGGAGTGGTCGGGCGGGCGAGGGCCGTCGACGCTTGCACGCGCGCTCGGGCAGCCGTACAGCGACGTCGCGTTCCGCTGGAAGCTCGCGACCGGCGCGACCTGCACGACGTCGCGCAATCTTTCCGTCACGCTTGAGTACGACCGGGACGGCGCCGCGCTCGATCGCGCGGGCTGGCAGGCGCTGCGCAACGGCCCCCCGGCCGGCTACGCCGCCTATCGAACGCTGGCGGCCGCCCAGCAGGACGCCACGACGCGCGACGGGCTCTTCGCGATGGTCAGGTGGCAGGATGCCTGGATCCAGCGTCTGGATCTGTCCGGTTTCGTCAGGTTGAACCTCGCCGATCGCAGCCGGCTTACCTGGCTCGAGGCGCGTTATCGCTTCGCCAGAACCGATGTCGCGCTGCAATGGCAGATCAATGCGGGCGCGTCGACGACCGAATACGGCGCGCTGCCGCAGTCGAATCTCTTTCAGTTGCTCGTCAAGCACTATTTGTAACGCGGGAACGGATGCCCGTACGTATCGCGTGACGGGCAGCACCGCCCGATTCGAGGAGAGGAAGCGCATGAAACGCTATGTGACGTCGGGCAACGATCTGCCGCAATGGCCGTCGCCGATCAGCCATGCCGTTGTCGCCAACGACACCTGCTATCTCAGCGGCCAGCTTTCGCTGGACGCCGACGGCCGCTACGTGCCGGGTACGCCGGCCGAAGAAGCGAGACGCGCGTTCGCGAACCTGTTCCGCGCGCTCGAAGCGGCGGGATTCAGCCCACGCGATCTCGTGTTCGTCGACATCGCATTCTCCGACATCGGCGCGCTCGCGGAAGTGAATGGCGTGTATGCCGATCTGTTTCCCGCGGATCGCCGGCCTGCGCGGACCGTCTATCAGGCGGCTGCGTTGCCGTTCGGCGGCCAGGTCAAGGTGATGGGCGTCGCCGTTCGCGACGCATCACGCTGACGGGCGGCGGCGCGGACGATCAGCGCTCGACGACAGGGCCGGAAAACGCACCGAGCAGCGCGACGAGCTGCCGTTGCTCGTCGTCCGACAATGCGATCCGCTTCAGTTCGCTATGCCCGATCGCGGCCGCGGGTGCGTCCGCGTAGTGGCGCATCACGGCGTCCAGCGACGCGAATTGACCCGCGTGCATGTACGGCGGCCGCAGTGCGACGTTGCGCAGGCTGGGCGTCTTGAATGCGCCGAGCATCTGCGGGTCGTCGGTCGAGATGAATTGCAGCTCCTCGCACTGCTCGGGCTTCGCATCGCTGAACGGCCCCATGCAGTTGAATTCGTCGTGCAGCACCTTGTCGACCGCCGTCGCGCGACCGGTGTCGGCAGCCGTCCCGCTACGCGGCGGTACGCCGATGTTGTGGAATTGCCGGTCGCTCAGCATGGGCCCGGTGTGGCAGGTCATGCATTGGCCCTTGCTCACGAACAGGTGGAGGCCTGCCTTTTCGGTCGGGGTCAGCGCGGCCAGCTTGACCGGATCGCCGGTCCGGACGCCGTCGACATAGGTATCGAAGCGTGAAGGCCCGTACCGTAGCGTCGCTTCGTACGCCGCGATCGCCTTGCCGAGATTCGCGAACACGCGCGACACGTCGGTGCGGGTGCGTTCGTCGAGCCCCTGCCAGACAGCTTTCTCCGCGTCCGTGCCGAGCGGGCCGCCGTCACGGGGCAGCGCGCTCAGGTCGGGCAGCGGTCCGAACAGAGGCTCGTAGGCGTCGCGGTAGTGCTCGGCCAGCACATGGGCGGCGCGCAGCCGGGTGCCGCCGTGCTCGTTGTGATCCTCGATCGGCCCGATCGCCTGCGACCACAGGCTGTCCTTGCGGCCGTCCCAGAACAGCCACGGCGCATCGGTCGCGCCGACGACGGGCATCGTGCGGCGCACGCCGACGCCCACGCCGATCGCCAGCGGGCGCCCGTCTTCGAACTGGCGATCGGGGGCGTGGCAGCTCGCGCAGGCGATCGCGCGGTTTCGGCTGAACCGGGGGTCGGAGAACAGACGCTTGCCAAGCTGCGCTGCTTGTGCGGACGTGGCCACGCGATTCGACGGGTCAACCTTGACGCCGGCGTTCGCGGGCAGGCGCATCGATTCGAGCTGCGCCCGTTCGTCGGCGCGCCAGTGGTCAAGCGTGTCGGCGGTTTCCGCCATCGCGTCGGCCCGATGCCCGGGCCACGCGGTCCAGACGAGCAGGGCGCCGATCATCGAGGCAGCCGCGAGCCCGTAGTGCGTGCGGGACGGCCGTCGCACGCGACGGCCGGAATCACGCCATCGCATCGATCGTGCGCGATGCCGGCAGCAGTGCGCGCGCATTGCCCGACATCAGCCACTTGCGTTGTACCGGCGCGACCGACGCGAGCGGGCCGTCGGGCGCGAGGAACTGCTCCATGACCTTGCGATGGCCGCCCGAGTTGCGAAAGACCGGCCAGTCGGTGCCGAACAGAATCTTGTGATTGATGTTCATGCGGAACAGCTCCGCGAGCGCGACCGACCACCCCTGCGGATGCTGGGAGCCGAGAAACGCGCTGACGTCGAGATACACGTTGGGCCGATACGCGCACTGTCGCGCGCAGGCGTCGACGTGATGGACGGCGCCGTGCGCCAGGATGAAGTTCACGTCGGGGAAATCGAACGCCGCGCGGTCGAGCAGATCGGGGTGCGAGTACGCGAACTCGAGCGCCGGGCTGGTCGGACCCACGTGCAGAAGAACCGGCAAGCGATGGGCGCGACAGATTTCGTACAGCGGGTAAAGGCGCTTGTCGCTCGGGCTGTAGCCGCAGGGCGGGTACAGTTTCAATCCGGAGAAGCCGTACTCGGTCACGCCTTTCTCGAACAACGCGACACCGTCCGCTCCCCAGCGCGGATCCATGCCGCCGAACACGTGAAAGCGCTCGCCGTGACGCTGCAGGATCGCATGATGCTCGGCATACATCTCGGCGATCGTGAGATCGCTTTTCATCACGTACGTGAAGTCGGGCAGCAACAGCACGGCCTGCCCGATGCCGGCCGACGTCATGTCGGCCACGAGTGCATCGCCGAAGTGGTCCTGACTTTGCGCGAGGTAGGTATCGAGCAGTTCCGATCGCGATTTCCGTATGCCGTTGGCGACGAGCCGCACATGGATGTTGGCGCAGAATCCCTCGAGGAACGCCGTGGGAATGAAGCGCGTCGATGCGATGTGGCAGTGCGAGTCGATGATCGGCCCGGTGTAGAGGGCGTCGCTCATGCCGATGCGCTGGCGGCGGTTCGGTTGGCGTCGCGGCCCATGAGCATGCCGAGCGCGCGTTCCTTGAGGTCCGCCACGCGCTGCATCATGAAGTGGCCGGCATGGACCTTCCCGTTCGCACGGGCGTAGTCCGGCAAAGTGCCCCACGTCTGAAAGCCGTAGTGTTCCCATACGCGATGCGCGGGCGTGCCGTCTCGCACGTCGAGCGTCACCAGTTCGACATTGTCCCGATCGCATTGCAACGCGATCTCGACGAACGCGGCAGGCAGCACGCCGCCGCCGCGACAGGCGTCGTGGATCATGCCTTTCGCGAGATCGGTGATATGGCGGTTGTTGGGATTCACGTTGCGGCGCAGCGTGCACAGGCCGATCAGTTGCCCGGTGTTCGCGAAGATCGTCAGCAGGCGAACCTTCTCCGCGGCGAGATTCGAGCGCAGTTCGTCGAGATAGCGGTCCGCTTCCGCGTCCGTGATGGTCTCGGCGAAGCCGATGATCGGCGCCGTTTCGCTCGTGCGCCGCATCAGTTCGACGATCTGCGCGCCGAGCGCATCGTCGACGCCGTTCGTCCAGCGATACGTGACGTGCGTGATGTTGGCCTTCGGCAACGCGATCGGATACCGTGCGCCGTCGGCAAGCAAGGTGCGAATGGAGTCGTTCATGGGTGTCCCTGGGTCACGTGGTTTCGAGGGCCACTGCGCTTTCGGCGCGTGGCGGTGTCGCGGAGGTGCACAGGTCGTCGAGCACGGCCTGGAGGCCGTGATCGATCAGCCACTGATCGTCGTAGATCGTGTCGAGATACTTGGTACCGCTGTCGGGGAACACGAGCACGATGTTGGCCGGGCCTTGCAGGGTGGCGACGTAGCGGCGTGCGGCCTGCGCGATCGCGCCGGACGAGCCGCCGAGCAGCAGGCCTTCGTCGAGCGCGAGGCGGCGGCAGCCGATGAACGCATCGCGATCGACGATGCGCATCGTGTCGTCGACGAGGTGGATCAGGATGTTTCCGGGCTGAAAACTGAGCCCCGCGCCGTTCTGCAGATGCGGCCGGTACGTGCCGCCGAACACGACCGAGCCGTCGGGCTCGACGCCGATCACGCGGGTTGCGGGATCGCGCTCCTTCACGTAGCGGGCGATTCCGCTCAGATGGCTGCCGGTGCTGGCGGACACGATCACGGCGTCGAGCCGGTCGGCGAGCTGCGAGACGATTTCGGGCCCGGTCGAGTAATAGTGGGCGTCGATCGCGGCCGGATTGTTGTATTGATCGAGGTTCACGCAGTTCGGCACGCTCGCGGCGATCGCTTTCGCGACCGCAATGCGCTTGCGCTGATAGCTGCCCGTTTCGTCGGGGTGTTCGACCATCTCGACCTCGCCGCCGAATGCCCGCACGAGATTGGCATTCGTCTTCGGTGTTTTCGGATCGAGCACGCAAATGAAGCGATAGCCGCGCGTGGCGCACAGCATCGCCAGCGCGTGTCCCATGTTGCCGGACGTCGATTCGACGATCGACCAGCCCGGCTTGAGGCCGTGGTCGCGCTCGGCCTGGCGCAGCAACTGAAGCGCGCTCCGGTCCTTGACGCTGTTGCCGGGGTTGTAGCACTCGAGCTTTCCGTACACGCGGATTTTCCTGTGCTCGTTCGACAGGCTTTTCAGATACAGCAGCGGCGTATCGCCGATCAGTTCGACAAGGCTGTTTGCGTACATTCGAAATCTCCGACCAGCGGGTTGGCATTGGCTTGCGCGTCGTTCGCGAGCGACACGACGCGATCGGCCGCGTGGGATCCGGCTTGCTGCCACAGTGCGACTTTAGTGATCGATGCCCCGGGCCTGTAACTGTCCGAACGGGCATCCGGAGGCTCGTACGTCACAGTTCGCCCGACTCCATTTCCATCTCCATTTCGACACGGTCGGCCGCCGGGACGATTCGCAGTCTCGGATGCGGCAGTGCGTCGGATGTCACGGCCGGAGCGTCGACGAAAATGCCGACGAGCTTTGCCAGGAGCGCCGCATTCTGATGAACCATGTGATGACTGCCGCCTTGAAGCTCGACCTGGATCGGACGAAGCTGTGCCGACGTAATGGCTCGCGCGCGGATCGCGCACGTCATTTCGTCGTATTCCCCGGTCACGAGCAGCGCGGGGATGCCGGCGATCGACGTGTCGCGTTCGGCCTCGATGCGGTGCGCGCGGAAATTCAGCAATTGCCCGCTGTACTCGATCATGTTCGCCGCCGACACGAACGGCGCGTGCAGCCAGTGACGGGTCGCGGAGTCGGGTAGCGCGAACATCGACGCATGGCCGCCTTCGAGCGCGTCGTTTCGCGCCCGCTTGTCCAGAAGCCCCGTCATCGATCTGGCCATGCTGTCCGCGGCCTTCGGCATGCGCGCGACGAGCGAGCACATCGTGTTGAGATTGTTTTCGTAGGCGCTGTCCGCGCCGTCGTAGTCCTGAGCGCCGGCAAACGACGGGGCGATCAGGCTCATCGACGCGATGCGGCCGGGCAGGGCGCGGGCGAGCGCCAGCGCATATCGGGCGCCTCCGCACCAGCTCGCGACATGAATCGCGTCGATTCCCTCCACGTCGAGCAGTTCAGTCACGCTTCGCGCATAGCGCTCAGGCGCATCGGGGCCCGAATAGTACGCGCGTGTCAGTCCTGCGTCGGCCGGTGCATCGTCGGCGTCGTCCGCCAGATAGAGCGAGAAATCCGGCGCCAATCCGGCCGCGAAGTCGTGCCATACGTCGTGCGGGATGCCGAATGCGTTGATCAGCAACATGGCGCGGGGGCCGCGCCCGGCACTCAGGTACGCGTGCCCGCTGCCGGTCGTGATCCGGCGCGCGGACGGCAGGTCGACAAATCGGGGCGCGTCGCGCCGTTCGTGCCGGGCGGCGTGAGCGGCGACGCGCGCGGCGATCCGGCCCTGCCAGTCGAAGCCGTCGCAGCGCAGTCGGTGAGACGGGATGCCGGGCGGCGGCACGTGCGCGCCGTCCGCGTACCCGAGCAACCGTTCGGCATGCTTCAGATTCGTTTCGAGCAGCGCGAGAACGGCGTCCGCTTCGGCCTCGGCAGCATCGGTTCGGGTCGGAATCGGCACCCGTCGCGCGACGGTTTCGGCGAGTTCGCGCCACGCAATGCGCCGCTCGCCATGCACGACGTGAAGGCCGGGCGACGCTTCCGTCGCAAGCCACGCAAGTACGGCTTCAGCCGTCAGCAGGCAAGCCGCGCCGGCAGCGTCGGCAGGCAACGCCAGCGGCGCTTGCTCGAAGTACGTATCGATACGGCGGCGTACCTCGAACACGGTGTCGGCAACCGCGTCGGCGAGCGTGTCGACGGATGATAGCGATGACGCGCCCGCGTCGCCGAAGGCCGTCGTGCCATCGGCGAGCGCATCGCCGAGCACGACGATGCATGCGTTCGCGACGGATGCCGCCGCGACGTCGAGCGCGGCCGAAAGGGTTCGGGGCAACGACGCGAATTCGCGTGTGCGACGAAGGTCGGGACCGTCGATCACGATGGCGAGCCGCCCGGAACCGGATGCGTTCAATGCCTCGCCCAGTTTCGCGAGGCGCGCGTACGTGCCCGTCGTCGCATTGCCGTCGGCCGCCGCACGCAGCGCGTCGAGGTCGCCGGCATCCAGCAGGCAGACGCGGCCGTAGCCGCCGGCCGACGGCATCATGCGTGCATCGAGCGGATGATCGTTCATCGTCATCTCGTTACGCTTTCACGGACAACAGCATTTCCACCAGATCGACCGCGTCGCCGATGGTTTCGAGGTTCGCGACCTGTTCCGTGTGCGATGCAAAGCTGACGCCGAGCCGATCCTCGGTCAGCGCCATCAGCGACAGCAGCGAAATCGAATCGAGCATCAGATCCGATGTGAGCGACGTTTCCCGCGTCAGCATGTCCGGCGCGATATCGAGCGCGGCAATCTGCGGAATCAGTTCGGTAAGCGTAGCGAACACGGTCGCGTGATCGTCCATCGGATTCTCCAAGTGCCGTAGGGGTTCCGCTTTATAGCGTCATGCCATCGCACTGCCTACCTGCACTGACGTACAGGGTTGGCGTACAGGCGAGACACTCGCCCGAACGGACAGGTTTCAGCCTTGAAAGCCGCCATTACATTGCCGGTTACCTCACCGACAGGGAACGATCATGACCCTCACTAACGAAGCCGTGCTGATGGACAAAGCGACGTTTTCCCGCGCGTTGCGCGACACGCTGGACGAGCAGCTCACGCTCGATCATCCGATCTTCGCGGAGTTGTTTACGCCTCAGAAAAACTGGCGGTTGCTGAAGATCATCACGCTCGAGGGATACCAGATCACCCGGTACTTTCTCGAGTACATCGAGAATCTGTACTTCCGCTGCCCGTTTCCCGACCACAAGCGCCGGCTGCTGTACAACCTGTTCGAAGAGGAAACCGGACGCTTCTCGAAAACGAAGAACCATGTCGAGCTCATGGAAGACTTCATTCGCGCGCAAAACATCAGCGACGAGGAGCGCGATGCATGGACGCCGTCCGCGGCCACGCGTGAACTGATCGACTATCGCCTCGAGAACTGCAAGGGCGAGGGCGCCTACCATATCGGCGCCGCCGCGGTGATGATCGCGAGCGAAGGGCAGAGCCTGGAAACCCGCGCGGGCGACGCGCGCCACTCCATTCTGGCGAAGTGCTACGGGCTCACCGAGGAGGACACGCGGTTTTTCTCGGTTCACCAGAAAGAGGACGTCGCGCACGTCGCCGAGGGCATCTCGCTCGTGACCGACCTGTGCACGACCGCGCAGATGCAACAGGAAGCGCTGTTCGCGGTGCGCCACACGTGCAAGCTGTTCTGGAACATGTACGAGAGCGCCGCGCAAAAGTACTACGTGTCCGCGGAGGGCGTCGCGCACGCTTGACGGGAAAACGCCGATGATGACCTTCGATGATCTCGTCGCGCGTTTGCGCGGCAGCAGTCATACCCTGACCTTCGTCGACGACAAGGGCGCCGAAACCGTCCGGACCTTTCACGACTTGTTCGAGGACGTGCTCGCCACGGTCGAGCGTGGCAAGGCGATCGGCCTCGTACCGGGCGCGCGCGTCGGCATCGCGGCGCCGAACGGCTATCCGTGGATGGTGTGGGATCTCGCGTGCATCGAGCTCGGCTGCGTGTCGGTCGCTTTCCCGAACGACGGCCTGCCCGACACGTGCGGCGCGTTGATCGAGCGCTACCGGCTGAGCGCGCTGGCCGTCGACGCTCGATGGCTCGATGCCGCCGAGACGATCGGCGGGCGGATCGTGGACATCGATCCAGCCGGCCGCGGCGATTCGCACACGCGTATCGAGCCGGTGCGCGTCGAGCATGTGCCCGATACCCATTCGCTCGTGTTCAGTTCGGGCACGACGGGCCGGACCAAGGGGCTCGTGATGAGCCGCGGCGGCACCGCGCACCTGCTCGGTCTGTATGGCGACGCATTCGGCGTCGCGCCCGGCGAGCGATTTCTGACGTTCCTGCCGTTCGCGAACTATCAGCAACGGATGACGTACTACTTCTGCCTGTATCACGGGATCGATCTCGTGTCGGTGCCGTTCCACGGGCTCTTTCCGGGGCTCAAGCGGCACCGGCCGACGTTCGTGATCGCGCCGCCGGTGCTGTACGAGACGCTGCATACGCTGGCGCGCGCGGCTGCCGGGCCCGGCAGCGACGCATCGACGCTCGCCGAGCGGCTGAGCGCGCTGACCGGCGGCAACATCCGCTACATGGTCACCGGGATGGCGCCGATCAAGCGCGCAGCGCTCGATTTCTTCTGGGATTGCGGGATCGAGCTGTACGAGGCATTCGGGATCACCGAAGCCGGCATGGTCGCGTGGAACAAGCCGGGACAGGTGCGCGTCGGTACGGTCGGCCAGCCGGCCGAGCCCGGCAGCGTCTCGTTGCTGGAAGACGGCGAAGTCGTCGTCACGCGAAACGCCCTGCTGTCGCTCGGCTACTTCGATGCGCCGGAAGAGGATAGTCGCGCGACCTTCATCGCACCGAACGCGGTCGCGACCGGCGACATCGCCGAGTTCGACGGCGACGGTTTTTTGCGCGTCGTCGGCCGCAAGAAGGACGCGATCATCACGAGCAACGGCGAGAAATTCCATCCCGAGCCGATCGAAGCGCTGCTGTATCGCGATCCGCGTGTCGAAGTAGCCGTCGTGATGGCGGGCCCGCAGGCGGGGCTCAGTGTCGTGATCGCGACGCGCCGGCCGGACGATCCCGAAGTCACCGACGCGCTGCGCGAGCTCGTCCGTGCGGTCAACGGCACGCTGCCGGCACAACGGCAACTGGTGAAGGTGATTTTCACCGACCGCGCATTCGACGTCGAAAGCGGATTGCGCACGCGCAACCTCAAGCTCAATCGCCGCGCGATCGCGGACGCATTCCTGCGAGACGCGTGAGATCACACCCGTGCGCGGGCTGCCGCGGTCGCGCGGCGGCTCGTACGGACCTCATTCTGGACACACCATGACGACGCATCCGAATCCGAACGTGTTTCAGATGGAAGTCGAACCGACCTCCATCATCGAGACCCTCGCCCATCACACCGAGCGGGACCCCGATCGTGTCGCGCTGACCATCCTGCGCGACGGCGAAGCGATCGAAAGCGAAAGCACGTTCGGCGATCTGCATGCCGGCATGATGCGGGTTGCGCGCGGACTCGCGCAACTGACCGAGCCGGGCGCGCGCGTGCTGCTGCTGTTGCCGACGAGCGCCGAGTTCGTCTGCACCTTCTATGGATGTCTGGCATCGGGGCGCGTCGCCGTGCCCGCCTATCATCCGCAACAGGTACGCAAGGTCGCGCAATGGGCCAAGCTGCACGCGATTGCCGACAATTGCGGCGCGACGCTGATCGTCGCGCCGGCGACGTCGATCGCTACGCTCGAGACCCTGCGCACGACGCAGCAGCTTTTCACCGGCTGCCGGCTCGTCACGTACGAGGCGCTCGTCGAGGCGGGCGCGCGGGATACGTCGGCGTTGCCGCGCCTGCCGGCGTCGGACGATATCGCGTTCCTCCAATACACGTCCGGATCGACGGGCACGCCGAAGGGCGTGATGATCACGCACGGCAACATCATCGACAATCAACGGTCGATCGCCACGCTGATGCAGCATGACCGCGACACGCGCATGCTGTCGTGGCTGCCGCTCTATCACGACATGGGACTGTCCATGCCGTTGCAGCTCGCGTCGATCGGGCTGTCCGTCGTGCTGATGTCGCCCGTGGCGTTCGTCCAGCAGCCGGGCCGATGGTTACGCGCGATTTCCGCGCACCGTGCGACGACGTCCGGCGGGCCGAATTTCGCGTATGCGCTGGCCGCCGCCGCGCTCAACGGAACCGACGACGGGGCGCGGCTCGATCTGTCCAGCTGGCGCGTCGCCTTCTGCGGCGCGGAGCCGATTCATCGCCAGACCGTCACCGATTTCATCGACGCCGCACGCCCGCACGGCTTCGCGCCCGGATCGTTCTATCCGTGCTACGGGATGGCCGAGGCGACGCTGATCGTATCGGGCGTGCCGTGTGGCGAAGGCGCCTACTATCTGGACGTCGATAACGTGAAGCTCGCCGCGGGCATCGTCGAACCGGTTCGGCCCGGCGACGCGAACGCGAAGAGTCTCGTGTCGTGCGGCGGCACGCCGCCCGGCACCGAAATCCGGATCGCAGGCCCCGATGGCCGGCCGGTGGCCGACCCGAACGGTGTCGGCGAGATCTGGGTGCGCGGCGGCGCGATCGGCGTCGGCTACTACGGCAACCCGGAAGCGACACGCTCGACGTTCGGCGCGCTCTTCGACGACGAACCCGGCGCCGAACCCGACGCACGTCCGTTCCTGCGCACGGGCGACCTGGGCGCGATCGTCGACGGCCGCCTGTACGTGACCGGCCGCGTGAAGGACATGTTGATCGTTCGCGGGCGCAACCTGTATCCGCAGGATATCGAGGCGTGCGTGCAGGACGCCGTGCCGGCGTTGCGCCGCGGGTGTGGCGCCGCCGTATCGGTGCAGGCGGACGGGGATGAGAAGCTCGTGATCATCCAGGAAGTCGGTCGCACCGCGCGCCGGACGATGGATCTCGACGCAACGCTGCGCGCGATGGTGGTCGCGATCGGCGACGACTTCGGCGTCACGCCGCACGCGATCGTGCTGGTCGAACCGGCGACCATCGAAAAGACCTCCAGCGGCAAGATCGCGCGCGCGCTGTGTCGCCGTGCGTACCTGCAAGGCGAGTTGCGCGCCGTCGCCAGCTGGACCGACGGCGCCTATGCGAAGGATGCCGGCGCTTCGCGGGGCGGCGCGGTGACGCCGAGCGTTTCTCCGGCCTCGACCCTTTCCGGACCGATGCTGCTCGAGCGCAAGATCGCGGACCGGATCGTACGGATCGTCGCCGAGCGGCTCAGGATCGCCGAGACGCAGGTGTCGCGCACGGCCGCATGGGTCGAGATGGGTTTCGATTCGATGAGCGCGCTCCAGTTTTCGTTGAAGGTGCAGCACGCGATCGGGCTGACGTTCGACGCGGCCGTGCTTTGGGACTGTTCGAACGTCGAGCAGCTTGCGGCGCACCTGGCGCGGATGCAGGGCGCGGCGGATGCGTTGCGATCGAGCGACGCGCCCGCGTCGGCCGCCCCGCACGCGCGTTCCGCGCCGGTCGACGGCGGCGCCGAGGCGTCGCACACCGCGGAGCAGCTTGCGGCGCTCTCCGACGAGCAGGCCGAAGCGCTACTGCTCAAAGCGCTGCAGCGCTGAGCGCATCCCCCGGCAGTCCCGTTCCGCGAACGTCTGGAGTTGTACACATGATCGAGTCCAATCGGGCGCCTGCCGCGCCCCTTACCCCCGTGAAGCAGGCGCTGCTGAAGATAGACGCGCTGCAACGCGAACTGGCGCAGGCGCGCAGCGCGATGAACGAGCCGATCGCCATCGTCGGCATGGGCTGCCGCCTGCCCGGCGGCGCGGATTCCGCCGACGCGCTCTGGTCGATGCTCGCGGCCGGCACCGACGCCGTCGGCCCCGTGCCGGCCGACCGATGGACCGATGCGGTCTACGATCCGCGGCCGGGCCGTCGCGACACGAGCTACAGCAGGCATGGCGGGTTCATCGACGACGTCGATCGTTTCGATGCGGGATTCTTCGGCGTGTCGGAGCGCGAGGCCCCGCACATCGATCCGCAGCAGCGGCTGCTGCTCGAATGCACGTGGCGTGCACTCGAGGACGCCGGCTTTTCGCGAGAAACGATCGCGTCGTACCGAACCGGCGTGTTCGTCGGCTCGTCGGTCGACGACTACGCGCGTGTCAGCGAGAGCGTGTCGGGCGACGCGCTCAGCTATGCGCAGACGTCGCTCGGGACCGCGCGGCCCTTCGCGGCCGGACGCATTTCCTATCTGTTCGGATTTCATGGCCCGGCGCTGCATCTCGACACCGCGTGCTCGTCGTCGCTCGTCGCCGTTCATCTGGCGTGCCACAGCCTGCGCACCCGCGAGTCCGATGTCGCATTCGCGGGCGGCGTCAACCTGATGCTGTCGCCGGAGATGACGATCGCGCTGAGCGAGCTTCAGGCGCTGTCGCCGAGCGGTCGCTGCCGGACCTTCGACGCGGCCGCCGACGGCTACGTGCGCGGCGAAGGCTGCGGCGTCGTCACGCTGATGCGGCTGTCCGATGCGCGCGCGCAGGGCAGGCCGATCCGGGCGGTGATCCGCGGCTCCGCCGTCAATCACGACGGGCGCAGCAACGGGATGACGGCGCCGAACGGCCGTGCGCAACGCGACGTGATCCGCGAGGCGCTCGAGCACGCCGGCGTATCGCCGGCCGACGTCGACTACGTCGAGGCGCACGGCACCGGCACGCCGCTCGGCGATCCGATCGAGCTGCGTGCGCTCGAGGACGTGTACTGCCGAGATGCGAATCGCAGCGGCGACCTGTACGTCGGCAGCATCAAGACGAATATCGGGCACCTCGAGTCGGCCGCCGCGGTCGCCGGGCTGATGAAGGTCGTTTGCGCGCTGCAAAAGGGCGAACTGCCGCGGCACCTGCATTTCGATACGCCGACCGCGCACGTCGACTGGCATGCCAACCGCATTCGCGTCGCGACCGAGCATGCGGCATGGCCGTCGTCGCGACCGGGCCGGCGCGTGGCGGCGATCAGCTCGTTCGGCATGAGCGGCACGAACGCGCATCTGATCGTCGAGGCGTGGGAGGAGGCGCGCGCTGCGGAACCCGATGCGGACGTCGCGCCAGCCGGGCACGCGCGTCACGACATCTGGCCGTTGTCCGCACACACGGCGCCGATGCTGAAGCAGACCATCGAAGACTGCGCGGCGCACGTGCGGGCACACGCATCGTTGGCGCCCGACGCGGTCGCCAGCGCGCTGCGCGTCGCGCGCGACAGTCATCGGCATCGCGTGGCGATCGTCGCGGATTCTCGCGACGCGCTGCTCGATGCGCTGTCGGACGCGGCGCGGGCCACGGCCGTCTTGGGCGGGCAGCCCGGCGGCGCGCGCGACCGCCTTGCGTTCCTGTTTACCGGCCAGGGCGCGCAGCGCGCCGGGATGGCTCGGCAGCTCTATCGGGACTTCGCGCCGTTTCGAGACGTATTCGACGCGTGCGACGGTCATATCGAGGCGCAAGGAGAACTGTCGCTCGCGGATGTGCTGTGGGGCGACCATCAGGACCGGATAGACGATACGCGTCACACGCAGCCCGCGATGTTCGCGCTCGAAGTCGCGCTCGCGCGCTTGTGGATGCACTGGGGCGTCGTGCCCGACGTCGTGATGGGCCACAGCATCGGCGAGTACGCGGCTGCGTGCATCGCCGGCGTGTTCTCGATCGAGGACGGCTGCCGCCTCGTGGCGGCGCGCGGGCGCTTGATGGATACGCTCACCGCGCCGGGCCGCGCGCTCGCGGTGTTCGCCAGCGTGCGTCACGTCGCCGATGCCGTGCGCGACTACCCCGGACGGGTCGCGATCGCCGCGGACAACGCACCGGAGAGCGTGCTGGTGTCGGGCGACCCGGACGCCATCGAATCGATCGCGCGGCTGTTCGCGTCGCGCGGCATCGCGACGAAGGCGCTGGCGGCATCGCGCGCATTCCATTCGCCGCTGATGGAGCCGATGCTGGCCGAATTCGGCGCGGTCGCCGCGACCGTGCGGTATCGCGCGCCGGCGATTCCGATCGTGTCCAACGTGACGGGGCGATTCGAGGTCGAGCGCCTGTGCGACCCCGCGTACTGGGTCGAGCATGTCCGGGCCACGGTGGCCTTCCGCGCGGGTGTCGGCGCGCTCCTCGACGACAAGGTGACGACGCTCGTCGAGATCGGGCCCGGCAAGACGCTTTCGAGCCTCGTCACCGCATGCATGGCGGAGCGGGCAGACCGTGACAACGTGATCGCGCTGCCGTCGATGAACAGCGACGGGCGCGAGACCGAGCAGTTGTTGCGCGCATTGGGCCATGTCTACATGTGCGGCCGTCGTGTCGACTGGCACGCATACGAGCACTCCCGCACCGGTGTGCCGATGCGGCAGGCCGCGCGCCGCGGCGTGCTGCCGCCGTACCCGCTCGAAGCATCCCGTTACTGGGTGAATGCGCGGGAGCCGGCGCAGCGGGCGCACGTGCTGACGCGCGCGGCCGACCTGCGTCGGGCCGCCGATCGCGGCGTGCTGGGCCGGCGCCTCGCGATCCCGGGATCGGACCCGCGTCGCTACGAGAGCCAGGTGTCCGATCGGCATCTGCCGTTTCTGGGCGGGCACCGGGTGCACGGGCAACTCGTTTTCCCGGCGGCAGGGTTCGTCGAGGCGCTGCTCGATGCCGCATCGCGACGCGATGGCGCCGACGCGGCATCCGCGGCCGGCCGCTGGCTCGTCGCGCAAGCGGTGTCGTTCGATCACGCGCTCACGCTGGAGCCGGGCAAGGCGGTGACATTCGGCACCGTCGTGCACGCGGCCGGTGCCGAACAGCCGGGCGACGAAGGCGCGCGGATCGACATTCATGCGTGTCACGACACGGCCGCCGCCGAGCCCGAATGGACGCTGCAATGCGCCGCGCGGATCGGGACGGCGCACGTCGTCCCCGACGTGCCGGCGCTCGACGCATGGCGCGCGCAATGCCGCGACGCGTTGCCCGTCGACGGCTTCTACGCGCGCTTGCATGCGACCGGCCTCGCGTATGGCGGCGCGTTTCGCTCGATTCGCGCGCTGTCGCGAGGCGGCGATGCGGCGCTGGTCCGAATCGACATGGAGCCGGATGGCACGGACGACCTCGTCCGCATCGTTCATCCGGCGCTGCTCGACAATGCGTTTCAGGCCGTCGCGGGCGCGCTGTGGGATGCGGAGCTGAACACCGCCTTCGTGCCGATCGGCATCGAACGGATCGCCTGCTTGCCGATGCCCGGCGTGCGGGCGGCGTGGTGCGCGGTGCGAGCCCGGGTGAAGCGAAGCCTGGCCACCGCGGATCTCTGGTTATACGACGACGCGGGCTGCTGCGTCGCCGTCGTCTCCGGACTGCGGCTGATGGCCGTCGACCCGCGCCGATTTCAACCGGCCGCGCGGCCTGTCGCGCTGAACACGCTCGTCTGGCGCCCGCTTGCGCTCACGCATGAAGCGGCCGGCGCACGCGCGAACGTCGTGCTGATCGGCAACGGTTCCGCGCTGGATGCGATGCTGCCGCGTGCATGTGAAGGCGCCGGCGACGCATGTGCGATCGCGGCGCTGCCGGCCAACGACCCGTTCGATGGAGAGGACGGCGCCCGGCGCATTCGCGCCGCGCTCGACGAGGCGCTCGCAGGCCTGGATGCGCGACCCACCGTGCTGCTCTACACGTGGCCGTCAATCGACGATGCGACATCGGAAGACGAGCTCGCCGCTGTCGGCGCGGCTTACCGGCGCTTCGCGAACGTCTGGCGCGAAGTGCAGTCGGCCGGCTGGCCGGAGGGCCCGCCGACCGTATGCATCGTGACCCAGGCGGCGCAGCGCGTGCCGGGTATCGACGTGCGCGTGTCGCCGTTTCAGGCGGCCGCCTGGGGCATCGCCCGCAGCCTGATGCACGAGAGCGGCGACATGCCGGTGTTGGCGGTCGATCTGCCGGCGCCGGATGCGACGTCGTGCGCGAGCGCGCTGGCTGCGCTGGCGGGCGCCGCGCAGAGCGGCGAGACGCAGTTCGTGTCGCATGGCGACGCCGTATACGTCCCGCGGCTCGTCGCACGCGACGCCGGCGCGGCGCAATCGCTCGCGCGCGGCGCCTATCTGGTGACGGGCGGGCGCGGTGCGATCGGCACGCGGGTGATCGAGCAGTTGATCCGCAACGGCGTGCCGAAGATCGTGTCGGCCAGCCGTCAGTTGCCCGCCGACAGCGAACGCGCACGGCTGGCCTCGATCGCCGATGCGCACGGCACGATCGTCGAATTCGTGGCGGCCGACGTTGCCGCGGCCGCCGACGTGCACGCGCTCGTCCATGCGCTCGAGGTGGATTCCGCGCATCCGCTCGTGGGCGTCCTGCATGCGGCGGGCATGCTGGATGACGGCCTGCTTGCCACCCAGCCGATGACCGACGTATTGAAGGTGCTCGCGCCGAAAGTCGCGGGAACGTTGAATCTGCATCGCGCGACCGCGCATCTGCCGCTGCGGCACTTCGTGTCGTTTTCGTCGATCGTGGCCTGCATCGGCTCGCCGGGACAATGTGCGTACGCCGCCGCGAACGCCTACGTGGACGCGCTGACGGCGTTGCGCAACCAGGACGGCCTGCCCGGACACACGATGAACTGGGGCCTGTGGGGCGGCAACGGGATGGTCGATCAGCTCGACGCGCGGCAACTGCGCCGCATCGCATCGTTCGGCCTCGAGCCGATCGAGCCGGACGTCGCCTTGCGCCTGTTCGACACGCTGGTGGCCGAGCCCGACGGGCAGACGCAGATCTGGAGCGTGGACGTCGATACGTTGATCAAGCGCAGCCCGAGCCGGGCGATGGGGACGCTGTTGTCCGCGCTCGTGCCGCCGGCGCCGCCGGCGAATCGCCCGGCCGGTGCCGGCCCCGACTTGCGCGAGCGCATGGCGGGGTTGCCGGACGACGCGCGCATGCAGGTGCTGCGCGGATACCTGACCGATGCGATCGCCGCGACCCTGCATACGTCGACCGAGCGGATCGCGCCGGATATCCCGCTGATCGAGCTCGGGCTCGATTCGCTGATGGCCGCGGAATTCCGCAATGCATTGCGCGGCGAGCTGGGCGTCGACGTCCCGTTCGGACGATTGCTCGAAGGCGCGACCATCGACGACGTCGTGCGCACCATCGTGGCGACGCTCGATCGCGGCGAGCCGCGGGCGCTCGATGGCCCATCGCCGCCGCGCGCCGCGGACCGGATCGACGTGGTGTCGGCAGAAGCGACGTTCGGCGTGGAAATGGAAGGAGGAGAGCTGTGAGCTCGATCGAATTCATCAACGAACTGGCCGGGCGCGGAATCGAGCTGTGGACCCAGGACGGCAAGCTGCAATACAAGGCGCCGAAGGGCGCCGTGACACCTTCGCTCGTCGACGAGCTGAAGACCCACAAGGCGACGCTCATCGCGCTGCTCGAGCAGTTTGCGGGAACGGCGGGCACCTACCCGCTTTCGTTTGCGCAGAAGTCGCTCTGGTCGCTGCATCAGCTCAATCCCGACAGCGCGGCATACAACGTGACATACGCAACGCGCCTCGACGACGACGTCGACCTATCCACGCTGCGCCGCTGCGTCGACTATCTGATCGCACGCCACCCGATCCTGCGCACCGCGTACCGCGTGATCGACGGCGAGCCGCGTCAGCAGGTAGGGTCGCAAGCGCGCGCCCAGTTCTCGGTCGATCGCGTGTTCGTGGCCGACGAAGCCGCCATCCGCCGGTGGATCGACGAAGAATCGAATCGCCCGTTCGACCTGACGCAGTCGCCGATCCGCCTCAAGCTGCTGCTGAACGAGCACGACGGCGCCGACGCGATTCGCGTGGTGCTGCTGTTGAACGTTCACCACATCGCCGCCGATTTCTGGTCGCTCGAGATCCTGCTCAACGAGCTGCGCGCGCTTTACCGGCTCGCCTGCGCGGGGGAGCCGCTGAAATTGCCGCCGCTGCCGGTGCAGTACAAGGATTGTGTCGAACACGAGCGCGCGCGGCTCGACGGGGCGGACGGCGAGCATCTCGCGGCGTTCTGGCGGCGTGAGCTGGCACACGGATTTCCGGTGTTGAGCCTGGCGACCGACCGGTTGCGCCCGCCGCGCAAAACCGAGCATGGCCGCGTCTACGACCGGCCGCTCGGAGTGGCGCTTTCGCATCAGGTGCGCGACACGGCCAGGCTGCTGCGGGTGACACCGTACATGCTGCTGCTCGCGGTCTACCAACTGCATCTTCACCTTCATACCGGGCAGGCGCGATTGATGATCGGCGCACCGACTTCCGGGCGCAATGCGCCGGGCAGCGAAAGCGTGGTCGGTCATTTCGTGAACACGGTCGTGCTCGCGTGCGAAGTCCGGCCCGACGATTCGTTCGACGCGCTGCTGCGACGCACGCGCGACATGATGCTGCGCGTGCTCGATCACCAGGATTATCCGTTTCCGCTGCTGGTCGATGCACTGCGTCCGGCGCGCGATCCGAGCCGATCGCCGATCTACCAGGTGATGTACAACTGGAACCAGGCTCGCGGCGATTTCGCGGCCGAAGGCGGCAGCGGCGCGCCGTTCTATCGCGAACGCCTCGCCGCATCGAGCACCGGTACGCGTGGCGCGACACACGACCTGACGCTCAACGTGCAGGATCTCGGCGACGACTATCTGACCGCCTGGACGTTCAATACGGATCTGTTCGACATCGGAACGATCGAGCGATTCGCGAGCCAGTATGCGCACCTCGTGGGACAGGTGGTGGCCGACGCGAGCCGTCCTTTGCACCAGTACGCGCTCGCGGCCGAGCCTGTCGACGATGCGCGAAACCGCATTGCCGCGGCCGATGCGTTCGTCGGCCGCGTGGGTTGCGCCGAATCCGATATGACGCAGGATGCATCGCGCGTGGTCTGGCAATTCGACGATCGCGCGATCCGCCACGGTGAGATTCGCGATGCCGTGCGCGCCGTTCGTGCACAACTGGATGCCGCCGGGATCGGTGTCGGCAAGCGCGTCGAGCTCCGGATGCGCAGTGTTGCCGAGCGCGCGGTCGCGTTGCTCGCCATCCGCGCCGTCGGCGCGTGCCATACCGTGTCGGGCGACACGGCCGACGCCGTGTGCCGCGGGCGTGGCGACGGCTGGTCCGGGTGGGAGATCGACGCGATCGACGTGGTGCATGAGCGCGATGTCGCCGCGCGTGGCGACGGCGTTGCCGCGGGCGAAGCGTCGGCGGTCGAGCCGCTGCTCGACTATGTCGGTCAATTGCTCCATCTCGACGCCCACGCAACGGTGCTCGTTCCGCATGGCGCGCATGGCGGGCTGTCGGCAGCGGCGCTGGCCCGGGCCGTGGTGGTCGGCGGCGCGGCGCGACTGTCCGGGCGGGCGTCGATCGAAGCGCTTGCTTCCGGCGATCCGGCGGTCGCGAAGATCGCGTACGCCGAACTCGACCGCTTGCTCGCGGACGGCCCGTCGCTCATCCTGCCGTCGCTTCTGTTGCAGCGTGCCGATGTTGCCGGCATCGGGCGAGCACGCGCGCTCGTGGCTTACGGCGAGCATCCGCACCCGTTGACGTCGTTCGCCGCAACCAGCCGGGCACCCACAGCGGCGTACTTCGTCCCGGTGCGGTGCGCGGACGCCGGTTCGGCGCTGTGCGCGTTCGCGGCGGGGCCGGCAGGCTGGCAATTGCTGGCGCCGTCGTATCCGGGGCGCATTGCGTTCGCGCTCGGCGCGTCCGGTACGTTCGCCGACGATCGTCAGGCCGGAACACTGCATTTCTTCGACGGCGCGTCCGTCCGCGCGTCGGTTGGGGGAGCTTCAGTCGAAACCGCGCCACCGGACCGGATGCTGATACCCACCGGCGTGCCGGTCGTCCGCCGCGGCGACGCCCTGCTGTGCGCGGATCCTTCGCTACGGGTCGCGCATCACCGGCCCGTGCCTATCGCGATCGGCACTGTCGAGCAGGCCATCTCCGCGGTCCCCGGCGTGGCCGCCGTCGCATGCGCGTGCGTCGTTCAGGACACACAGGAAATGCTGGTCGCCTATCTCGTCGCGGATGATGGCCACGCGGATGCGCATGCACTCGAAAACGCGGTTCGTTCGGCATTGAAGCATGCGTTGCCGGATTCGATGCACCCTGACGCGATCATGGTGCTCGACCGGCTGCCGCTCGACGCGGGCGGCGCACTCGATGCAAGCGTGCTTCCGCCGCCTCGCGCGCGCGAGCGGGCCGACCGTAGCGCGTCGACCGACATCGAACGCAAACTCGCCACGATCTGGGCCGACGTTCTCGGCCAGCCTTCGGTCGGCGTCGATCAGGACTTCTTCGAATTGGGCGGCGATTCGATTCTCGCCGCGGTCATCGTATCGCGGGCCGCGCTCGACGGCATGTACTTGAAGCCGCAGGACATCTTCCTGCATACGACCGTGGCGGGTCTGGCGACGGTGGTGCGCGAGACGCCGGGTCTCGACGTCGATCAGGGGCCCGTGCATGGCGAGACGGTGCTCGGTCCGGCGGCGCAATGGTTCGTCGAGCGCGTCGACGTCGATCGGTCGCACTTCAACCAAGCGCTGCTCGTTCCGCTCGGGGAGACGCCCGACGCGAACATCATGGCCGAGGCGCTCCGCGTCGTCGTGCGCCATCACGACGTGCTGCGCTCGCGTTTCGTCGCGCACGGCGACGGGATGCGGCACGCGTTTGCCGGCGACAGCGGCGCCGAGACCGTCGATTTTGCGATCGTTCCGTGTATCGACTCGGCCGGCCGGCATTGCGAACGCACGTGGCGCGCGGCGATCGACGCGGCGCAGAGCGGCCTCGACCTCGAGGGCGGCCGGCTCATGGCGGTCAGGTGGCTCGAAAGCACCGGCGTGTCGAGCAGCCGGCTACTGATCGTCGTCCATCACATGGCGATCGACGGCGTGTCCTGGAGCATCCTGCTGCAGGATCTGGCCGATTGCTATCTGCGGCTGCGTGCCCGCACGGCGGCGGCGTTGCCGCCGAAGACGACCTCCGTGAAGGCATGGGTCGACCAGTGGCTTGCCCTGGCGCAGGGCGATGCGCTCGACGACGATCGTCGCTACTGGCGAAGCGTGAACGCACGGGTGCGCGACGTGCTGGCCGGGCCGAAGCGAGTCGCGCTGATGCGTCACGGGCTGACCTCGATCGTTCAGCATGCTTATCAGGAATCGTCGCTCAGTTGCGCGATCACGCTCGATGCGGATCTGACGCACGCGTTCCGAACCACGGCGCCGCGTGCCTATGGAACCGACGCCAACGATCTGCTCATTGCCGCGCTGCACGCGGGCTTTCATGCATGGAGCGGCTGCGACGCGCTGCTGGTGGACGTCGAGGGGCACGGCCGGGACGCACTCGGCGACGCGGTCGACCTGAGCCGCACGATCGGCTGGTTCACGTCGATCTATCCGGTACTGATCGACACGCCGGCTACGGTCGCGGATCCGTCGACGCTCATCAAGTCGGTCAAGGCACGACTGCGCGAGGTGCCGCGCAAGGGCGCGAGCTATGGCGTGCTCCGCTATCTCGACACGAAGCCGCAGGCTGGCGACGAGGCGCTGACGTCGTTTCCGCGGGCGCCGATCCTGTTTACCTACCTCGGTCAACTGGAGCAATTGTCGGGGCCGTCGTCGCCGTTGTACGGCGGGCCGCCCGAACCGGCGCCCGGCATCCGCAGCCCGCGCCAGCGGCGCACGCACCTGCTGGACATCGTCGCGTACGTGTCGCGTGGCAGGCTGACCGTGGAGGCCGGCTTCTTCGGGGTGCCGGGCGTCGACGAGAGCATCGGCTGCCTCATGTGCCGCGTCGAGGAGGCGCTGACGACGCTGATTCGTCATTGCAGCGCCGACGGAGCGGGCGGCCTGACACCCGACGACGTTCCTCAACTCGATGTCGATCAGGATGCGCTTGACGCGCTGTTGAATGAAATCGACGCACTCGAGCGCTGAACGAGGCGGCGCGCGATACCGCGCGTTCGTCGAGCATGACCGCAACAGGAACTCAGGATGACCCGAAACGTCGACACGATTTACCCGCTCACGCCTCTTCAGCGAGGCATGCTCCACCATTCGCGACTCGATCCGGCCTCCGGCGTCTACGTCGAGCAATTTTCCTGCGTGTTGCACGGCTCGCTGGACCTCGAGCGATTCCACGGCGCGTGGGAGACGGTCGTGCATCGCCACGACACACTCAAGACGTTGTTCATTCGCCTGCATGAAGAGCAACCGTTGCAGGTCGTCCGGCATACGGTCGGATTGCCGTTCGAGGTGATCGACTGGCGCGATCGGGCGGCCGACGAGCAAGCCGAGCGATTCGAACAGTTGCTGGCAAGCGATCGTGCGCGCGGCTTCGATTTCAGCGTCGCGCCGCTGATGCGCGTCACGCTGATCCAGCTCGGTCGCGAGCGGCATCGATTCCTCTGGACCTATCACCACGCGATCCTCGACGGCTGGTCGATGCCCTTGCTGCTCGGCGAGGTCTTTCAGCGTTATTCACGCCCCGACGCACCGCTTCCAGCGATCGCGCGCGACTATCGCGACTACGTTGCGTGGCTGCGCACACGGGATGGCGACGGTTCGCTCGACTATTGGCGCGATCTGTTGCGCGGCTATCGCACGCCGGCGGGATTCGCGCCGTCGGTATTTCCGGCGCCGGCAAGCGATGCCGCAGCCGGCGCCGAGGCGCGCCGCACGCGCTCGACGCGGGTCGAGACGATGCCGGCCGAATGGATGGAGACGGCCGGCCGGGCATGCCGCGTCGCCCGCGTGACGCTCAATACGCTGTGCCAGGGGGCGTGGGCGATGCTGCTCGCGCGCTACGGCGGCTGCAACGACGTCGTCGGCGGCATCGTCGTATCGGGGCGTGCCGCGGAGGTGGACGGCATCGAACGCATGGCCGGCTTGTTCATCAACACGCTTCCGTGGCGCGCGACGCTCGACGGCGAGCTCGATATGGCCGACTGGTTGCGACGCTTGCAGGCCGATACGCAACGGCTGGAACAGCATGCGCACAGCGCACTCACCGACGTATTGAAATGCAGCGAAGTGCCGCGCCAGCAATCGCTCTTCGACACGCTCTACGTATTCGAAAATTACCCGGGCCGCGATGCGTTCGATCGGCTCGCCGCGAGTTGCGGGTGGCGGATCGACGACCCGCGTGCCGTCGAGGAAACGAGTTACGCATTGGCGCTCGTCGTATTGCCGACGGATACGCTGACGTTCCAGTTGACCTACGATACGGCCCGATTCGATGCGGCGTTCATTGAGCGCATGGCTGCGCAATACCGCGGGCTACTTCAAATGCTGGTCGGCGCGACCCCGCGCAAAGTGGGCGATCTCGTGCTCGATGCAGGATCGTCGACGGGGGCCGGCAGGGCGTCCGACGCGTCCGAACATGCGTCGATCGGCGGCGCGACGTTGTCGGCGCGGATTGCCGCGCATGCCGCTCGCGCGCCGGACCAAATCGCCTTTTCCCGGCTGGACGCCCGCCATTCGCCGGTCGGCGCGCACGGCGTCACCTATGGAATGATCGCCGATCGCGTGCAGCGCGCCGTTCGCCAATGGCGGCGTTTCGGCTATCGGCCGGGCGAGCGCGTGCTGATCGCATGCGACGACCCCGTCTCCGGGCTGGTGTTGCTGCTGTCCGGGCTGACGTATGGCGTCGATTGCGTGATGACCGACCCGAACCTGCCGTCGTCCGCGTTCGATGCGGTCGTCGATGGCGGTTGGTCGCCGGAACCGCTGCGAAGCTGCGTGACGACCGCGCAGCATACGCCGTTGACCGGTGTCATGTGTTACGTCTTCGACGAACACGATCCGATGTACGGGCAAATCGACGGTACGCGCGACGATCATTCGGATCCGGGGCAGGGCGCCTGTTCGTTGCTGCGGCGCGATGTCGATGGCGACTGGCGCGTCATCCGTTATACGCACGCACGACTGATCGAAGCCGCGCGCGCGTTCGAACGGACGTTACCGGGCGGCACGTCGCGCGATGTCGCGTTGGGCGAGGGGCCGCTGTCCCATACGGCGTTGTGGGCGGTACTGGGCGCGCTGAGCGCCGGATTGTCGGTGCATCAGCTCGCAAGCGCCGGCGATCCCGCGTTTCTGCCGCGAGCGGCGTCTCCGGATGCGCACTGGCACGGTATCGTCCTGAGTCCGGAGGCGACGCGTCACATCGTCCGCGCATCCTCCGCCCTGTCGGCCGGCGCGCTTCGCACCGACTGGATCATGGCCGACGCACGCTCGCTGACGCGTGCGGACGCCGCGCGACTCGCCGAGCTCGCGCCCCGCGCGCAACGCTTCCGGCAATTGTGCTGGCCTGCGTGGTCGCTTCCGCATGCGGTTTCATCGGCCGACGAATTCGATCGCTTCGAATCGGGCGTGGTGTCCGCGGATGAATCGGTGTTCGTCGCCGACACCCATCTGAACCGGGCCGGTACGGACGCGCTCGGTACGCTCGTCGTCTCGGGGCATTCGGTACCCGATCTGATGTTGCGCAACGGCAAGCCGGACCGTGGCAGCCTGACCGTCACGCGCGACGGTACCTGGCTGCGCACGACGCTTGGCGCGTGGCGGACGGAGCGCGGCTGTCATACGTGGCTGCCCGACCGGAGCGCATGTTCCGAGGAATGGACGGCGGACTGGCTGGATGTCGAAGCCGACATTGCACGGCGCGCGGGTGTCGACGAGGTCGCGCTCGTGGAGCGGATCGCCGAAAGCGGAGAATGGGACTATGCGCTGTTTCATCAGGACGCGACGGCCGACGCCGCGGACATCGCGCGCCGGCTGGCCGGACAGCGCGGCGTGCCGGCACTGTCGGCCGGCGCGATCGTCGCGCTCGCCGCTTTGCCGCGTTCCGCGACAGGAAGGATCGACCGCGTCCGGCTCCTGTCAGGCGACGTCGAGGTGCGCAAGCACGATCGCCATGCGGCGCCTCGCGACATGGTGGAAACGGCGATTCACGAAATCTGGTGCGGGTTGCTCAAGCAGCAACGCATCGGCATTCACGACAATTACTTCGATCTCGGCGGGGATTCGCTGCAGGCAACCGTGATGCTGTATCAGATCGGCGAGCGGCTTCAGCATGCGATCGACATGGAAACGCTGCTCGCCGCGCCGACGATCGCCGGTCTGGCTGCCAGTATCGCGAACGGCAATGTGCGTCGCGATACGGCGATCGTCGATTTGCCGGGTGAAGCCCGGCTCGACCCGGCAATCGAGACACGGCAGCCGTATTCGTGGCGCCCTTATCGCACGGTGCTGCTCACCGGCGCGACGGGATTCCTGGGCGTGCACCTGCTTCATACGCTGCTCGCGACGACCGACGCACGCGTGATGTGCCTGGTTCGCGCCGACGAGCCAGCGGCGGGCGTACGGCGCATCGAGGCCGCGATGCAGTCGCATGGCTTGTGGGAAGCGCGGCACCGCGATCGGATCGTCGCCGTGCCGGGTGACCTTGCCGAGCCGAACCTCGGTTTGTCGGCGGCGGTATTCGACGCGCTCGCCGCTGAAATCGACGCGATCTACCACAACGGGGCGTTGGTCAACTTCGTTTATCCGTACGCGACGCTGAAGCAGGTCAACGTGCTGGCGACCCAGGACATCGTCAGGCTGGCGAGCCTGCATCGAGTGGCGCCGATTCACTACGTGTCCACCGTCGGCACGCTCGACCGTTATTCGGATGCGTTGCCGGAAGCGCTCGCCGTGCCGTTCCACGAACACCTGACGAGTGGCTACGAACAGAGCAAATGGGTCGCCGAGCAATTGCTCGCGCAGGCGCACGCGCGCGGCGTTCCCGTCACGGTATATCGTCCGGCGCGGATCGTCGGGCACGCCGGGAGCGGGCGGATGAACCTGGACGACCTGTTCTGCCGATTGATCAAGGGCATCATCGTGTTTGGAAAGGCGCCGCGCGACGTCGGGTTCGACAACATCCTTCCGGTCGACGTTGTCAGCCGGATCATCGTACGCGCGTCGCTCGACCCGACCGCCGCGGGGCAGGGCGTGCATGTGATCAACCCGCGCTGGAACTCGCTCGACGCACTGGTCGATTTCATCGAGGACGAAGGGTTCGCGATCGAACGCATGAGCTACGACGCGTGGCTCGCGGCGCTGGCGGAACATGTCCGGCAGGACCCGGCGCATCCGCTTTCGATGCTGATCCCGGTCCTCAGAAAACTGAACCCCGTTGCGGATCCGACGGTCGGGCGCATTCTTCCGATCGACGTCACCCAACTGAAGCGGCTCGCGGGTGACGTGCTCGCATCGAGCCTGCGTCCGGCAAACGACTGGTTGCGTACGTTCTTCGACTACTTTTACGAAGACGGTTTTCTCGAGCGCCCGCATGAAAGGCTGGCCACCGCATGACGGCCGGCTCGCCGGCGCGGCCGGGCGCAAGACGATAAGTTGAAGCCGGCGCCGTCGGGCCGCGACGAGCGATCCTCGTCGAATGGTGCGTGCCGGGAAGTATTGCATTCGATCCATCCCCGGATCGGGGCGCCCCCCCTGCCCAATGCCCGCGCGCCATGCTTAAATAGCAGGGCTCCCCGACAGCCGGCCGCCGCGATGGCGGCGCCGGCCGGCACGGGCCGGCATGTCCGATCGACACCGTGACGACAGACGATACGAAAACGCCGTTCCGGCCCGCCCGGCGCGGTCCGATAACATTCCGAGGCATCACGTCATGACCCTCCTGTTCCGTCTGCTCGCGCTCGCCTGCGCGCTCTGGCTGGCCGCCTGCGCGGCCCCGCCGCCGTCTGCGCCATCCTCCAGCGCCGCCGCGCCGGCCGCCGCACCGGACGCCGGCGAACGCCGCGGGCTCGGTACCGCGTGGGGCGAATCGGTGCGATCCGAAACCCGGCAGGTCGAATTCGAACGCGCGGATCCGGCGAATCCGACGGATCTCGCGTCGGTCTACTACAACGACGTGCTGCCCGGCCATCTTTCCGCGTCGCAGGTGCGCCGGCTGCCGACCCGCGTCGCGCTCGCGAACGGCGACATCGCGTTGTCGTTTACCGACGAGAAGGGCGCGCCGTTGCGTCTCGCGCGCAGCAACGGCCGCTGGCACATGGCGGGCGTCGAGGGCTCGCGCTATATGATCGTGTTGCGCAACCAGGGGCACCGCGCGTTCGAAGTCGTGTCGACGGTCGACGGGCTCGATGTGCGGTCGGGGCGGCCGGGCAGCTATACGAACGGCGGCTACGTGCTGTATCCGGGCCGTACGCTGACGATCGAAGGCTTTCGCAAGAGCCGCGACGAAGTCGCCGCGTTCCGCTTTGCGGCCGTGCCCGACAGCTATGTCGCGAACGCGAAGTACGGTGATGTCGCGAACGTCGGCGTGATCGGCGTCGCGCTGTTCGCGCAGAAGGAAAACGACGAGGACGCGCTGCGCCGCAATGCGAATCCGTTTCCCGGCAACGACAACGGCTATGCGCCGCCGCCCGTTCCGCGCGGCGAGTAACGGCATGTAGCCGGGCGCCCGCGGGGCATCGCGCTGCCCGCGGGCGATTCCGTGGGTTTTCCTGCCGCCCGTTCCATGCCGTGCCGTTACCGTTTCGCTTCGCTCGAAACACGATCCGAAGCGCAATCGCCCCTACCGCACGATTGCGCGGCCACCGTTTCGTGAGCGGCCCGTTCCACGGCGCGCGGTTTTGCCGTCGCCCGCCCGTGCTGCGGCACAATGTCGGTTCGTGCCGGTATCGCGTGCTTGCCCACCATCCGGACCGACGCGGAACGGCATATCGCGACCCGCTTTCAGGTACCATCCCGACCCGCTTGCAACGGGCGGCATGATCCGGTCCGGCCGCCGCGCCGCATGTGTCGCATGTGTTGCGGCGGGCCCCGCGGCCGGCGGGACGACGATGGACGGGGCGAGCCCGAGCGAGCGGCGTCGCCCCTTCGCCATGAAACAGAGGAACCTTCGTGAAGTTCATCCACGCGGCAGACATTCACCTTGACAGCCCGTTGCACGGCCTGAGCGCGTATCCCGACGCGCCGGCCGCGCAGTTGCGCAACGCGTCGCGCGAGGCGCTGCGGCAACTCGTGGATCGTGCGATCGAAGAGGAAGTCGCGTTCCTCGTGATCGCGGGCGACTTGTACGACGGCGACTGGAAGGATCACAACACGGGCATCTTCTTCGGCCAGCAGATGGGGCGCCTGCGCAAGGCCGGCATCCGCGCGTTCGTCCTCGGCGGCAACCACGATGCCGAAAGCGAGATGACGAAGAAGCTGACGCTGCCCGACAACGTCACCGTGTTCGGCCACCGCAAGCCGGAGACTTTCACGCTGCCGGAATTCGACGTCGCGCTGCACGGGCAGAGCTTCAAGGACAAGGCCGTCGTCGACAATCTCGCGATCGGCTATCCGGACCCGGTGCCCGGGTACTACAACATCGGCGTGCTGCACACGGCGCTCGAAGGGTATGCGGCGCATGCGAACTACGCGCCCTGCACGCTGGCCGAACTGCACGCGAAGGGTTACGACTACTGGGCGCTCGGCCACGTGCACGAATTCCAGCAATGGACGGGCCCGTCCACCGTCGTGTTTCCCGGCAACCTGCAGGGGCGCCATATCCGCGAGACGGGCCGGCGCGGCGCGGTGCTCGTGACGGTCGAGCCAGGCAGGACGCAGGTCGAGCGTCTGTATCTCGACGTGCTGCGCTGGGAAGCCGTGTCGGTCGATGCGTCCGATTGCCTGTCGGTGGCCGATCTGTCGAGAAAGATCGGCCAGTCGCTGGAGGCGCTGTTGACGGTCGACGGCCACGTGCCGCGCGCGGTGCGCGTCACCGTCACCGGGCGCACGCCCGCGCACGGCCTCTTTTTCGGCCGCGCGCCGCAGTTGCGTGCGGAGGTGCTGAACCAGATCGGCATCATCGGCAACGAGCGGCTGTGGCTGGAGAAGGTTCGGCTCGCGACGTCCGTCGCCGATCGGCAGCCGGGCGAAAGCGAGCCGCTCGAAGCGCTGGAGGACCTGAAGCAGATACTGGCCGACGCCGCGCACGATCCGGATTTCCTCGCGCTGCTCGAACGCGACCTGAAGCCGTTCGTCGGCAAGGTCCGCAGCGACGTGAAGGAGGACGTGCCGTTGCTGACGCTGGCGCGCGCGGGCGAACTGACGGCGCTGGTCGAGCAGGTCGGGCCCGCGTTGCTCGCGCGGCTGGCGAGGGGGGAGTAAGCGATGCGCATCCGCCAGCTCGATCTGATCAAGTACGGCAAGTTCACCGACGAGACGCTGCGTTTCCCGTCGGCCGGCGAGGATTTTCATGTGATCGTCGGGCCGAACGAGGCCGGCAAGTCGACGATCCGCACGGCCGTGTCCGAGTTGCTGTTCGGGATGAAGCTGCAGACGCCGCTCGATTTCCTGCACAGCACGCCCGAACTGCGGATCGGCGGCGTGCTGGAGAGCGGTGCGGGCGAATTCGTGTTCCACCGTGCGCGCGGGCGCAGTCCGTTGCGCACGCCTGCCGACGACAAGCTGCCCGACGACTATCTGGCGTCGATTCTCGACGGCGCGACGCGCGAATTCTTCGAGCAGATGTTCGGGCTCGATCACGGGCGGCTGGTCGATGGCGGGCGCAGCATTCTCGACGCATCGGACAAGCTCGGCCAGGTGCTGTTCGAATCGGCTGCCGGCGTCGGCAGCCTCGGGCCGGTGCGCGAGGAGCTCGACGCGCGCGCGCTCGAATTGTGGGCGCCGCGTCGCAGCGGCAGCGCGTTTGCGCTGGCCGAAACCGCATTCAACGAAGCCGTGGCTGAACTGAAGGCGGTCCAGGTGCGCACGCGCGACTGGGTCGATCGCAAGGAAGCGCGCGAAGCGGTCGAGCAGCAGATCGAGCAGGCGCGGGCGGAACAGCGCCGGCTCGAAGCGCTGCGCTCGAAGCTCGAACGCGTGCGGCGGCTCGCGCCGTACCTGAAGGAACTGACGGTCAAGGATGCGGCGCTGGCCGAACTGGGCGCGGTGATCGAGTTGCCGCCGACCGCGTATGCGGATCTGCTGAAGGCGCAGGGCGATCTCGCGGCCGAGCAGAAGGTGCTCGAGGAGCGGCGGGCCGACCTGCTCGCGAAGCAGCAGGCGCGCGATGCGATCGCCGCGGACGCCGACACGCTGGCGCTCGAAGCCGACATCGAGGCGCTCGATCGGCTGCGCGCCGCGTGCACGAATCACGCGCAGGATCTGCTGTTGCTCGGCGCGGACGTCGAGCGGCACCTGTCCGCCGCGTTGTCGGCGGCCGCGCAGCTCGGCTGGCCGGCGGACGAAGCGTCGCTGCGCGCCGCGTTGCCCACGGCGCTGTCGCTGAAGACCGTCGCGAACCTGCTGCGCGAACACGGCGCGCTGCACCAGGCGCTCGCCGGCGCGCGCGAATCGCTCGACGAGCGCACACGCGAGCTGGCGCAGGTGCGGGAACAACAAGCGCGCCTGTCGACCGTCGACGTGCCGGAGGCGTTGCGCGCGGCGCTGGCCGATGCGCAGGGCTTTCGCAACAGCGGCGCGCGCGAGCAGACGCTGGCGCATGAAATCGCGGCCGCCGAACGCACGCTGGCCGGCGCGCTCGACGCGCTCGGCCAGTGGCGCATGCCGGTCGATGCGCTGCGTGCGCTCGACGTGCCGTCGGCGGCGCGGCTCGGCGCGCTGCTCAAGGAAGACAGCGAACGTGCCAGCGCGGCTGCTGCCGCGCGCGACGCGCGGGATGGCGCGCTCGAAGAGCTCGAACGGCTCGAACTGCAGGAGAAGCATTTCGCGGAGAATCACAAGGTCGTCACGACCGCCGACGTGCTGGCGGCGCGTGCGCGTCGCGACGGCGCGTGGGGCGAGATTCGCAGCGGCGCCGTCGAGCTCGCCGCGGGCGCACCGGCGCTCGACGACGCGATGCGCCTTGCCGACGAGCTCGTCGATGCGCAACTCGGCGCGACCCAGGCCGCGGCGACGCTGCAGTCGCTGCGCCAGCAGGTCGAATCGGCGCGGGCCGGCGTTGCACGCAGGCAGGCCGCGCTGGACGAACGCGAGCGCGAGCTCGCCGCGCAACGTGACGCATGGGCCGCGCTCGCGACGGCGGCCGCGGTGCCCGGCATGCCGCTGGCGGCGATGGGCGACTGGCTCGCGAAGCGCGATGCGGTGTTCGCCGCACAGGCCGATCTCGATCGGCAGCGCCGTGAATTCGACACGATGCGCGCTGCCCGCGCCGGCGCGGAAGCCGCGCTGCGTGCGGCGCTGTTAAAGGTATCGCGAGGCGGCGAGTCGGACGGCCTGGTCGCGCTCGTCGCCGTCGCCGAGACGTTCGTCCAGTCGGCCGAGAAAGCGGCCGCGCAGAAGGACAGCCTCGACGATCGTGCGCGGGAGGCCGAACGCGGGTGCGCGACCGCGCGTTCGCGGGTCGATCACGCGCAAGCGGCTTACGACGCGTGGCAAGCGCAATGGCGCGACGCACTGGCCGACGCGAAGCTGTCCGCGAGTGCGACGACGCTGGCCGCGGCGGAAGGTGCGCTCGGGCTTGCGAACACGGTGACGGCCGAACTGGCCGATGCAGACGCGCCGCGCAACCGGATTGCCGCGATCCGCGCGGAGCTGAACGCGCTCGAGGCCGGCGCACGGCGGCTTGCCGAAGCGCTCGCGCCGGAATGGCTGGCGAGCGGCGACTGGCTGGACGTGGCGCGCCGGCTGACGATGCGCCTCGCGGCCGCCAGGGAAATCGCCCGTGCGATCGATCGTGCCGACGAGGCCGTGCGGCAGGCCGACGGCAAGGTCGCGGACGCGGCTGCCGCGGTGGCGGGCGCCGACGCGCGCATCCAGCCGCTGCTGCAACTGGCCGGCGTCGCGTCGATCGACGCGGCGCTGCCGCTGGCCGAGCGCTCGGATCGCCAGCGCCAGCTTCGGCAGGCGGTCGATGCCGCGCACGACGCGCTGGTGCGCGACGGCGACGGGCTTTCCCGGTCCGCCGTCGAGGCCGAGGTGGCGGAACAGGACATTGCCGACGTGCCGGCGCATCTCGAAGCGGTGAAGCAGTCGCTGGCCGATATCGGCAAGCGGCTGAACGAGTTGGCGCAGCAGCAGGTCGTGGCCGACCAGGCGTTCGGCGCGATCGACGGCCAGGCGAGCGCGGCCGTCGCCGAGTCGAAACGGCAGGAGGCGCTGGCGGCGATGGGCGACGCGGCCGAACAGTATCTGGAAGCGGCCACGGCGAGCCGCTTGCTGAAGTGGGCGACGGATCGCTACCGCGACCAGAAGCAGGGGCCGATGCTTCGGCGCGCGGGCGAGATTTTCGCCGTGCTCACGCTGGGTGAATTCGCGAAGCTGACCGTCGATACCGAGCGGACGCCGCCCGCGCTGTATGCACGGCGCACGCGGGGAACGTCGGTCGAGGTCGCCGGGCTGAGCGAAGGGACGCGCGATCAGCTGTTCCTCGCGCTGCGGATCGCGGCGCTGGAGTTGCAGCTCGGCAGCCGCACGGCGCTGCCGTTCGTCGCCGACGATCTGTTCATCAATTTCGACGATGCGCGTGCGAAGGCGGGGCTCGCGGCGCTGCGCGATCTGTCGACGCGTACCCAGGTGCTGTTTCTGACGCACCACGACCACCTGTTGCCGCTCGTGAGGGACGTATTCGGCGCGCGCGTCAACGTGGTCGAGTTGCAGCGCGCGCCGGCCGGCGCGTGATGCGGGGCGCGTCGGGATGCCCGCGCACGGGAACGGGCGTCGCGTACAGGTAGTATGAGCGGTTCCGAAACGCACGCGGCCGGTTCAACGGTCGCGGGTCTGGCCACACGAGGGGTGAGAATATGAAGAAGCTGGTAGCCGCGATTGCGTTCGCGGCGGACAAGCATCGCAATCAGCGACGCAAGGATGAAGAGGCGTCGCCGTACATCAATCATCCGATCGCGCTCGCCGACGTGCTGGCCAACGAGGCCGGCATCGAGGACGAGCGTGTGATCGTCGCGGCCGTGTTGCACGACACGGTCGAGGATACGGAGACGACCGAGCAGGAGTTGCTGCGGCTGTTCGGCAAGGACGTGGCGGACATCGTGATGGAAGTCACCGACGACAAGTCGCTGCCGAAGGACGAGCGCAAGCGTCTGCAGGTCGAGCACGCGGCCACCATCAGCCGGCGCGCGAAGCTCGTGAAGCTGGCCGACAAGATCTGCAACCTGCGCGACATCGCCCGGCATCCGCCCGCGGACTGGCCGCTCGAACGCAAGCAGGCGTACTTCGACTGGGCGAAGTCGGTCGTCGATCCGATGCGCGGCGTTCATCCCGGTCTCGAGGCGATCTTCGATGCCGCGTACGCCGCACGGCCGGCGGACTGAGGCGCGCGCATGCGATCGGCCCGATCCGCCGCACGGCAACCGGCCGCGGTGGCGGGTGTCGACGTCGGCGGCGACAGGAAGCTGTGCGATCTCGTGATCCTGCGTGGCTCGACGATCGTCTGCCAGGAAGCGCGGGTCGCGCCCGAGTCGCTGCCTTCACTGTGCCTCGCCCATGATGTCATCGCCGTCGGCGTCGACGCGCCGAGCCTGTGGTGGACGGGGAGCGGCCGCCGCGCGGCCGAACAGGCGCTCGCGCGCGAACGGATCTCGTGCTTTCCGACGCCGTCGCGGGAGCAGGCCATCGCGAGCACGTCGGGCTTCTTCGACTGGATGTTCATGGGCGAGCGCGTCTACCGTGCACTCGCGCACGCCTATCCGTTACTGACCGACGCGCGCTACGCGGGCGGGCGCGCGAGTTTCGAAACCTATCCGTATGCGATCACCTGCGCGATGCTGGGCAAGGCCGTGGCGTCGGCGAAGCAGAAGCGCAACCAGCGTCGGCAATTGCTGGAGCGGCTGGGGATCGATGTGTCGACGCTGCGTTCCGTCGATGCGCGAGACGCCGCCCTGTGTGCGTTGACGGCGCAATACGTGATCGACGGCAACGCGCATGCGTATGGCGATGCGGCGGGCGGTTATATCCGCGTGCCGATGATGAGCCAGACGATCGTGCTGGATGCGCCGTAGCGGCGACGCGCGGTTCCGGGCCAGGCGGCGATCGCGGGGAAGCCGTTTCGTGCGGGAGGATGAGAACGGCTGTCGGCGGGCACGACGTGAAGCTCGTGCACCGCGTGATTCCGGCTGAGCCTGCTTAATCCTCGAGGATGGATTTCGGCACGCTGGACAGGTCGCAGGCTTGGGCGTGCTCGAAGTAGCTGTCCGCATCGTCGATCATCACGACCGCGACGTCGATCAGTTCGTCCAGCCGTTGCAGCAGCGACTCCCGCCACTCGATGTCTTCGTCGCGCTCGGGCGCCTTGTCCAGCTGCTCGATGATCGAGTCGGCCGTTTGCAGGAATGGAATCGCCTGCTGATAGTTTTCGATCGAGACCAGCGCCGCATTGCGCGCGCCGACGAGCTGCTCGCGATACGTGTCCGCGAGTTCGGATTCGCCGCTGATGCGCGGCAACATGTCCGAGATGCGTTGCAGAAGCGGCGGGACTTGTTGTTCCAGCTGGATCGCACGCTCGCGCAGGGCTGCATATTCGTCGCGAAGGTCGGTGTCGCCGGGTTGAGTCGTGCTGTCCATCATCGATATGAGTGCGTGGTTCGGTCGCGGCATGATACTCGACCGCGCCAGGTTCCTCGCCCGTTCCGCCTCTTTCTATATACGGAAGGAAAGAGAGGTGTTCGTCATATCTTTGGAGGGCGGCGCGCGTTGTCCTTTCCGGCCCGTCGAGCCCAAGGCCTCCGTGCGCGACAGCGCACGGAGGCCTTTTCAAACTTTCTTCACAAAGAGCTTGCGGGGATGGGGGCGGGTGCTTAGAATCACGCCTCTTTCGCGCTAACGGAAACGCGGCGCGGGAGGAAGGGAAGCGGTGCTGTAGAGGTTCGGTGGTAGCGAGCCACGGCGGCGCAGGAAGATGGGCCCCGCGGTCGCAACGAAGTCGTTCAGAAAGTTGTTGACGAGCTGCGAAACACGGTTCATAATCTCGCTTATCTGCTGCTGAAAACGCAGCGCTGCTGGGAAACACGGAGTTTCTCGCAGAAATGCTCTTTAAAAATTAACAGCCGATAAGTGTGGGCGCTTGATGAAAGCGAGCTGATCCTCGGATCAGATAGCGAA
>NZ_JAIZRS010000043.1:0-32934 GCF_020419985.1 Burkholderia sp. AU32262
GACTGGATGCCAATTCCACCGGAAAAATACTCGTCAACGATGCGTTGCTTGAACTGCTCGTTGTACTTCGTCATGAAAAACACCCCAAAGGTTGGACGGGTGTCCAACTTTTGGGGTGCAATTCACAAGCGGTCCTTTTTCCATGAAGCGGCGTCCGAAAAACGCGCGCCTGTTACGGCAACGAAATCGTCAAATTAGCCGATTCCGGCCCAACCTTGATGACTTGCGAATAAGGCGCCAACGCCTGCAGCGTCTTGTCCTTGAGATAAGTATTGAGCCCGAGATACCCGAGCAGCGCCACGAGCGCGAACACGGCCCCGATCGCCCAGACCGGCACCTCGCGCTTGAGTCGATGCGCGATCTGGTCGGGCAGCGGCCAATGCGGCGCGAACGGCGCGCGTTTGCCCTTCATGTGCGCGATCTCGTCGCCGAGCCGCGCGGTGAGATAAGCCAGCTTCTCCGGCCCTTCGAGCAGATACTTGCCCTGGAACCCGAGCAGCAGGCACATATGGAACACCTCGAGCGACTGCAGCCGCGCCGCGCCCTGCGCGCGACATTCCTCGAGATACTGGAAGAATTTCTCGCCGGCGAGCTGTTCGCCGAACAGCACGAGCTGCAGCGGCCGGCGCTCCCAATCCGCGCGGATCTTGAACTGCGACGACAGCACCATTTCGTCGATCGCCGCGCAGAACGCGAACTTCGCGCCGTACACGTCCTCGGCGGCGATATTCAGCTTCTTCGCGCCGCGTTCGAAATCGGACAGGAATTCCTGGATCCGCGTGCTGAACTCGCTGGCGCTGTCCGGCTCCCGCCCGTTCTTGAGCAGGAACAGCATGAAGAACCCGTCGTACAGCAAATCGAGCAGCGAGCGGGCCTGGAACGCGGAATCCGTCGACGCCGGGCTGTGCAGGGGCGGCGGCACGTTGTCGCCGAACAGGGAAGGCGCGTAGCTCATGATGTGACCGCGATCAGTTCGAATTTCAGGTCATTGATGCCAGTCGGCGCGTAGATCATCGCGGACTGGGCCTGCAGCATGCGCTCGTACAGCGGGCTGCGCGAATCGAGCGCGAAGTAGCACGCGCCGGGGCGCACCGGAATCGCGGGCGGCACCTGCGGCGTGTATGACAGCCGCACGCCGGGCATCGCCGACAGCACGAGCTTGTCGACGTCGTCGGGCGCACCGACCTTGAAGCGGGCCGGCACCGCATCGACGAGCTCGACGCTCGGCATGTCCGCGGACACCGCCAGATAGAACTCGGTCTTGTCGTCGATCTTGCCGGAATCGAGGCGGCCGAGATGGAACGACGGGCGCACCTCGTCGAGCGTGATCGCGAAATAGCGCGTCGAGATCACGGTGTCGAGCAGTTCGCGCAGCATCAGGTCGAGACGCGCGAAGCTCGGGCCCGGATCGTCGTGGCGGTACACGGGCAGGTCGGCGAGCGTGTAGCCCTTCGAGAACGTCATCAGCTGGCCCGCGAGGCGCAGCAGTTCCTGGAACAGCCGCTCCGGATGCAGCGCCGCGTGCTGGTGCAGGTGCGCGAGCGTCGCAAACGCGGCGTTGGCGGTGTGCAGCAGCCAGAACGATGCGATGTCGCCCGAGCGGAACTCGATGATGTTCTTCGACGGCTCGCGGTGGAAGCCGTACAGCGCGTTCACCTTCGCCTGCAGCGCGTCGACGAGCTGGCGCAGCCGCTGGTGCAGGATCGGCGACGCCTCGATCGCGAGGCACGGCGGCACGAAGCTGTCGTCGATCTCGAAGCCGGACGTCGCGGTGCGGCGCACGCGCACGAGCGGCACCGACAGCAACTGGTCGCGCGGCTCGCTGTGCGCGATCAGCTTGACCTGCGTCTTCAGGAACGTGATGTCGGCTTCGGCGGCGTCGGTGAAATTGTCGGCGACGCTCGTCTGCTCGCTGACGAACCGCGTCATGAAGCCGGCGGCCGGATCGTCGCTGTAGTTGGTGCCGTTCTCGCGCAGCGGATGCAGCGCGAGATAGAACACGAATTCGTTGATGCCGTCGGGCAACGTATCCAGCGCGATCGGCGGCGGCAGGTCGTCGGCCTGCGGCGCGGCATACAGCGCGCCGTCCGGAAACACGAGCGCGAGGTCGGCTACCCGCAGCACGTTGCTGCCGAGCGCGTCGCGGTCGATGCGCACCGAGCGCACGCCCCAGTTGTACGGCTGGATCGCCTGGATGGACTCGAACAGGCGCGCCTCGTGGTACGCGTCCTGCCGCTGAAAGTGTTGAGGCCGGAGGAACAGCCCTTCCCCCCACAGCACCTTGGCCGAATAACTCATGTCAAATCCGGTTAATGTGGCGTTGCGATGTAATCGATTTGTTCGTGCCCGAATTAAATCGCCAATTGTTAACTCTTGTTAATTGACGTTCGTGCGTCATGTTTAACCGCAGGACACCGAAGACAGCATATTCAGCGGCTGCGAAGGCGCACCCTGTTGCGGTGCGATGACCGTGCCGCCGGTGACCGTCATCGCGCAGTTATGCAGGCCGATGATTATGCCGGATTTCTCCGACTTCGCCGGATCGAACGTCAGTTTCCATCGTTGCAGCGCGGGATCGCGGAACAGCGCGACGATACCGAATGCCTGCGCTTCGCGCGACACCTTCTCGGTCGCCGTATAGCGCTGGCCCGGAATCAGCGTGATTTCGCGCACGTTCAGCAGGTCGGCGCCGAGTGCGGCTTTTTCCTTGGTCGGATCGGTAAATGCGTCGAACGGCGCTTGCTGGAACGAGGTCGGGTCTTTCAGCGCATAGAGCCGGACGACGAGCGCGAGCGGCTTGTTGTCGGTCGCGGCGTTCAGGTTCGGCGCGGCGGCCAGCGTCAGCCCGATGTTGCGCGGCGGCTTCTGCGCATCGGGCACCTCGGGCTTGCCGATGCCGGCCGCGGACATCACGGCGCTCGCGGCCGAGCCGAGCAGCGGGGCGGCCGCGCATCCGGCCAGAAGGGCGCAGGCGACCAGCGGCAGCGCGTAGCGAATCATGGACGATCTCATCGTGTTTCCGGCGTGCCGCCTTTATCCCTGTCAAAACTGCCGGGTATTACCACGTTCGCTGCGGGTCCCCGACACTGCACCGTTCAACTATTAAGCACGCTCGCGTCAAGGCGAGCGCTCGGAAATTTTTTCCGCCGCTGGGGCGGCGCGTCGTGCGACCAGTAAAACTTGCGCTTCCCGGCCCGACGAAAAACCGCCGCGAGCCCGCCGCGAGCGGCCATTCGAGGGGGTAGCGCCCGGTTTTAAAAGGAATTACTCTTCACACGACGATTGAATTATGAAAAATTGATCGGTACTATACCCGCGCGCTTCTTGCAAAGCAAAAGAACCAGATTCTCAACGATTTAAAACTCACGCGCCGGTGGATATAACGATGAAAGACCGTCTGTTCGCAAAACTGTCTGGGGTAGTGGTGGCTTGCGGCGTGATCGCCGGCTGTGCGAGCCAGCCTCCCGCGCCGCCGACTGCGGAAGTGTTCAACAAGTCGCTGGCCGATGCGGACGCCGTCGCGAAGGCGGGGGACCAGGACAAGGCGCTCGGCCTGTACCAGCAGCTCGCGAAGTCGGATCCGACGCGCGAGGAGCCGTGGTCGCGCATCGCCCAAATCCAGTTCGCGCAAAACCATTACGGCCAGGCGATCGTCGCCGCGCAGGAAGCGCTGCAGCGCGACGCGACCGATCGCCAGGCGAAGAGCGTGCTGGCCGTCGCCGGCCTGCGGATCGCGACGCAGTCGCTCGGCGAGCTGCGTCAGGATGCGTCGCTCGCGGGCGACGCGAAGTCCGACGCGCAGGCGCTCGCGAAGCAGCTGCGCGACACGCTCGGCGAGTCGGCGCTGTTCCCGCCGGAGCAGCGGGCGCAGTCGAAGAAGTACAGCGGCCGCCGTACGGTGCATCGTGCGAAGGCCGGAGCCGCACCGGCCGCGGACACGGCCGCGAGCGCCGCCCCGACTCCGACGCCCCCCGCGGCGCAAAAGGGCAGCGCGGATCCGTTCGGCGCACTGCGCAACTGAAACCGCAACTGACGCGATAACCACAACTAACCTGGGAGCCGTCGAGATGGCCAAGAAAGAAAGCATTCAGAAAAGCTTGCAGAAAATACGGCCGCCGCGCGTCCAGCTGACCTACGAGGTCGAGAAGGGCGATGCGATCGAGGTGAAGGAACTGCCGTTCGTCGTCGGGGTCGTCGGCGATCTGGCGGGCCAATCCGAAATCGAGCAGCCGAAGCTGCGCGACCGCAAGTTCGTCAATATCGACCGCGACAATTTCGACGACGTGATGAAGGCGATCGAGCCGCGCGCCGCGTTCCAGGTGGAAAACCGCCTGAGCCCGGAGGGCGGTAAGTTCGCGGTCGACCTGAAGTTCCGCTCGCTGTCGGATTTCAGCCCGGACGAAGTCGTCGAACAGGTCGAGCCGCTGCGCCGCCTGCTCGAGGCGCGCTCGAAGCTCGCCGACCTGCGCAACAAGCTCGCCGGCAACGACAAGCTCGAGGATCTGCTGTCCGAGGTGCTGAAGAACACGCAGCAGCTGCAGGAGCTCGCGAAGGGCACCGGCAGCGACAAAGACGGCGAATGACGACGGAGTGTTGAGATGAACCAGCAAACGGCTGCGGCCCAAGCGAGCGGCGCGGAATACGCCGCCGGGACTTCGCTGCTCGACGACATCGTCGAGAAGAGCAAGGTCGCGAAATCCGATTCCGAGCATGCGCGTGCGAAGGACCTGATCGGCGAACTCGTGCACCAGGTGCTCGACGGCACGGTGATCGTGTCGGACAACCTGTCGGCCACGATCGACGCGCGCGTCGCGGAACTCGACCGCCTGATTTCCACGCAGCTTTCCGCCGTGATGCACGCGCCGGAATTCCAGCGCCTCGAAAGCACGTGGCGCGGGCTGGACTATCTGGTCAAGGAAAGCAACACGGGCCAGACGATCAAGATCAAGGCGCTGCACGCGCCGAAGCGCGACCTCGTGCGCGACTTCAAGGGCGCGAGCGAGTTCGACCAGAGCGCGCTGTTCAAGAAGGTCTACGAAGAGGAATTCGGCACGTTCGGCGGCTCGCCGTTCGGTGCGCTGATCGGCGATTACGAGATCTCGCGCCAGCCGGAAGACATGTACTTCATCGAGCAGATGTCGCACGTCGCGGCGGCTGCGCATGCGCCGTTCATCGCGTCGGCGTCGCCGGAGCTGCTCGGCCTCGAGTCGTTCTCCGATCTCGGCAAGCCGCGCGACCTCGGCAAGGTGTTCGACACGGTCGAGTACGCGAAGTGGAAGTCGTTCCGCGACGCCGAGGATTCGCGCTACGTCGGCCTGACGCTGCCGCGCTTTCTCGGCCGGCTGCCGTTCAATCCGAAGGACGGCCAGACCGCGGAGAATTTCAACTTCGTCGAGGACGTCGACGGCACCGATCACGACAAGTACCTGTGGTGCAACGCGGCGTGGGCCTTCGCGGCCCGCCTGACGGCCGCGTTCGACGACTTCGGCTGGTGCGCGGCGATACGCGGCGTCGAAGGCGGCGGCCTCGTCGAGGATCTGCCGACCCACACGTTCAAGACCGACGACGGTGAAGTCGCGCTGAAGTGCCCGACCGAAATCGCGATCACCGATCGCCGCGAGAAGGAGCTGAGCGACCTCGGCTTCATCCCGCTCGTCCATTGCAAGAACTCAGATTACGCCGCGTTCTTCGCCGCGCAGTCGGTGCAAAAGCCGAAAAAGTACAGCACCGACAGCGCGAATGCGAACGCCGTCCTGTCCGCCCAGCTTCAGTACATCTTCTCGGTATCGCGCGTCGCGCATTACCTGAAGGCGATGATGCGGGACAAGATCGGCAGCTTCGCATCGGCGCAGAACGTGGAGACTTTCCTCAACCGGTGGATTTCGCAGTACGTCCTGCTCGACGACAACGCCTCGCAGGAACAGAAAGCGCAATTTCCGCTGCGCGAGGCATCCATACAAGTGTCGGAGATTCCGGGCAAGCCGGGCTCGTATCGTTCGGTCGCGTTCCTGCGCCCGCACTTTCAGCTCGACGAACTCTCGATTTCTCTGCGACTTGTCGCTGATCTGCCCAAACCGGCAAATTCATAAGCGAGTAAATCGCCCGGGCGGGCCGCCTGGGTAGGACGTTAAAACCACCTCTTTGGGGAGTCGAAGGGCCATGTTACATATGCACTTGCAGTTTGGTAGTCCCGCGGTGAAGGGCGAGTCCGCGGACAAGGACCACCAGGGCTGGATCGAACTGAAATCGTGGGATCACTCGATCGTTCAGCCGCGTTCGGCAACCGCATCGACCGCTGGCGGTCACACGATGACGCGTTGCGAGCACGGCGACATGATCTTCACGAAGGAAATCGATTCGTCGAGCCCGCTGCTGTACCAGCACGCTTCGGGCGGTACCACGTTCGACGAAGTGACGGTCCATTTCTCGCGCGCGGACGGTGAAGGCAAGCGCGTGCAGTATCTGGAAGTCAAGCTCAAGTACGTGATCATCTCGAGCATCGCCCCGAGCGTTCGCGAGGAAGGTCTGCCGATCGAGACGTTCTCGCTGAAGTACGCAGCCGTGCAGTGGAAGCAAACCCAGCAGAAGATCGGCGGCAACCAGGGCGGCAACACGCAGGGCGCCTGGAGCCTGACGAAGAACGACAAGACCTACGCGGTCTAAGGTCGGTTGCGGCAACGGGGCGCTCGCGTCCCGTTGCCGTTTTCGCTGTCAACACCGGCCGATGAAACGATTCGAACCCAGTTTTCTCGACAAGCTGTTCGACGACGAACCGCATCTGCCGGCCTCGGCCGCGATGCGGCAATTGTCGCTGGACGAGCTCAAGACCACGGTCGCCCGCGACGTCGAGGCGATCCTCAACACCCGTATCGCGCACACCGAGAACGAGCTGGCCGCGCTGCCGGAATGCCAGAAATCGGTGCTGACCTACGGGCTGAACGATTTCGCGGGGCTGAGCCTCGCGAGCCACTACGATCGCGCGTTCATCTGCAAGTCGATCCAGCAGGCGATCGCGCGCCACGAGCCGCGCCTGCAGCAGGTGCAGGTGACGTTCGAGCTGAACGAGCAGGCCACCAACGCGCTCTATTTCGCGATCCAGGCGTTGCTCGTGGTGCACCCGGCCGAGGAGCCGGTGAATTTCGACGCGATGCTGCAACCGTCGACGCTGCAGTATTCGGTCACGCGCGCACGCGCGGCACGCATGCAGTAAATCAAGCCGCCGAGCGGGCCGGACCGCCCGGTGGTGAATCAGGTCCGGCAGGAAATATTGAGGTTCGGGGTCGTCGATGGAAGAATTGCTGCCGTATTACGAACGCGAATTATCGTTTTTGCGGCGCTATTCGCGAGATTTCGCCGAACGCTATCCGAAGATCGCCGCGCGCCTCGCGCTGTCCGGCGAGCATTGCGAGGATCCGCACGTCGAGCGGATGATCGAGTCGTTCGCGCTGCTCGGCGCGCGCATCAACAAGAAGCTCGACGACGACTACCCGGAATTCACCGAAGCGCTGCTGGAAGTGCTGTATCCGCACTACCTGCGGCCGTTTCCGTCGTGCTCGATCGCGCAGTTCACGCCGGCTTCGCCCGGCCAGCAGACCGAACCGGTCGTGATCGATCGCGGCACCGAGTTGAAGAGCCGCCCGATCCGCGGCGTGCAATGCCGGTTCCGCACCGCCTACGACGTGACGCTCGCGCCGATCCGCATCTCGGAGGCGCGCTACACGCCGGTCGCGCTCGCGCCGAGCGCGACGGTGCTGCCGTCGAATGCGACGGGCGTGATCTCGATCACGTTCGAATCGCTCGCCGCGCAGCTCGATCTCGGCGCGCTGAAGCTGCCGACGCTGCGCGCGCACCTGCACGGCGAGCAGTCGTTCGTCGCCGCGCTGACCGACTGCCTGTTCATCAACGTGCTCGGTGCGTATGTCGAGCCCGAGCGCAACGGCCGCTGGACCGCGCTGCGCAAGCTGCCGATCGCGCAGGCCGGCTTCGCCGAGGACGACGCGCTGATCGACTATCCGGCGAAGTCGCATCCCGCGTACCGTCTGCTCACCGAGTACTTCGCGTTCCCCGACAAGTTCGATTTCGTCGATTTCGACCTCGCGGCGATCGCACGCGCGTCGGGCCGTTGCCAGCGCGCGACGCTGCATCTCGTGCTGCAGGACGTGCGCGGCGATTCGCACGTCGCGCGCCTGCTCGAGCTGCTGACGGCGAGCCATTTCCGGCTGTTCTGCACGCCGATCGTCAACCTGTTCCGCCAGCACGGCGAGCCGATTCGCATCACGCACCGCGCGGTGTCGTATCCGGTGATCGCCGAGGCGCGGCGCGCGTTCGCATACGAGGTGTATTCGATCGACTCGGTGAAGCTCGTCCGGCAACAGGCGCACGAGGAATCGGTGATCGAGTTCCGGCCGTTCTATTCGCTGCATCACGGCGAAGCGGCGCGCATCGGCCACTACTGGTTCGCGCGCCGCAACGACTGGGTCGCGCAGAAGAGCCCCGGCTACGAAACCGAGATCTCGATCGTCGACATCGACTTCGAGCCGACGTCGCCGCAGACCGACACGCTGAGCCTCGACCTCACCTGCACGAACCGCGACCTGCCTTCGATGCTCGCGTTCGGCCTCGAAGGCGGCGATCTGTTCCAGGAGGGCGGCGCGCAGACGAGCGGCATCTCGCTGCTGCGCCGGCCGACACAGAGCGTGCGCTTCGAGCGCGGCCGCGCCGCGCACTGGCGGCTCGTGTCGCATCTCGCGCTCAACCACGTGTCGCTCGTCGCGCACGGCCTCGCGCCGCTGAAGGAAATGCTGACGCTGTACGACCTGCGGCGCACGGCCGTGTCGATGCGCCAGATCGACGGCCTGGCCGGCGTCGAACAGCGCGGCGCGGTGCAGTGGCTGCCCGGCAAGCCGTTCGCGACCTTCGTGCGCGGCATCGAGATCCGGCTGACGATCGACGAGGAGCACTTCGTCGGCGCGAGCCTCGCGTCGTTCGTGCGCGTGCTCGACAGCTTCTTCGGGCTGTACGTCCACCTCAACAGTTTCGTTCAATTGGTCGTCGTGTCGAAGCGCACCGGCGAGGAGATCATCCGATGCAAGCCCCGAACCGGCGAATCGATCCTGGCGTAGTCGACGCGCTGCTCGACGAGCCGCACCGCTTCGAGTTCTTCCAGGCGGTGCGCGTGCTCGAAGGGCTGTTCGCGCGGCAGGCGTCGGATGCCCCCGGCGCGTGGCGGCAGGGCGACGTGGTCGCGCAGCGCATCGAATTCCGCAACACGCTGTCGCTCGGCTTCCCGCCGAGCGAGATCGAAGGCGCGCGCTCGTTCGACGACGGCGGCGCGCCGCTGAACTCGAGCGAGCAGCGCGGCGCCGCGCTGGCCGCCGGCGAGCTCGGCCGCGTCGAGCTGACGCCCGCGTTCTTCGGGCTGCTCGGCGGGCAGGGCGCGCTGCCGCTGCACTACACCGAGCAGATCGTCGCGCGCGAGCATCTGCGGCGCGACCACGCGGCGCGCGCGTTCTTCGACGTGTTCTCGAATCGCGCGACCGCGCTGTTCTACGCGGCATGGAAGAAATACCGGCTGCCGTTCCATTACGAACTCGACCGCGACGAGCGCTACCTGCCGCTGTTGCTTGCGATCGCGGGCGTGCCGAGCGACGAGGTGCGCGACAGCCTCGCGGCCGGCCCGGGCGGCGTGCTCGACGAGGCCGTGGCCGGCTACGCGCTCGCCGCGCGGCACCGGCCGATGTCGGCCGCCTACCTGCAGCGCACGCTGTCCGACTACTTCCGCGTGCCGGTGAAGATCGACCAGTTCGTCGGCAAGTGGTACGACGTGCCGCCCGATCAGCTGAGCGTGCTCGGCGAAGTCAACGCGGTGCTCGGCGCGACGGCGCTCGTCGGCGAGCGCGTGTGGCAGCGCGACATGCGCGCGCGGATCGTCGTCGGCCCGCTGTCCAAGCGCGACTACGAGGCGTTCCTGCCCGGCGGCGCGCACGCCGTCGCGCTCGAGCGGATGCTGACGCTGCTCGCCGGCGTCACGCTCGAGTACGAGGTGAAGCTCGTGCTGAAACGCACGGAGGTCGGCGCGAGCATGCTCGGCGCGGGCTCGCGGCTCGGCTGGGACGCGTTCCTGTGCACGCGCGACGCGGCCGAGGACCGGTCCGATGCCCGCTACGAACTGCACGTGATTCACTGATCCCGAACGACAACAAACACGCAAACGAACCTGAGACCGACGCCATGAGCACGCCTCTGAAGACCCTGATCACGAAACTGAACCCGCTGTGCCGGCACGCGACCGAGCGCGCGGCGAGCGCGTGCCTGGCGCGCGGCCACTACGAGGTCGATCTGGAGCACCTGTTCCTCGCGCTGCTCGACGAGGCGACGGGCGACCTGCCGCTCGCGCTGCGCGCGAGCCGCGTCGATCCGCACGCACTGCACGCCGATCTCGAACGCGAACTCACGCGCCTGAAGACGGGCAACACGCGCACGCCGGTGTTCTCCGTCCATCTGATCGCGCTGTTCGAGCAGGCATGGCTGATCGCGTCGCTCGATTCGCAGCTCGGCCGCATCCGCTCGGGGCACCTGCTGCTCGCGCTGCTGACCGCGCCGGATCTCGCGCAGTTCGCGCAACGGATGTCGTCGCGGTTCGCGGAAATGAACGTGACGGACCTGAAGCACAAGTTCGACGAAATCATGGCCGGCTCGAGCGAAGCCGAGCCGCGCCAGGCGGACGACGACGACAGCGACGTCGCACCGGCCGCCGACGGCATGGCGCCCGCGGCCGGCCCGTCGAAGACGCCCGCGCTCGACACGTACACGACCAACCTCACGCAGCGCGCGCGCGACGGCAAGATCGATCCGGTGATCGGCCGCGAAGCGGAGATTCGCCAGGCGATCGACATCCTGATGCGCCGCCGCCAGAACAACCCGATCATGACCGGCGAGGCCGGCGTCGGCAAAACGGCGGTCGTCGAAGGGCTCGCGCTGCGCATCGCGGCCGACGACGTGCCGCCGCCGTTGCGCGGCGTCGCGCTGCACGTGCTCGACATGGGGCTGCTGCAGGCCGGCGCGAGCGTGAAGGGCGAGTTCGAGAACCGGCTGAAGAGCGTGATCGACGAGGTGAAGAAGAGCGCGCACCCGATCATCCTGTTCATCGACGAGGCGCACACGATCATCGGCGCGGGCGGCCAGGCCGGCCAGAACGATGCCGCGAACCTGCTGAAGCCGGCGCTCGCGCGCGGCGAGCTGCGCACGATCGCCGCGACGACGTGGAGCGAATACAAGAAGTACTTCGAGAAGGATGCGGCGCTCGCGCGGCGCTTCCAGGTGGTGAAGGTCGAGGAGCCGAGCGAGCCGCTCGCGGCCGCGATGCTGCGCGGGATGTCGGGCCTGATGGAGAAGCATTTCAACGTGCGGATCCTCGACGATGCGATCACCGAGGCCGTGCGCCTGTCGCACCGCTACATCAGCGGCCGCCAATTGCCGGACAAGGCGATCAGCGTGCTCGACACCGCATGCGCGAAGGTCGCGCTCGCGCACAGCGCGACGCCGGCCGCGATCGACGACACGAAGAAGCGCATCGAGCGCATCGATGCGGAAATCGCGTCGCTGGCGCGCGAGGCGGCGGGCGGCGCGGCGCACGACGAGCGGCTCGGCGAGCTGCGCGCCGCGCGCGACACGGCGCTCGAACAACTGGCGAAGGATGAAGAACGCTACGAAGCCGAGCGCGTGATCGTCGCCGAGATCACCGAGCTGCGCGACACGCTCGACAAGGCGCGCGGCCCGTCGGAAGACGGCGAACCCGTCGATGTGCACGCCACGCGCGAGAAGCTGGCCGAACGCGTCGCCGCGCTGCACGCGCTGCAGGGCGGCGAGCCGATGGTGCCGCTGCAAGTGGACGGCCATGTCGTCGCCGAGATCGTCGCCGCGTGGACGGGCATCCCGCTCGGCCGGATGGTGAAGGACGAGATCGACACCGTGCTGAACCTGCAGCCGCTGCTCGCCGCGCGCGTGATCGGGCAGGACCATGCATTGGAGGCGATCGCGCAGCGCGTGCGCACCGCGACCGCGAACCTCGAGGATCCGAACAAGCCGCGCGGCGTGTTCATGTTCGTCGGGCCGTCGGGCGTCGGCAAGACCGAGACGGCGCTGGCGCTGGCAGACATCCTGTACGGCGGCGAGCGCAAGATGGTCACGATCAACATGAGCGAGTACCAGGAAGCGCACAGCGTGTCGGGCCTGAAGGGCTCGCCGCCGGGCTACGTCGGTTACGGCGAGGGCGGCGTGCTGACCGAGGCCGTGCGCCGCAACCCGTATTCCGTCGTGCTGCTCGACGAGGTCGAGAAGGCGCACCCCGACGTGCTCGAGATGTTCTTCCAGGTGTTCGACAAGGGCACGATGGACGACGCGGAAGGGCGCGAGATCGACTTCCGCAACACGCTGATCATCCTGACGTCGAACGTCGGCTCGGCCGCGGTGATGCAGGCGTGCCTGAACAAGCCGGCCGAGGAGCTGCCCGATCCGGACGCGCTCGCCGAGACGCTGCGTCCGCAGCTGTACAAGACCTTCAAGCCGGCGTTCCTCGGCCGGATGAAGGTCGTGCCGTACTATCCGATCTCCGACGACGTGCTGGCCGAGATCATCGAGCTGAAGCTCGAACGCATCCGGCGCCGGATCGACGCGAACCACAAGGCCGCGTTCGAATGGGACGAGTCGCTCGTCGACGCGGTGCTCGCGCGCTGCACCGAGGTCGATTCGGGCGCCCGCAACGTCGACCACATCCTGAACGGCACGCTGCTGCCGGAGATCGCGGGCCACGTGCTCGGCCGGATCGCCGACGGCGCGGCCATCGCGCGCATCGCGGTGCGCGCGGACGAGGCCGGCGAATTCGCGTACACCGTCGAATGAGCGCGGCCGCGCCCAGTCAAGCATTGATGAACTGACCGAACCATGCCGATCAATCTCCCCGAGCTGCTGACGCCGATCAGCGATGCGTCGCCCAGCGGCGACGACCTGCTGTTTTCGAACGAATTCGACGCGATCCAGGACGCGCGGCGCTACGACGACCCGACGCTCGACCAGGGCGAATGGGTGACCGAGATCAAGGAGGCCGACTGGGGCTTCGTCGTCGACCATGCGGGCGAACTGCTGCGCACGCGCACGAAGGACCTGCGGCTCGCCGTGTGGCTGACCGAGGCGCTCGCGCTCGAGGACGGCATCACGGGCCTCACCGAAGGCTATGTGCTGCTCGAGGGCCTGTGCCGCGACTTCTGGGACACCTTCCACCCGCTGCCCGAGGACGACGACATCGAGCACCGGCTCGGCAACGTCGCGTGGCTGTCCGGCCGCACGGCCGAGCTGCTGCGCGCGGTGCCGCTGACGGACGGCGCGTCGAACGCGTTCAGCACGCTCGACTGGGAAGTCGCGCAGCACGTCGCGCAGGCGATCAGGCGCGACCCCGAACACGCGGACGACATCGCGCGCGGCAAACCGTCGATCGAGCAGATCGATGCGTCGCGGCGCGTGACGTCGATCGCGTTCTACACGGCGCTGCTGGCGAACCTGAAGGCGTTCGAATTCGCGCTCGATGCATTCGAGGAGCGGCTCGTCGAGCGCGCGGGCGATTCGGCGCCGAGCTTCCGGCAGGCGCGCGATGCGTTCGAGACCGTGTACCGGCTCGCCGAGCGCTTCGCGCGCGAACAGGGTTATACGGGCAGCGCGCCGCACACGCAGGCGGCGCCGCAGGCGCAGCCCGAACGCATCGAGCCGGTGTTCGGCCAGCCGATCCAGACCGAGGAGACTCACGTGCAGCAGCAGACCGCTTCGCGTCCTCCGGTGACGCAGACGATCGCCGGCATCCAGAACCGCGCGCAGGCCGTCGACCAGTTGCGTGCGGTGGCGCGCTATTTCCGTCAGACCGAGCCGCACAGCCCGGTCGCTTATCTCGCAGACAAGGCGGCCGAATGGGCCGACATGCCGCTGCACAAGTGGCTCGAGAGCGTCGTGAAGGACGACGGCTCACTGTCGCATATTCGCGAGCTGCTGGGGGTGCGGCCCGACGAGCAGTCGTGAAGGACCGTTGTTTGACCTGAGAGCGCGGGCCCGACGGGCTCGTGATGAACGAGAAGAAGGGTGACGCATGAACGTGACCGAACTGGCACAGGCGATTCGTGGCGGCCTGATCCAGCAGGATCGGCTGCTGAAGACGGACATCCCGTCGCTGCCGAACAATGCGCTCGTGCCGCGTCGCGCCGTAACCCGTTCGGCGCTCGGCCGTGATTTCAGCGTAACGCTCGATCTGGTGTCCACCGCGAGCGACGTTGAGCTCAAGACGCTGATCGCGCAGCCGATGACGCTGTGGATCCGGCAGGCGGACATGTCGTATCTGCCGATCAACGGCTATATCCACACGGCGCGGCGGCTCGGCGCCGACGGCAGCCTGTCGAGCTACCAGCTGAGCTTCGCGTCGTGGATGCACTTCCTCAAGTTCCGCAGCGATATGCGGTACTGGCAGGACCAGCCGGTCGACGCGATTCTCGCCGACGTGTTCGACATGCATCCGCAGGCCAGGGGGCGATACCAGTTCGCGTTGTCGAAACCGTTGCCGTCCCGTTCGTACTGCCGCCAGAGCGAAACCGACTGGAACTTCGTGCATCGGCTGATGGAGGACGAAGGGCTGTTTGGCTTCTGGCGGCACAGTGAAGACGGGAAGGCGCACACGTTCGTCATCACCGACGATCTGCATACGGTCGACGCGCTGTCGCCGAATACCGTCAGGTTCGATCGTTCGGGCAGCGGCACCGAGACTGCCGGTTTCACGCAATGGACCGCGTCGCGGACGTTGCAAAGCACACTGCACACGACGCGCACGTTCGACTACAAGTCGCCGTCGGCGGCGGGCAATCCGAACGGCACGTCGCTGCCGACGAAGGCTGATCAGGGCGACCTGCCGGGTCAGGCGGAAATCTACGAATACACCGGCGCGTACACGTATTCGGGCCAGGACCGCGGCGAACATCTGTCGAAGATCCGCCTCGAGGAATGGGAATCACGTGCGAAGCGTTTCTTCGGCGTGGGCGGCGTGCGTTCGATTGACGCCGGCCGGCGTTTCACCCTCGTCGATCATCCCGAGCACGATCGCGATGCGGCGAGCGACCGCGAGTTCGCGGCCATCGGCGTCACGCGTTACATCGAGAACAATCTGCCGGTCTCGGATCACGAAGCGAGCTTCCCTCATAGCTTGCAGGCCGAACTGGCCCAGGTGAAGGCTGGTCGCGGGGAAGTGGCGGCGTTCGAGGTCGGGCATGACGACGGCTCGGCCGGTTTCTATCTCGTCGAGGTCGAGGCGCAACGCGCGAGCGTGCCGTATCGGAGCCCGTTCGAGCATCGGAAGCCCGAGATGCAACTCGAGACGGCGATCGTCGTGGGCCCGAAGGGCGAAGAGGTCTATACGGATGAACTGAACCGGATCAAGGTCATGTTCGTGTGGGACCGGCAGAGCGAAGGCCGAGAGACGGCATCGTGCTGGATGCGCGTCGTGCAGTCGGATACCGGTGGCGGTTACGGCGGTGTGCATATTCCACGCGTCGGCGAGGAAGTGCTGATCGGCTATATCGGTGGCGACTGCGACCGGCCGATCGTCATGCATCGTGTCTACAACGGTGTTGCCAAGCCGCAATGGCATAGCGACGGGATCCTGTCGGGCTTCCGGTCGAAGGAATATGCGGGATCGGGGCACAACGAGATGGTGCTCGACGACGCGACCGGGCAGAACCGCGCCCGCCTGTTCAGCAGCAGCGGGAATTCGCTGCTTCATCTCGGCTATCTGATCGAGCAAAACGGGAATACGCGCGGTGCGTATCTTGGCTCCGGTTTCGATCTGCGCACGGATGCGTACGGGGCGATGCGTGCCGGGCAAGGCCTGTACGTGACGACGCATCCGAAGCGGGCGAACAGCCAGCCGCTGGACGTGAGCGAAGCGAAGCAGCAGCTTGCCAATGCGGAAGGATTGATCGAGTCGATGTCGCAGGTCGGCGAAATGCATCAGGCAGAGAGTCTCGGCGCGGGGCACGACGCGCTGAAGCAATTTACTGACGCGACACAGAGTAGCGTGGCGGGCGCGACGGCCGGCGGCGGCAGGACCGCAGGCGGCGGGACGGGCAACGCGAATGCGTTCAAGGAGCCGGTGATGCTGTTCGCGAGCCCGGCGGGGATCGGGGTGGCGTCGCAGCAGTCGGTGCATGTGGCCAGCGACCGGCAGACCAATATCGTCAGTGGGCAGAGCACGTTCATCACCAGCGGGAAATCGCTGATCGCCGGCATCCGGGATCGCATCAGCCTGTTCGCGCAGAATGCCGGGATGAAGCTGCTCGCCGGGAAGGGCAAGGTCGAAGTCCAGGCGCACATGGACAACGTCGAACTCACGGCGCAGAAGACCGTGAAGGTGATGGCGGCGACAGAGGCTGTCGACGTGGCTGCGAAGCAGGAGATATTGCTGACGTCGGGGGGCGCCTATATCCGCATCAAGGGCGGCAGCATCGAGATTCACGCACCGGGGAAAGTCGATTTCAAGGGCGCGCAGCACCAGTTCGCCGGGCCGACGAGCATGCAGTATCCGTTGCCCGCGATGCCGGGCGGCACGTGCAAGCAATGTGTGCTCAACGCGCACAGCGGTCGTGAGTCGATGGTCGAGGCGGATTGATGGACGAAGTCAACGATACGGGCGACCGGAACGAATCGGTCGGCGCGAGCGAAGCGGCTGACGCAGAACCGAATCCACGCGAGCTGGAGTGGCCGGCGTTTCTCGAGACGCTGAAGGCTTCGGTCGCGCGTACGGACGACGCTGGGAGTGCGATGCGGCTTTACGTACTCGTCGATACGCGCGGTTATCAGGAGTTGGATGTGCAGCTCGCGGCAGTGCCCCGCCTGCGCTATGCGTCGCTCTGGGCGGATACCGGGCTCGACGCTTATACGGATATCGCGCCGTACCTGATCGCGTTCGATCGCGACGCGATCAACGACGAGAACGCCGAGCAGCATCGGCTGCTGCGCCAGCTGTGGTTGGAGGCGGTCGACCTGCATGCGGTGACGTGGCTGTGGTCGACGTGGTCGTTCGATGCGCTCGATCAGCATTTGCGCCAGTACGTGCAGTACAGGCTGCCCAACGGCCGTGCATACTACCTCTTCTTTTTCGACAACCATGTACTGGGGCGACTTCGACAGGTGTGGCGCGATACGCAGGCGCAGCGGTTCGTCGCGCCGTTCGGCGAGATCCGGTATCGCGACAGGCGGCTTGGCGAAGTCGTGTGGCGCAATGACATGCAGGCGAATGAAGGTGCGGTACCGGTGGGTGATGCGCCGGGTCTCAACGAGCAGCAGCATGCGCAACTGATCGAGCTCGGGTATCCGGACAAGCTCGTGCTGAAGTTCCGCGAGACGATGGGGGCGATGGTCGATCACATGTCCGATGCGGAACTGCATGATCGAGTAGTCGAGCAACTCGATCGTGCTGCCGCGCACGGGATTGCCGAAGAAGCGGAATTGCAGTGCTACGTGATGACGGGCGTGCTGGTTTCGCCGCGGTTCGATGAGCATCCGGTCGTGAAGTCGTGTCTCGAGGCCGCTTCGCGCGGAGAAACGAGCGTGGATGCGGCACTGGCCTCGATCGACGATGCGACGTGGGACGCGATTCGCGATGCGCACGAGCGGGGATTGCTGGAGGCGCGTAGTGACGTGGCGTAGGTTCGGGCTCGTGGCGATGCTTGACGACGCGCGACTGCCTATTGTCGATGTCGTCAGGTGGGCGAAACGGTATCAGACGCAACTGGACAAGCGATATGCCGAGCGCGAGGATCAGCGGTTTCGTCGTATCGCTCGTGTTGTCGCGTCGGCGTGGTTGAAATACCGTCTGACCGATCGGGATGATATCGAGCAGTATGCGTATTACGCGGTGCTCGTGAACAGCCGGTTCGATGTACCTCCTGAGGTGCAGCGCATCGTGGAAACGGCCGCCGGCAAGCCGGGGATGTTCGCGAAATCGATGCGATCGCTGCCGAAGCGTGTGTTGTTCTCGCTGTCGAACAACGCGTTCGAAGCAGCGGCGGTGCCGGTGATATTCGATGGTTTGCCGCCACCGCCGCGTGCAAAGGATGCGCTGCATGGGGGATCGTACCGGGTACGTATTGGACGCGATTTGCGACACAGACGACCGGATTCTTCTGGAGGAACTCAGCGGTGCGGCGTAAGTCTGCGATTGCCGTTTGCGACGGCAAGGTCGACACACTCTCGGAGTGAATGCTGCAGAAACCGCTGTTCGAACCGACGAACGAAAATATCAAGCTGGTCGCCGTGCAGGCCCGTTCCCGACGTCATGCTGCGGCGGCCATATGAAGAGAGTGCTTATGCCTGATTTCATGCAATACGCTGCGCCGAAAGTCCGCACGATCGTTCCAGACCGTCACGGCGCACGCGCAACTCGCGGACGGTTCCTCGCCGCGTTGCGACTCGCCGCCGCAGGCTTGCTATTCGTGTCGATGGCGGCGTGCAGCAAGTCCGATCCGACCTACACTAGCATTTCAACGGAGGCGCTGAACTACCTGCCATACAACCTCGTTCGGTTCACGATCACCGACCAGTTCGGCAACAAGGCACGCGGCGGCGGCGACCTGGAACCCGGGGCCGGGGAGGGCAGCATCTCCTGCTGTTACTTGCTGAAGGGCAACGATTTCAAGGTTCAGTGGACGTATTACGATGCGGACAACTGGCGGCCGGGTGAGCAGGTGAAGAAACAGCAGGCGGAGACGAACGTTTCGTTGCCGCCAACCAAGGAGCCGGATTCGATTGGCTCGCGCATTCTCGAGGTCCACTTCTACCCCGATCATCATGTCGAACTGGTATTTCCTGGAGAGATGCTGGGCAGTACCAGGTTGCCGATCGTGGACGTGTCGCGTGACTTGACGAAACGGTACGGCAAGCGCCTCGACAAGAAGTACGAGGACAATGACGCCCAGTCGCACCGCAGGATTTCGAGAACCGTTGCGGAGGCTTGGATCAAGTACCGCTTCACAGATCGCAGCGACCTTGAGCAATACGCCTATTACGCGCTTCTGGTGAATCCCCGGTTCGACGCGCACCCGGCGGTGCAGAAGATCATCCAGTCGAGCAAGGGGAAACCGGGAGCATTCGCGAAGGCGGCGGCCGCCCTGTCACCGACCGTTGTGAAGGAGCTTGGGCAGAACCGATTTCAGGCGGTTGCGGTACCGTCCATTCCCGCGGGCCTGGTGCCACCGCCACGTGAGGAGAATAGCCATGGCCGCAGCTAACGATCGAAACGCCATTCGACTCGATCCGGACGACGCTACGCCACAGAGCGTGCGAATGGCAGTCGACAAGATGGCGACAGCCAACTATCCAAAGGGAGATTGTCTGCCGTGCGGAGCAACGATCCGTATCGGCGTATTCTTCGATGCGTTCGGTCGAAGCAGGGACGAAGACGATCCGGACAGCGGACTGTACTCGAACATCTCGCGTCTTTTCGATGCGCACCGCACCAACCTAGACGTCGATCGTCCGGTGAATCAGTTCTGGTTCCGCCTTTACTATTCGGGCCTCGGGACGGATCTCAACGCGGATGCCAAGTCGAACGACTGGCTCAATGCTGGCCTGGCCGCGGGGAAAATGGTCGGCAAGAAGGTGCTCGCCGCAACGAAGGGCGTTGTGGAGTCAGTCGCACGTGTGAACCAGCCGATCAAGCAACTGGACGTAAAAGGTCGCGTGACGACGGCAGCCAAGCAGTCCGCCTCGGAGTTCTCGTTTCGGCCGATGCTGAATGCTTTCAACGACTTTAAGAAGGATATCCAGAACATCCCCCGAACCGCACGCCGCATCGCGAACGTATTGGACGCGTCGCCGGAGCGGATCTGGGAGCGCACGAAAGCAGGCGGCATCGCGGTATTCCGGAACGCAAAAAACGACGCGAAGCGCAATCCGCTCAAGATCGTGCAATCGACAGTCCGTCAGGTCATTACGGGAATCGCGATCGAAAACGTACCGATCGTGCGCGATGCGCAGGTGATGAGCGCGTACTTCGGCACCGGCGTCGATTCACGGCTCGTTGCCGCGAAGGACCAGCTGGAAAAAGCGGTTGAGGCGGTCAAGGGACAGGTGTCGAAGATTCGAAAGATCGAAGTATCGGTGTTTGGCGCCGATCGCGGTTGCGTGCTGGCACGCGCGTTCGTCAACGATCTGGCGACCAAGTACAAGCGTCGCGACGATCAGGACCTTGCACTCAACGGCATTTCGCTCGAAATAAAGTTCGTCGGTCTGCTGGATGCGGTGTCGTCGATTATGTCGGAAGAGGCCGGCGAGATTATCGGCATCCTGCCGTTTCTCGGGACCATCAAGCCGAATTACAAGGACCGGTCGCTTGCCGTGCCCGCAAGCGTGCAGCGGTGCGTGCATTTCGCTGCCGCTCACGAGATGCGCATGTACCAGCGACTCGACAGCCTGGAAAAGACTCGTGCCGAGCAACGGCTCTATCCGGGAACGAGCAGCGACATCGCCGGCGGTTCGTTGCATGGTTCGCTGGGCTTCAATGCAGAGCTGATGCGTATCCCGCTACGGGACATGCTGTTCGAAGCGCTCAAGGCTGGTAGTGCGCTTCTCGACATGGAAACGCTAGCCAAGCGGCGGCCTGACGTATTCAGTCGCTTCTCGATTGCGACGCCGATCACCTACGAAGGCAAGCAATACAGGATCAGGGCGCTTGTCGATGCGTACCGCAAGGTTGTTCCGGACACGCAGGGCGTGAACTTTCTGCCGCATGCGGAGGTATTCCTGCGCTGGATCGCCGTGCGATACCAGGATCCGGAATTCCGTCATTCCGTGACCGACCCGGCAACCGAGTGGCGCAAGGACGTCGAAAAAGCCGACTACGACCGGCGCGACGCAAAGGCGAAGCTCGACTGGGCGATGATGGGCAGCCAGCGGATGGACTCGCCCGAGATCCAGAAGCTGAAGCTCGCGAAGCAGGCGGCGGACAAGCGTTACAACGATTTATGGAAGGATGTCCCGCCGAGCAATTACACGACGGTCTGGCAGCGTCTCGACAAGGAAGCGAGGGAGATGACTGGCAAGTGGGAGAAGATGCGGCCGGAATACGAGGCCGAGCAACGGCGCCGCTTCACGCAGTCGTTCAACAACAAGCCGACTTATACGCCGCTGTTCCTTGCGCCCGCGTTTGCACGCCGTGTTGAGCTGAACGAGGACGAGGTTGCGCTGGTCAAGGCCTGGGAGCAGGGGTATGCGGGGAAGAACCCGCTTCCGCCCGAGGTGATGGCGATGTTCGACATGCTCGTCCACGATACGTTGCTGACGAGTTGGCAGGATCACGTGCTCGCGCCTTCGCTGTACTTCAGGACGCGGGACAAGGACGTGTTCGGAAAGACGGACTATGCGAAGGAAGACAAGCAGCGCAAGAGCGACGATCTCACTGCGAAACGGGTCGACCAGGCGAGCAAGCAGAGCCAGCAATGGACGAGAGGTTACCAGGGCACGCCACCGACACATTGACGTCCTTCTGTGGCACGCAACCGCCTACCGCTGACACTCGGTGGCACCGGGGGCGGATCATCCGAAGCCGCCCCCCGCCAACTCACTGCCCCACCCGGAACTCGATCCGCCGATTCCTCGCCCTGCCATCCGCCGTATCGTTCGGCGCGATCGGCTGATCCGGGCCCACCCCCGTCGTCGTCATCTGCTGCGGCGGAATGCTCTTCGTGATCAGATAACCCTTCACCGCATCCGCGCGTGCCTGGCTCAGCGCGATGTTCGACGTCCGGTTCCCCGAGTTGTCGGTGTGGCCGATGATGTCGACCGTGCGGTTCTGCATCTTCGCGAGCGCGGCCGCCATCTGGTCGAGGATCAGCTTGCCCTGCGGCGTCAGCGTCGCGCTGCCGGTCTCGAACTCGATCGTCCGGTTCGCGAGCGTCTGGTCGAGCACGCCCTGTTCGGACGCCGACACGCGCAGCCCGTTCTTGATCGTGTACGTCGGGTTCAGCGTGTTCGCCATGTCGCTCGCGAGTTGCTGGCGCTGCGCCTCGTTGTGCACCTCGCCCTTCATCTCGATCTGCGTGCCGTTGATCTTCAACTGGCCCTTGCTGATCTGCTTGAGCTGCGCGCCGAGCAACTTCTGCACGTTCGCGCTCCAGTTCGGCGGCGTCGCGACGTCGCCCACCTCGATCTGGTCGACGACGTTCGTCGCGCCGTACGTGTCGCGCAGCTTCTGCAGCACGGCCGCCTTGGTCGCCTCGTCGGGCACCTTGCCGCCCACCACCACCTGGCCGGGCGTCGCGTTCGCGGGCGGCGGCGCGATCGTGGCGGCGGTGCCGTGCACCACCGTGCCGGACGCGCCGCCGGCGTTCGGACTGGCCTGCGGCAGCGCGGTCGTCGCGACCGTGCCGTTGCCGACCGGCGTGACGGTCGCGCCGGTATTCTGCGCGAAGGCCGCGCCGCTCGCGACGAGGCCGGCGGCGAACAGTGCGGCGAGGGCGGGCGAGACGGCGGCCGAAAGACGCGCGCGCCGGGCCTGAATCGTGCGATGCATGCCGTCAGCCTCCGATGAACGCTTCGCGGAACGCGTCGATGGCGACGCGCAGCGAGAGTTGCGGTTGGTCGAGGTAGCTGACGAGCTTGCTGATCTGGTGATCGTTTTGCGCATGGGCGTCGATCCACTCGGGATCGTCGATGTCGATGTTGTGGGCGGCGTAGGTCTGCGGGTCGACGACGCTCAGCAGCGTCTTCGCCGACGCGCCGTTGAAGCCGATGATCAGCCGTTCGCGTTCGGCGATCGTGCCGATGAAGATCGCGAGCTCGAAGTCGGCCTGCGCGACGAACGGCGCGATCAGCTCGAGCCAGAACGCGGCGACGAGGCTGCGGTAGAACGGATCGACCGGCAGCGGCAGCGTGAGGCCGCGTTCGATGTGCGACGAGCCGCTCTGCATCACCGGCCGCAGCAGCGAGCCGAGCGCGAGCATCGCGCCGCGCAGCCGCACCGGGTGACCGCTTTCGAGCAGCATCTGCTGCAGGCCGTACAGCGACTGGTGTTCGACGAAATCGTTGAAGGTGCCGTCATGCGACGTGCCGGGCCCGCCGATGTCGATCGGCACCTGCGTGTCGCCGAGCGCCTGCAGCGCGCCGGGCGGCTCGTCCTTGCCGAGCAGCGGCGGGATCTGCGCGGCGACGCGCGACCACAGCCGCGCGAACGCGAGCGGGCTGCGCGCGAGGAACGCGAGCGGCCGGTCGACCTCGAGTGCGGTGGCGCCGAGGAACGGGAAGCGGCGCATCGACACGTCGTGGCTCGCGACCATGTGGCCCGCGATCGCGAGCTTGCTGCGCGAGCCGAGGAACGCGAAATGCATCGGCTTCGCGTCCTCGTAGACGATCTTCCAGCGCGGATCTTCCGCGAGCAGCTCCAGCGCCTGCGCGATCCAGCGATCGAGCGTCTGCAGCAACTGCGGATTGTGCGCGCTCTTCACGAAGTCGCCGCGCGACGGAATCTTGCCGAAGTAGGCGATTTGCGCCTGTACGGTTTGCGTCATTGCGCCCTCTGTGCATTCGTTGCGTTGGCGGCCGCGACGGCCGGCGCGGCGCCCGGCGTGCCGGCGCCGGCTTGCGTCGCGTTCTGCGCGGCGCCCGCGCTCGCGTCGGCGACCGACGACGGCAGCTGCAGGCCGCGCAGGCTCTGCTGCTGCGGCTGGTCGCCGCCGCCGGCCGACGGCTGCGACGTGCTGATGATGCGCATCGTCACCGACACGTTCACGCTGCCCTGCGCCCACGTCAGGTCGAACGTGCCGTCCGGACGGCGCTTGCGCTGCGCCGAGTTGATCAGCTTCTCGAGACCGTAGCGGCCCGGCTCGTTGACGAGCTGCACCGTGCGGCCGTCGAAGGTCGTCGCGGACAGCGTCGCGCCCGGCGAGCCCTGCGGGTTCGGCCACACGAAGTTGGTCCACTGCGGCGGCGTGTTGCGGTAGCGCAGTTGCTGGCCGTCGATCGCGATCGTGTATTCCGTCGTGCCCGTGCTCGGTTGCGGCAGGATCTGGAACACGGTCTGCGGCTCGGACGACGCGGCCGCGCTGCCGGCGGCGCCGCCCGCGAGCGGCGCGACCCAGCGTGCGAAGCCGTTCGTGAAGTCCGGCGTGAGCCCGATGCCCATGTCGCCCCACGTGCGGGCGGCGAGCGTGTCGCCGCGGCGCACCGCGAGCGGCCCGAGCGTCGTGCCGACGAACTTCGCGATCGAGCCGTCCGGGCCGAACACCTGCGCGATCTCGCCGGCGCCGGCCTCGACCTTCGCGTTCGCCGCGAACGGGTACTTGGTCGCGAGCGAGTTCTGGAACGGCTGGTAGACCTGCGCGTTCCACACCTTGTTGACTTCGGCGCTGGCCGGCTGGATCACGACCGCGAACGCCTGCATCAGCGGCCGCACCAGCAGCGGGCGCAGCGACTTGCGTTGCGAATCGGTCAGGCCCGTCAGCATCTGCTCGTCGACGAGCTTCAGCGAATCGGCGAGTTCCGAACCGCTGCCGTCGAGCGTTTGCTGCATCAGCTGACGCGCGCCCGGCCCCGGGTCACCCTGGTTCTTGATCACGTTGAAGCGCGTGCGGACCTTCGACAGCGACTCCATGTAGCCCTTCAGCATCGACGTGCCGTCATGCGTCGCGACGATCCGCGCGAGCCCGACGAACTCCTGGCCGATCGGGCCCATCGGCACCTCGGCCGGATTGCCGTTGATGTCGATGTTGGCTGCCGCCATCTGGCCGGCCTGCGAGCGCGTGAACAGTTGCTTGACCCAGTTCACGACGCCCGTCTGCGCCTTCTTGATCGCGACGTTCGCGAGCGACGGGTTGTCCCACGACGTCTGGTCGTACGCGGTCTCGAGGATCTTGCGGATCGGCGAATCCTGCGGGTCGCCCAGGCGGTTCATGCCGTCGACGGCCTGGCCGAAGCTGGTGAAGCCCTGGACCGCGATGCCCTGCATGAACTTCTGCCAGTGCTGCGCGTACTCGGTCTTGTACATGCCGACGAGCGTCTTCTGGATCTGTTCGGGGCTGCCCTCGAGCGTCAGGTCGTCCTGCGTCGACGTGTTGAGCACCCAATCCTTCGCCTGCAGTTCCTTGGTCGCCGCATCGCGGATCGCCGGCTGCACGTAGTCGAACCACGCTTCGCGCGTGAACGTGCCCGGAATCGCGTAGCTGCCTGCCACGAGACCCTGGTTGCCGTCGCCGACGATGCGCGCGATGGTCATCGGCGCGAAGCGGGTCGACGCGCGCGCCTTGATTTCCTCGTACACGCGCTGGCGGGCCGGCATGCCGCGCACGACGCGGCGCAGGTTCTCGCGGGTCTGGTCGACGAGCGCGAGGTTCGCGTCGATCATCGGCCAGTCGTTGTCGTTCACGCGCGACAGGTAGAACGAGATCATGCGCTCGGCGCTCCGGATCATCTCGTCGCGCGGCATGTTGCCGCGATTCGTCTCGAGCCAGCCGCGCCAGAAGCGGGCGAGCTGGTCGGTCAGGTGTGCCTGTTCGACGTGGCGCTTGTCGGACAGCATCAGGTACGTCTTGAGCGCGTTGTACGCGTCCTGCACGTTGGTCGGCGACGCGTCGCTGTAGAGGCCGCCCTGCGGCGCGGCTGCCTGTTGCGGGGCGGCGGCCGGCGCGGTGCCGGACGCGGCCAGCGCGGCGGCCGCCTGCGGCGCGGCGCCCGCGGCGTTCGTCGAGACCGGCATCGTACCGCCCTGCACGGCGCCCGATTCGGGCGGGCGCGTCATCGGCACGAGCTGCTCGGGGTGCGCGTTCACGTCCTTCATGAACGACGCGAGGTTCTGCGACACGGGGGCCAGCAGGATCTGGCGCACGCCGCCGTAGTACTCGGTCAGCAGATGCTGTTCCAGACGGTCGCCCTGGTACAGGCCGAGCGACACCGACAGCGGCTTGTCGCGGCGGAACTGTTCGAGCTGCTCGATCCGGTCCTCGAGGATGTCCATCGCCTGCAGGCGCGACTGCAGGTCGTTGCGGCCCTGCTGCAGGCGCGTGACGTTGTCGAGGTCGGCCTGCACGTTCGCGACGAGCTGCTGGTTGCCGATCGTCGACCAGGTCCAGCCGCCCAGCGCGAGCGCGAGCGCCGCGACGAAGCCGAAGAAGGTCGCGTAGCGCAGCCGCGTCTTGGTCGGGCTCGCGAACTGGCGCACCGTCTGGCGGTCGGCGAAGATCACCTTCGAGAACAGGTCGCGCAGGAAGAAGCCGTTCTTCGAGAACGCGCTGTGCGGTTTCGGCAGCGCGCTCGCGTCGAGGCCGAAGCGGTGCGCGATGCGCTGCGCGGCCGCACTGTTGGTTTCGCCTTCCTGCAGCGCGCTGGTGAAGTAGAAGCCGCGGAAGATCGGCTTGTACTGGAACGGGTTGTTCTCGAACAGCGTCGCGAGGAACGCGCGCAGCGACGGCTTGATCGTCGAGAATTCGAGCGGGAAGCTCAACTGGCCCGGCGACAGCTGGTTGCCGCGCGACAGCGACAGTTGCGCGACGCTGATTTCCTTCAGCCCTTCGTAGAGTTCCTCGAAGTGCGTGTCGAACTGCGCGACGACGTCGCGCTTGTCGTCGGGTTCGTAGGGCAGGGTGGCGCCCCACACGCGGTCGTACTCGTGCTTGTCGCTGCTGCTGAAGAATTCGGTGAAGCCGGTGATCAGGTCGGCCTTCGTGAACATCACGTAGACCGGCGCGAACACTTCCAGCTTTTCCGTCAGCTCCTGAACGCGCTGGCGGAGATTCTTCGCGAGGTTGATCGCGAATTCGGGGCGGTTGCCGGTGAGCTCGGCGATGCTGGCCGTGACGATGATGCCGTTGATCGGCGCCTTCGGGCGGTAGCGCTTGAGCAGTCCGAGGAAGCCGAGCCACTCGCTGCGGTCTTCCTCGTGCACCGAATAGCGGCCGGCCGTGTCGAGCAGGATCCCTTCGGTCGTGAAGAACCAGTCGCAGTTGCGCGTGCCGCCAATGCCGTGGATCACGGCGCTGTTCTTGTCCGCGAACGGGAATTGCAGGCCGGAATTGAGCACGGCGCTGCTCTTGCCCGCGGCCGGGTTGCCGATCACGATGTACCACGGCAGCTCGTACAGCGCGGAGCCGCCCGAGACCTGGCCGATCTTCGACGTCTTGATCGTCTTCACCGCATCCGACAGGCGCGTGCGCAGCACGTCGAGGTCGGCCGTCTTCGCGTCGGGCGCGAGCGCGGCGGCGGCCGGCGCGGCGATCTTGCCGGTTTCCGCCTGCTCTTCCAGCACCTGGCCCAGCTGCCGGTTCGCGCGCTTCACGCGCCAGCGGCGCCACAGCGCGACGGCGAGCCACAGCGCGAGAACCGCCGCGAACGCGATTGCCGCCCACAGGAGCGGCAACTGCAGCATGTCGGCGACGATGAACAGAATGGCCGCTAGCGCGACGATCCCGACGATCGAGAGCGTACGCGGATGAGTCAGCACGTTGAGGATGCGTTGCATAGGACGTTCAGGTTCCGGTGCGATTCGGTGAGGCGACGCAGGCGCGTCGAGCGGCAAGGGTGGCGCCGCGATGTGTCGCCATGCTGTCAAACGGGATGAAGGAGGCTGGCATCAATACGCTCGCGGCATCGGAGAAGGCGCGCGCATTAACGAAAGGACGCTGTGAGATTTAAAACGGAAGCGGCGGCCGGAAAAAATCGCGCACCGGAATGCCCGATTGTTTGCGCCGCCCAAATCGTTTCCTGCCGGGTGATTAAAAAGCCCCATGCCGCCCTCATTATTTCTTGTCCGGCAGCCCTGACTAGCTGCCGCGTCCCAGTTTAAAACCGGGTTTATGGTATTCCACGTGCCCGAGATCCATCATTTTCCATCGGCCGCCCCAGGTCAGGCCGACTTGTTCGGCGACCTGGCCGTACAACTGGTAGCCGCGCATCGCCCACGGGTCTTTCTCGGAAATGACCAGCTTGCCGTCGCGCAGGAATGCGTTGTCCGCCGCCAGCCCGAACTGGTGATAACTCTGGAAGGCTGCCGCGTTGGTCACGTTGCTGCCCATCTGCGCCAGCCGGTTCTGCCGTTCCGGGCTCCGGTAACCTTCCAGCAGCGCCATTTCATAACCGTGCTGTTCGTGCATGATCTTGTAGACCAGCAGCAAACGCGTGCGGAAATCCGGGTCCAGCAGGTTCCAGTCGCGGCTCGCATCCTTCAGCGCCGGGCGGACCTGCTCGACTTCCTTCGTGGCGAAGACTTCCGGCGGCAGCGGCGGCGGCGGCACGAGCTGCTCGCCCTGCAGCAGCGCGGCGATTTTCTCGTCGGGCACGCGCGCCGTGTCGTCGTACTGGAACAATTGCCGGCCGCGTAACGCGATGGCGACCAATGGCGGCGTCGCAAGAATACCTGCCGATACCATAATCATCAAGCGCCGTCGAACCAGTAAATTTTGCACATCGCTTAATGCGCCGCGCGTCACGCTTGCCGATTTAACAATCTGACTGCGCGCGCGCGCGGCGCGATCGTTCGCCCGGCGCGTGAGACGGCCGTGAAACTGGGCAACGGATTCGAAAACGGCCGCCCGGATACCCGGTAAAAGCAACAGTGCCGCAACGGCGACGGCAAGGGCGAAATAGGCGACGAGTGCGACGGCAATCAAAGAAATCCCCGGAAATTGGAATTGATTGTGTTTTGCAATGCTTGCTCTTAGAATCAGGCTGCTTCGAGAGGCCGGGCTATATTATCGCGGTGAATTAAACCAGGATTCAATGAGACGCTGAATGAGTGCGCCGGAAAATTCAAATTCGAAAACTCCGCCCAGCCTGCTGTCCGATACCAAACCGGCAGGCGAGGGAGGACCTCGGCAGTCGCGCATTCTCGCGGATCTGGAAGGGCGTGTCACGCCGCCCGCCGAGCCGCCGCGCCGTTCGCTGAAGGGGCCGATCGCCGCCGTCGTGGCGCTGGTCGTGGCCGTCGGCGGCTGGGGCGCGTGGCGCATGCAGCAGTCGTCGGGCGAACAGCCCGCGGCGGTGGTAGCCGCCACGGCGCCTGGCAAGGCCGCCCCGGCCAGCGGCGCCGCCGTGCAGGTCGCGCAGAACGGCGCGTCCGCCGCGCCGGCCGCGCCGGCCGCGCAACCGGCCACGATCGTCAACGACGATTCGGCGTCCCAGGCCGTTGCATCGGCGTCCGCCGCGTCCGCCGCGGACAACAGCCGCCTGTCGCGCGCGCTCGCCAACGGCGCCGACGACGCATCGGGCGCGGCCACGGCCGGCGCAGCCGCAACCGCCGCGGCGGCCACGGCGGCGACGGCCAGGTCCGCGAAGGCCGACGCGTCGAAGAGCGCGAAGGTCGCGGCCCACGGCAAGGCCGACACGAAGGCGGACACGAAGGCCGACGCCCGCAAGCATCGCAAGGAACAGCAGGCCGAACTCGCGCAGGCGAAGAAGCGCCGCGACGCGACGGCGGCCCGTACCGCGAAGGCGGGCGCGAAGGACGATCCGGATGCCGATCTGCTCGCCGCGCTCGTCGCGCGTACGAAGCCGGCCGACAAGACGCTCGCCGCGCAGAAGGCGCAGGCCGTGTCGACCAAGACGGCGGCGACCGGCGGCTCGCTGGCGTCGCGCGTGAAGGCGTGTTCGGAGCGCGGTTTCTTCGAGGATCAGCTGTGCCGCTGGCGCGTGTGCGACGGCCACTGGGGCAAGGACCCGGCGTGCCCGAGCGCCGCGCAGTCGGAGACGCGCCAGTAGCGCGCGCCGCGCCCGCCGCGACGTGTTGCTTGTCCGCGCCGCCCCGATGGGCGGCGCGTTTGTTTTCGGGGAACGGAAAGCTGCCGGCATGATGCCGCGTGACACTGTCACGCGCGTGTCATGGCCGTCGGGCATACGTCTCCTTTCTTTTCCCGGCGCGGGCCCGCGACCCGCGATGTGCGGCGCGCCGCACGACCTTCGACACGATGGACCTGATCGTACAGACTTACGGCGCCGATACGTCCGGCATGGTGTGCGGATTCCGCTTCGTTCCGGGCGGCGCCGGCGCGACGCTCGATGCCGACGCGGCCGCCGCATGGCTGCGCACGTGCCGCGAACAGGGCGCGGCCGCACCGGGCGATTTCGTCTGGCTGCACTTCAATCTCGCGCACGGCGCGAGCGAGCGCTGGATGCGCACGCATCTCGGGTTGCCCGACAGCTTCTTCGAATTCCTGCACGAAGGCTCGCGCTCGACGCGCATCGAGCAGGAGGACGGCGCGCTGCGCGCGATCGTCAACGACGTGATGTTCAACCTCGAACTGACGCCGTCGGAGATCGCGACGCTGTTCGTCCACGTCGAGCGGCGCATCATGGTGACCGCGCGGCTCAAGCCGCTGCGCTCGGTCGACACGCTGCGCGCGTGCGTGCGCGACGGCGAGGCGTTCCGGTCGCCCGCGGAGCTGCTCGTGCATCTGCTGCGCGACCAGGCCGACCTGCTGATCCAGATCATGCGGCGCACGAGCGTCGACGTCGACCGCATCGAGGATCGCTTCCTGTCGCAGCGGCTCACGTCGAGCCGCATCGAGCTCGGCGCGATGCGCCGTACGCTGACGCGCCTGCAGCGCATGCTCGCGCCGGAGCCCGGCTCGATCTTCCGGCTGCTCGCGAAGCCGCCCGCGTGGCTGCATACGGAAGACGTGCAGGAACTGCGCGAGTCGACCGAGGAATTCTCGCTGGTGCTCGCCGATCTGGCGGGGCTCAACGAGCGCATCAAGCTGCTGCAGGAAGAGATCGGCTCGCGCCTGGACGAGCAGAACAACCGGACGCTGTTCACGCTGACGCTCGTCACCGTGATCGCGCTGCCGATCAACATCGTCGCCGGGTTCTTCGGGATGAACGTCGGCGGCGTGCCGTTCGCGGAGAACAAGCACGGCTTCTGGCTGATGGTGCTGCTCGTCGCGGGCTTCACCGCGCTGGCCGCGTGGTGGGCGTTCCGGCGCCGCGACGATCGCTAGCGCGGCACCGGGCGTCGCATCGACGCGTCACCGCAGCAGCGCGATCGCGCGTTCGCCGATCACCATCCCGAGCAGGCCGACGAGCGCAACGAGCGGCGGGGCCGGCGAGCGCACGTGCAGTAGTGCGTACAACACGCCGACACCGACGCCCACCGCGAGCGAAATCACGTAGTCCATCATGGCGGTCTCCCGTGTGGTCCGGTATCAGGGTTTGAGGATCACGCGTTCGCGCGCACCGGCCAGCACCGCGCGATACGCATCGTGCGCACGCTCGAGCGGGTACACGTAGCCGTCGCCGATCGGAAACGGGCGCAGCGTGCCGTTGCCGAAGCCGGGCGCGAGCGTGTCGAGGATCCGCGCGACCGCGGCCGCGCCGAGCTGCAGCGAATCGATGCCCACGAACGTGTGCTGGCCGCGATAGAACGCGAAGATGTCGAACGGCACGCTGCGCTCGATCGTCGAGATGAAGATCTGCCGCGCGCCGATCGCCATCGATGCGTTCGCGGCTTCGAAATACGGGCTGCCGACCGTGTTGTAGACGAGGTCCGCGCCGTGGCCGCCGGTCATCTCGCGCACCGCGTCGGCCACCGTCCGGCTCGATGCGTCGATCATGCGGACCTCGCCGGATGCGTGGCCGCGATAGCCGCCCGGGCCGCGCTCGACGCCGATCACGGTCGCGCCGCGCGCGGTGGCGAGCTGGATCGCGGCCTGGCCGACCTTGCCGTTCGCGCCGAACACGAGCACGACGTCGTCGGCCGTCGGCATGCCGGCGCGGCGCAAGCCTTCGTACGCGGTGACGAACGGCACGCCCACGCCGGCCGCTTCGTCGAGCGTCAGCACGGCCGGCTTGCGGCGCACGTGCGCGGCATCCAGCACGAGCCATTGCGCATGCGAGCCGTCGCGGCCGACGCCGAGATCGCCGCCCGATCCCCACACCGGCGCACCGATCCAGTCGTCCGGGCCGCCGCGTACGATGCCGGCCCAGTCGCGCCCCGGCGTGCGCGGCCACACCGCATGCGGCATGCGGCCGAGCGCGGCCTTCACGTCGCTCGGGTTCACGCCGGCCGCGCGCACCTCGATCAGCATCTGGCCGTCGGCCGGCACGGGCGGCGGAATGTCCCGGACCCGCGCGTCGAGCGACTCGATGTCGGCGGCGGGGGTGTCGAAGCGAATGCTGCGCATGAGATTCTCCATGAACGAGGGCCGCCGCGGCCCGGCGGGCCGGCGCGTGCGGCGGATGAAAGCGATGAAGGCAGTCTAGTGGGCCCGATTTGACGCGGAAACGTGCAAAGGCGGATGATTGCTTTGCGCTTTCCGCACAGCCAGACCCTCAGGCCCCTGAATGGACGACTTCCTTTCCCCGCACCTCGCGCTGTTCGTCGACGTGGTCGATCAGCAGAGCTTCTCGGCAGCCGCGCGCCGGCTTGGCGTCGCCGCGTCGTCGGTCACGCGGCGCATCGACCGGCTCGAGACGCAACTCGGTATCCGCCTCCTGCATCGCACCACGCACGCGCTCCGGCCGACCGAGGCCGGGCAGTTGCTGTACGGTCGCGCGACACGGATGCTGGCCGAGCTGCGCGGACTGCAGGAAGACCTGCACAGCCAGCACGACGAACCGGGCGGGCTGCTGCGCATCGACTGTCCGGCGCCGTTCGGCCGGCGGCACCTGATGGGCGCGCTGGCCGCGTTCATGCAGCATCATCCGGCGTTGCAGGTCGATCTCGTGCTGACCGACAGCATGGTCGATCTGCAGGGTGCGCGACTCGGTTCCGACGTCGATCTCGCGGTGCGTATCGGGCCGCTGGAGGACACGCGTTTCGTCGCGACCGTGCTGGCGCCGCAACGGCGCGTGCTGTGCGCGAGCGCGGCCTACCTCGCACGGCGCGGCGAGCCCGAATCGCCCGACGCGCTGGCCGGCCACGACTGTCTCGCGTGG
>NZ_JAIZRS010000044.1:0-31523 GCF_020419985.1 Burkholderia sp. AU32262
GCGCGCGGCCGGCACGCTGGCCGCGCTCGCGGGCGGCGGCGCCATCGAACTGTACGAACTCGGCGAACCGGGCGCGGAGCCGCGGCTCGCGTCGGTCGGCCGCGCCGACGCGCCGCTGCTGCCGGGCGCCGCGCCGCTGTCGTTCGACACGTTCGCGCGCCGGGCGCTCGCCGAGCCATTCGATCTGTGCCAGTTCGAATTCGAATCGCAGCCGTGGCGCTTCGATCGCGCGACGCTCAAGCGCCTGCGCGTGCCGATCGCGCTGGCCGCGGCGACGCTCGGCGTCGCGGTGATCGGGATGAACCTGCACTGGTGGAAGCTGTCGCGCGAGCGCGATGCGCTGTCCGCGCAGATCACCGAGACGCTGTTGTCCGCGTTCCCGAAGACGACCACCGTGCTCGATCCGCCCGCGCAGATGCAGCGCCAGCTCGACCAGCTTCGGCTCGCTGCCGGCGAGCTGTCGCCGAACGATTTCCTCGCGCTGTCGAGCGGCTTGTCGCGCTCGATGGGCGCGTTGCCGCTGAACGGCATCGCGTCGCTCGACTATCACGACCGGCGGCTCGACGTCGGCTTCAAGCCGGAGGTCAAGGTCGATCCCGATTTCACGCAGCGCCTCGCGCGTAACGGACTGTCCGGCGAAGTCGACAGCAACACGGGCAAATGGACGATCCGGAGCCGCTCATGAAAACCGAACAACTGAACCAGACGCTCGCCCAGTTCTGGGGCGAACGCACGCCGCGCGAGAAGACGCTGCTCGGCTGGGGCGGCGCCGTGCTGGCGGTCGCGATCGCGTATTCGGTGCTGTGGTCGCCCGCGCAGGAAGGCCGCGCGCGGATCCAGCGCGAGCTGCCGGCGATGCGTCACGAACTCGCGCAGATGACCGCGCAGGCGAACGAGGCGAAGTCGCTGGCGGCCGCCGCGCAGGGCGTCGCGCCGACCGGCCTCGCGCTGAAGGATGCGCTGACCGCGTCGCTGTCCGATCACGGGCTGCAGGGCGCGCAGGTGCAGATCGTCGGCAATGGCGTGCAGATCCAGATGAAGAACGTGTCGTTCCCGGCGTGGACCCAGTGGCTCGACGATGCGCGCCGGCAATTCAAGGTGCAGGTCGGCGAGGCGCATGCGACGGCGCTGAAGGAGGACGGCCAGGTCGACCTGACGGCCGTGATGCAACCTTCCGTCCAGAAATAGATGACGGCAGTGGATGACGCATACGAAGGCCGGCCGATGCGGCCGTGGGTGAGACGGCTCGTCACCGTATTGCCGTGGGTGCTGGCAGGCGGTCTGGCGACGGCGGTGACGCTCGTCGCGCTCGCGCCGGCCGCATGGATCGCGCCGCAGTTCGCGCGTGCGACCGGCGGCCACGTGAATCTCGTCGATCCGGAGGGCTCGCTGTGGCACGGCTCGGGCACGCTGATGCTCGCGCCGGGCGCCGACCAGAGCGCGGCGACGCTGCTGCCTGGCCGGGTCGAATGGACCACGCGCTTCTGGCCGTTGCTGACCGGGCGCGTGCAGATGCGCATGCGGCAGACCGAAGCGATGCCCGATGCGGTCACGCTCGATGCGACGTGGCGCGGCGCGGTGCTGTCGGCGGGCGCGATGGCGGTGCCGGCGTCGCTGCTCACGGGGCTCGGCACGCCGTTCAACACGCTCGATCTGCAGGGCGACGTGCGGCTCGCCTGGAGCGACTGGCGGCTCATCGGCAGCAACGCGTTCGGCCAGCTGACGGTGACGATCGATTCGATGAGTTCGCGCGTGTCGCGCGTGAAGCCGCTCGGTTCGTACCGCGCGGTATTGCAGGCGAAGGGCGCGGGCGCCGATCTCGACCTGTCGACGACACAGGGCCCGCTGTTCCTCGACGGGCACGGCAGCTTCGGCCCCGGCCAGGGATCGTTCCGCGGGACCGCGCACGCGGCGCCCGAGCAGCAGGCGAACCTCGCCGGGCTGCTGAACCTGCTGGGCCACCCAATCGGCAACAACCAGGTTTCGCTGATCTTCGGCGACGCGCAGCGCTGAACGCGCGCGTCGCCCGCTTCCCTTCTACTTCTGCGCGAGCGGCGCGGCGGCCGACGGTGCGGTGGCCGCGGGCGCGGCCGCACCGGACGCCGGCAAAGGCGCCGGCGCCGCCATGCCGCCGTTCTCGCGCGCCATTTCCGATACGTTCCAGCCGCCGCCGAGCGCCTTCACGAGCCCGACCGACGATACCATCCGCTGCCCGGCGATCGTCGCGAGCTTCTGCTGCGCGGTGAACGCGGTGGTCTGCGCGGTCAGCACGTTCAGGTACGCGACCGTGCCGGCCTTGTACTGGTTCGTGACGATCGCGAGCGCGTGCTCGGCGCTGTCGACGGCTTGCCGCTGCACGTCGATTTCCTGCGCGAGGATGCGCTGCGACGCCAGGTTGTCCTCCACGTCCTGGAATGCGGTGAGCACCGCGAGACGATAGGCGGCGACGTCCTGGTCGTAGGTCGCGCGCGCGGCGTCGGTCTGCGCGGCGCGCAAGCCCGCGTCGAACAGCGTGGCCGCGAGCTGCGGGCCGACCGTCCAGAAGCGTGCCGGCAGCGTGAACAGCTGCGACCACACCGAACTCTGGAAGCCGCCGCTGGCCGACAGCGTGAGCGTGGGGAAGAACGCCGAGATCGCGACGCCGATCTGCTCGTTCGCGGCCGCCGCGCGGCGCTCGGCCGCCGCGACGTCGGGCCGGCGCTCGAGGATCGTGGACGGCACGTCGACCGGCGTGACCGGCGGCTCGGCCGCGAGCGGGTTCGGCGGCAGCGAGAAGGTCGACGCGGGCTCGCCGATCAGCGTCGCGATCGCATGCTCGTACTGCGCGCGGGCGACGCCGTTGTCGATCTGCGCGGCCTGCGCGCTCTGCAGCTGCGTCTGCGCCTGAATCACGTCCGCGCGCGCGGCGACGCCCTGCGCGTACTGGTTCTGCGTGAGCTGCAGCGACCGTTCGTACGATTTCACGGTGTCGTCGAGCAGCTTTTGCAGCGCATCGGACGTGCGCAACTGGAAATAGGTCTGCGCGAGCAGCGCCTGCTGCGACAGCCGCGCGTTCGCGAGATCGGCCGCGGCGGCCGCTTCGCCGGCGCGCTGCGCGCTGACGGTGCGGCTCACCTTGCCCCATAGATCGGGCTCCCAGCTGGCGTCGAGGCCGACGCTGTAGCTGTTGTTGATCGATCCGGTCGACCCGCTGCCGAAATTCGACGACGAGCCCGACGACAGCGACGTGCGCGGCGTCCGCGCGCGCGAGCCCGATGCGCTCAGCCCGACGGTCGGGAAATACGCGGCGCGCGCCTCGGTGACGAGCGCGCGCGCCTGCCGGTAGGCGGCGGCCGATTGCGCGATGGTCTGGTTCGACGCGTTGAGCTTGCCGATCAGCGCATCGAGCTGCGGATCGTTGTAGACCGTCCACCACGCGCCGCGATCGGCCCGATCGGCGGGCTGCGCGACTTTCCAGCCGGCCGGCGCTTCCTTGAAGGCGGCGGGAATCGACGTGTCGGGCCGGTGATAGTCGGGCCCGACGGCGCAGCCGGCGAGCAGCACGGCCGTCGCAATGGCGACGGCGGCGCTCAGCGGGCGAACGGCGCGCGGGAGGGAAGCGTACGGCATGGTGGTTTTCCTGTCTGGGCGCGACGGCCGGCGAGCGGCGCCGCGCGATGCGGTCATGCGGTGCGGTCGTTGGCCGCTGGCGGACAAATGGTAACTGACGGCGGGAAAGCCGCGCAGCCCTAAGGGTACGGTGGGCAGCGGCCCGAATGTGTTACCGGCGCGGGCGGCCGGTTTACCGGCCATTACGGCCGGCTTGCGGGAAAAACGGACGGGTGAACGGGCGTACGACTTCGGCCGCGCGTGACGCGGCCGGCGATCAAGCGGGACAGGCGGGACGGTCGGGAAAGCGGGAACGATGCGGCGTCAGTGACAGCGCACGGGCACCGGGACGGGTTCGGCGGCGGCCCGCCATGTCGACGGCTCCGCCACGGACGGGGCCGGCTGGCTCGTGCGGCAGGCGCCGCCCTTCGCGTTGCGCTGCCGGCGATGATCGAACCACGCGAACCCGAGGGCCGCGAGCGAGCCGCCCGGCACGACCAGCATCGTCACGTACAGCGCGATCTTCCAGCCGCGGTGCGGCCCGGAGAACACATGATGAGCGGTATCGGTCAGGTTGCGGCGCAGCGCGCCGGCGGCATTTTTCAGGAACAGCATCGCGAACATCCTCGGGTGCCCGGCAGTGCGGGCCAATCGGTCAGAACATAGTCTCCGGCGGTGCAACATGCACGTCGTAACTGGTTGACTTAAATAATATTGACTAAGCAATCATTTTTCAAGATACTGGGCGCGTTTTAACCCGAAACGCACTATTGCTGCGCGCGCAATCGTATGACCGGCGGCCTCTACGATCCCGAGAACATCGCGCTGGAAACGAGCCTCGGCTATTACCTGTCGAAGGCGAAGCAGGCGCTCGTCGAGCGGATGGATCGCGCGCTCGAGCCGCTCGACCTCACCGCGCAGCAGATCGGCGTGATCCTGCTGCTGTCGCGCGGTTACGCGCGCACGCCGTTCGAACTGTCGCGCAAGATGTCGTACGACAGCGGCTCGATGACGCGCATGCTCGACCGGCTCGAACGCAAGGGGCTGATCGCACGCGCGCGCAGCGAGCAGGATCGCCGGATGATCGAGCTGACGCTGACCGACCGCGGCATCGAAGCCGCCCGCGCGCTGCCGTCGCTCGTCGCGACCGTGCTCAACGCACAGCTCGAAGGCTTCTCGGCCGACGAACTCGCGACGCTCACCGGCCTGCTGCAACGCTTCATCGCCAACGGGCCCGGTTCGACCGGCTGCCCGAAGCCCGACGAACCCGACTGCTGATGCACGCGGAGCCCCCATGTCGCAGTTAAACATTCGCTTATTTCTCTGTCTGGGCAGAAGATGACAAGGCACTCGCTCCGCTTTTCCCCTTTTTCCTTCCACCCGGCCGGGCCGCGCTGCGTCGCGCGTCCGTGCGTTGTGCCGGCGCGCCGCGCGCGCCGCGTCTAGGAGATTCCGATGTCCGCCACCACGGCATCCGCCCCCTCCCCCGCCGCCGAACCGGCGCCGCTGACCGGCGGCGCGCTCGCGCTGCTGACCGTCGGGCTCGCGCTCGGCACCTTCATGGAAGTGCTCGACACGTCGATCGCGAACGTCGCGGTGCCGACCATCTCGGGCAGCCTCGGCGTCGCGACGAGCGAAGGCACGTGGGTGATCTCGTCGTACTCGGTCGCGTCCGCGATCGCGGTGCCGCTCACCGGCTGGCTCGCAAGGCGGGTAGGCGAAGTGCGCCTCTTCACGCTGTCGGTGCTCGCGTTCACGATCGCATCGGCGCTGTGCGGCCTTGCGTCGAACTTCGAGACGCTCATCGCGTTCCGATTGCTGCAGGGCCTCGTGTCGGGGCCGATGGTGCCGCTGTCGCAGACGATCCTGATGCGCAGCTACCCGCCCGCGAAACGCGGGCTCGCGCTCGGGCTATGGGCGATGACGGTGATCGTCGCGCCGATCTTCGGCCCGCTCCTGGGCGGCTGGATCAGCGACAACTATACGTGGCCGTGGATCTTCTACATCAACCTGCCGATCGGCGTGTTCTCGGCGACCTGCGCGTACTTCCTGCTGCGCGGCCGCGAGACGAAGACGACGAAGCAGCGGATCGACGCGATCGGCCTCGCGCTGCTCGTGATCGGCGTGTCGTGCCTGCAGATGATGCTCGACCTCGGCAAGGACCGCGACTGGTTCAACTCGTCGTTCATCGTCGCGCTCGCGCTGATCGCGGTCGTGTCGCTCGCGTTCATGCTCGTGTGGGAGGCGACCGAGAAGGAGCCGGTGGTCGACCTCACGCTCTTCAAGGACCGCAACTTCGCGCTCGGCGCGCTGATCATCTCGTTCGGCTTCATGGCGTTCTTCGGCTCGGTCGTGATCTTCCCGCTGTGGCTGCAGACGGTGATGGGCTACACGGCCGGCAAGGCCGGTCTCGCGACCGCGCCGGTCGGGCTGCTCGCGCTCGTGCTGTCGCCGCTGATCGGCCGCAACATGCACCGGCTCGACCTGCGGATGGTCGCGAGCTTCGCGTTCATCGTGTTCGCGGGCGTGTCGCTGTGGAACGCGACGTTCACGCTCGACGTGCCGTTCAACCACGTGATCCTGCCGCGGCTCGTGCAGGGCATCGGCGTCGCGTGCTTCTTCGTGCCGATGACGACGATCACGCTGTCGAGCATCTCCGACGAGCGGCTCGCGAGCGCGTCGGGGCTGTCGAACTTCCTGCGCACGCTGTCCGGCGCGATCGGCACGGCCGCCAGCTCGACGTTCTGGGAGAACGACGCGATCTACCACCATGCGCGGCTGTCGGAATCGGTGAGCGTCTATGCGCAGAACACGACCGATTACCAGGGCGCGCTCGCGCAGCTCGGCATCGTCGGGCAGACGGCCAATGCGCAGCTCAACCAGCTCGTCACGCAGCAGGGCTTCATGATGGCGACCAACGACTTCTTCCACCTGTCGGCGGGCGTGTTCATCGCGCTCGCGGCGCTCGTGTGGATCACGAAGCCGAAGAAGGGCGCGGGGCCGGCGATGGGGCATTGAGGGCCCGACGGGCGGCCGTCACGGCCGCCCTTTTTGTTTCACTGTCCGCTTCATCGCCCGGCGGCCCCCCTCACTCCCGCGCCCGTAATCCCCCGAACGCCAGATCGTCGGCCGGCGCGAGCGGCAGCGTCGCCCGCGCGACGTCGAGCCACGCGCGCGCCGCGTGCGACAGGTAGCCCTTCTTCAGCCAGCCGAGCGCGATCGCCCACGTGATTTCCGGCTCGACGATCGGCCGGCACGTGAACTGGCCCGCGTCGAGCCGCCGGCAATACGGCTCGGGCAGCAGCGCGATGCCGACACCCGCATGCACGAGCGCGGCCATGAAATCCCAGTGGCCGCTGCGGCTCACGATCGACGGCGTGAAGCCGGCCTGCCGGCACGCATCGAGCACCGCGTCGTGCAGCGCGAGGCTTTCCGCATAGAACACGAACGATTCGCGCGCGAGATCCGCGAGCGGCACGGCCGTGTGATCCTCCCAGCGCGACTCGCGCGGCGCGACGAGCCACAGCGGCGCGCGCACCATCGGCAGCCGCTCGAACGTGCCGGGATCGACCGGCTCCAGCAGCCCGCCGAGCTCCAGCTCGCCCGACGTCAGCGCGGCCTCGATCATCCGCGCGCCTTGCTCGAACAGCTTCAGCTCGATGTTCGGGTAGCGCTGCTTGTACGCGGCGATGATCGGCGTGAACAGCGAGCCGCCGAGCGGCGGAATGCCGATCGTCAGCTCGCCGCGCCCGAGCGTGCCGAGATCGTTCAGCTCCGACTGCAACTGCGCCTGCGCGGCGAGCACGTCCTGGCCGCGCTGGAACACGATCCGCCCGGCGTCGGTCAGCACCATCTGCCGGCCGTCGCGCAGCAGCAGCGGCGAACCGATCTCGTCCTCCAGCGCCTTCACCATCTTGCTGATGGTCGGCTGCGTGACGAACAGCCTGTCGGCCGCCGCGGTGAAGCTCTGCTGGCGAACCACCTCGACGAAGTACCGCAGCGCGCGCAATTCCATCGATCACTCCCCAGATTGGTGCAAACACGTCAAAACGAATTCCGAATTGGAATGATAAGGATAGAGACAAGTCATTTTATTTATGGTTAGGGGAAACCCTATACTGAGGCCATCGACAGAAACATCCGTATGGAGCCCGCCATGAATCAGCCGACCGCCACTGCCGCCGCCCGCTCCGCCGCTTCGGGCAGCCTCGCGCACACGGGCCGGATCGTGCTGCAGGCCGCCGCGCTCGGCGTGCTGTGGATGGCGGTCGACTGGGCCGTGCGCAAGGTCGGGCTGCCGATTCCGTCCGGCGTGATCGGCCTCGCGGTACTCCTCGTGCTGCTGTTCTCGGGCCGCGTCGCACCGGCGTGGGTGAAGGACGGCGCGAACTGGCTGCTGTCCGACATGCTGCTGTTCTTCGTGCCGGCCGCCGTCGCGGCCGTGCAGTACGGCGGGCTGTTCCGCGAGGACGGCTGGCGCATCGCGCTGGTGATGCTCGCCGGCACCGCGTTCGTGATGGTCGCGGTGGCCGTCGCGGTCGATCTCGCCGCGAAGCTCGAACGCCGGCTCGCCGCACAACGCGTGTTCGCCGAGCGCCGCCGCGCGCGCCTGGGCGCCGTCGCCCACTGAGCCGGAGCCTTCCATGCTCGCCGCGCTATCGAACCTGCCCGCCGACCGCGTGAATACCGCGATCTCCGTCGGCTGCTTCGTGCTGACGGTCGTGCTGTATTTCGCGTCGAAGCGGCTCTACGCGTACAAAAAGACGCTGCTGTTCTCGCCGCTCGTGTTCGTGCCGGGCGCGCTGGTGCTGCTCGTGCTGCTGACCGGCATCCCGTATTCGGTCTACTTCCGCGACACGCGCTGGCTGATGTGGCTGCTCGGCCCGGCGACGATCGCGTTCGCGGTGCCGATCTACGAATACCGCGACCTGATTCGCCGGCACTGGCTGTCGTTGTCGGTCGGCGTCGCGGTCGGGATCGCCGCGGGCGTGTGCGGGTCGCTGCTGCTCGCGAAGCTGCTGCATCTGTCGCCCGAGCTGCAGCGCTCGCTGATGACGCGCTCGGTGTCGACGCCGTTCGCGCTCGCCGTGTCGGACAAGATCCACGCGCCGAAGGACCTCACCGCCCTCTTCGTGATCGCGACCGGCATCTGCGGAATGCTGCTCGGCGAGCTCGTGCTCGCGCTCGTGCCGATGCGCACGCGGCTCGCGCGCGGTGCGCTGTTCGGCGCGGCCGCCCATGGCGTGGGCACCGCGAAGGCACGCGAGATCGGCAGCGAGGAAGGCGTCGTGTCGAGCCTGACGATGATGATCGCGGGCGTAGCGATGGTGCTGATCGCGCCGCTGCTCACGCTGCTGCCGATCTGACGCCCGACGGGCAGGCGCCGCCGCCTGCCCTTTTTTCTGCGCGGCCGGTTCCGCCCCGCTGGGCCGCCTGCGCCGCCGTTCCCCCCTGCATCGAGCCGGCGCCGCGCCGACAATCGGCTGAGATAGCCGCAATTCCCCCCTCTTTTCCGCCCATCGGCCTCGGCCCGGATGCCGAACAATGCATGCTACGAGACATCACGCACGCATTCACATGGCCACGACCGCAACCCCGACCGCCGACAAGCCGGCTTCCTCCGGCAAGTTCAAGCGCATCGCGCTCATCGCCGTCATCGCGCTGGGCGCGGCCGCCGCCGCCGCCGGCGGCATGTACGTGTTCCTGGGCAAGGCAGGCGTCGGCCATGCGAGCGCGCCCGCCGAGCCGGCGCCGCTTGCCGCGCCGGTGTTTTTCCCGCTCGACCCGATGACGGTGAACCTGCAGTCCGACGACGGCGTGCAGCACTACCTGCGCGTGGGCCTGTCGCTGAAGCTCACCGACCCGAAGGCGCAGGAGCAACTGACCGCACGGATGCCGGAAATCCGCAGCCGGATCCTGCTCGCGCTGTCGAACAAGCATCCCGAAGAGCTCGCGACGCCGGACGGCAAACGTTCGCTCGCGAACGAGCTGCGGGAGCTGATCGCGCAGCCGACGCAGCCGGGCAACCAGCGCGCGAAGGTCGACGAGGTGCTGTTCACCGAATTCGTCGTCCAGTAACGCGGCCGCGAAAGGAGCGCGTATGGGTCACCAGGAGTTCATGTCCCAGGAGGAGGTCGATGCCCTCCTCAAGGGCGTCACGGGCGAAACCGATGCGGTCGACGAGCAGCGCGACACGTCGGGCGTCCGTCCCTACAACATCGCGACGCAGGAGCGAATCGTCCGCGGCCGGATGCCCGGCCTCGAGATCATCAACGACCGCTTCGCGCGCCTGTTGCGGATCGGCATCTTCAACTTCATGCGGCGCACGGCGGAAATCTCCGTCAGCCAGGTGAAGGTGCAGAAGTACAGCGAATTCACCCGCAACCTGCCGATCCCGACGAACCTGAATCTGGTGCACGTGAAGCCGCTGCGCGGCACGTCGCTGTTCGTGTTCGACCCGAACCTCGTGTTCTTCGTCGTCGACAACCTGTTCGGCGGCGACGGGCGCTTTCACACGCGTGTGGAGGGCCGCGATTTCACGGCCACCGAGCAGCGGATCATCGGCAAGCTGCTGAACCTCGTGTTCGAGCACTACACGACCGCGTGGAAGAGCGTGCGGCCGCTGCAGTTCGAATTCGTGCGCTCGGAAATGCACACGCAGTTCGCGAACGTCGCGACGCCGAACGAGATCGTGATCGTCACGCAGTTCTCGATCGAGTTCGGGCCGACGGGCGGCACGCTGCACATCTGCATGCCGTACTCGATGGTCGAACCGATCCGCGACGTGCTCAGCTCGCCGATCCAGGGCGAGGCGCTCGAAGTCGACCGCCGCTGGGTGCGCGTGCTGTCGCAGCAGGTGCAGGCCGCCGAGGTCGAGCTGACCGCGAATCTCGCCGAGATCTCGGCGACGTTCGAGAAGATCCTGAACCTGCGCGCGGGCGACGTGCTGCCGCTCGAGATCGAGGACACGATCACCGCGAAGGTCGACGGCGTGCCGGTGATGGAATGCGGCTACGGAATTTTCAATGGTCAATATGCGTTGCGCGTGCAGAAGATGATCGGCGCGAGCGATTCGATGAAGGAAGGTGGATATGAGTGAGCTGAACCAGACGCCCGACGACGACATGCAGGCGATGGCCGATGCGGCCCTCGCGGCATCGGCCGCCGCGGCATCGGCCGCCGACGCGAAGGCGCCGGCCGCGGCCGACGAAGAGCAGGGCCTCGACGACTGGGCGGCCGCGCTCGCCGAGCAGAACCAGCAGCCGGTGCCGGCCGGGGCGACGGGCGCCGGCGTGTTCCAGCCGCTGTCGAAGGCCGCGGCGAGCTCGACGCACAACGACATCGAGATGATCCTCGACATCCCGGTCAAGATGACCGTGGAACTCGGCCGCACGAAGATCGCGATCCGCAACCTGCTGCAGCTTGCGCAGGGGTCGGTCGTCGAGCTCGACGGCATGGCCGGCGAGCCGATGGACGTGCTCGTGAACGGCTGCCTGATCGCGCAGGGCGAAGTCGTGGTCGTCAACGACAAGTTCGGTATTCGCCTGACCGACATCATCACGCCGGCCGAACGTATCCGTAAGCTGAATCGATGAACGTCGTGAAGCCAGGCCGCCGCGGGTGCCGCGCGATGGCGGCGGTGCTTGCCGTCGCCGCGTCGCTCGCGTGCGCGCCGGCCGGCGCCGCCGACATGAACGCGGTGAACCACGCCGGTTCGATCGCGTCGAGCGTGACGGTCGGTTCGGCCGTGCCGTCGCTCGGCATCGGCGCGGTGCTGCAGACGCTCGTCGGGCTCGCGGTCGTGATCGGCCTCGTGTTCGCGTGCGCATGGCTCGCGCGCCGCTTCGGCTTCCAGCCCGCGCGGCGCGGCGGCCCGCTGAAGGTCGTATCGAGCGTCGGGCTCGGCGCGAAGGAAAGCGCGACGATCGTGGAGATCGGCGACACCTGGCTCGTGCTCGGCGTCGCGCCGGGCAACGTGCGCCTGCTGCATACGCTGCCGGCCGGTTCGGTGGCCGCAGTCGCGGGCCCGGCCGCGTCCGACGCGTCCGCCGGCGGCGCTTCGCCCGGCGCCGGCCTGCCCGGCACGTTCGGCTCACGGTTTCGCGACGCGCTCGCGGGCGAAGCCGCGAAACGCCTCGGGCGCGGCAAGGACCGCTGACATGGCGCCGCGCCCTCTTTCCGACTTCGCATTCCGATGAAACACGCCTTCCTGCGGCACACCGCGCGCGTCGCGCCCGTGCTGATCCTCTGTCTCGCCCCTGCGCTCGCGTATGCGCAGGCGAACGGCCTGCCCGCGTTCAACGCGAGCCCGGGCCCGCACGGCGGCACCACCTATTCGCTGAGCGTGCAGACGATGCTGCTGCTCACGATGCTGTCGTTCCTGCCGGCGATGCTGCTGATGATGACGAGCTTCACGCGCATCATCATCGTGCTGTCGCTGCTGCGCCAGGCGCTCGGCACCGCGACGACGCCGCCGAACCAGGTGCTCGTCGGCCTCGCGATGTTCCTCACCTTCTTCGTGATGTCGCCGGTGCTCGACCGCGCGTACAACGACGGCTACAAGCCGTTCTCCGACGGCTCGATGCCGATGGAGCAGGCGGTGCAGCGCGGCGTCGCGCCGTTCAAGACCTTCATGCTGAAGCAGACCCGCGAGACCGATCTCGCGCTGTTCGCGAAGATCTCGAAGGCCGCGCCGATGCAGGGCCCCGAGGACGTGCCGCTGTCGCTGCTGGTGCCTGCGTTCGTCACGAGCGAGCTGAAGACCGGCTTCCAGATCGGCTTCACGGTGTTCATCCCGTTCCTGATCATCGACATGGTCGTCGCGAGCGTGCTGATGTCGATGGGGATGATGATGGTGTCGCCGTCCACCGTATCGCTGCCGTTCAAGCTGATGCTGTTCGTGCTGGTCGACGGCTGGCAGCTGCTGATCGGCTCGCTCGCGCAGAGCTTCACGTAAGCGGAGGAACACGCGCGATGACGCCCGAACAAGTGATGACGCTGGCGCACCAGGCGATGATGGTCGGCCTGCTGCTCGCGGCCCCGCTGCTGCTGGTCGCGCTCGCGGTCGGCCTCGTCGTGAGCCTGTTCCAGGCCGCGACGCAGATCAACGAGGCGACGCTGTCGTTCATCCCGAAGCTGCTCGCGGTGGCCGCGACGCTCGTGATCGCCGGGCCGTGGATGCTGACGACGATGCTCGACTACCTGCGGCAGACGCTGCTGCACGTCGCGACGCTCGGCGCCGGCTGAGCCGCGCGTCCGCCTGCCTTTTCCCGCGATGTTCTCGGTCACCTACGCGCAGCTCAACGGCTGGCTGACGGCTTTCCTGTGGCCGTTCGTGCGGATGCTTGCACTCGTCGCGACGGCGCCCATGGTCGGCCACGCGGCCGTGCCGGCGCGCGTGAAGATCGGCGTCGCCGCGTTCATGGCGCTCGTCGTCGCGCCGACGCTCGGCGCGATGCCGGACGTCACCGTGTTCTCCGCGCAGGGCATCTGGATCCTCGTCACGCAGTTCCTGATCGGCGTCGCGATGGGTTTCACGATGCAGCTCGTGTTCGCGGCCGTCGAAGCGGCCGGCGACTTCATCGGGCTGTCGATGGGGCTCGGCTTCGCGACCTTCTTCGATCCGCACTCGAACGGCGCGACGCCCGCGATGGGCCGGTTCCTGAACGCGGTCGCGATGCTCGCGTTCCTTGCCGTGGACGGCCATCTGCAGGTATTCGCCGCGCTCGCCGCGTCGTTCCAGTCGCTGCCGGTGTCGGCCGACCTGCTCCACGCGCCGGGCTGGCGCACGCTCGCCTCGTTCGGCGCGACCGTGTTCGAGATGGGGCTGCTGCTTTCGCTGCCGGTGGTCGTGGCGCTGCTGATCGCGAACCTCGCGCTCGGCATCCTGAACCGCGCGGCGCCGCAGATCGGCATGTACCAGATCGGCTTTCCTGTCACGCTGATCGTCGGGTTGCTGCTCGTGCAACTGATGGTGCCGAACCTCGTGCCGTTCGTGTCGCACCTGTTCGACATGGGGGTCGATGCGATGGGGCGGGTGCTGATCGGGTGGCGGTAAGGCGCCCTGTCGACCCACGTCGATGCTCGTTCGCGTCACTCGGGCGGGACTCATCCCCTCCCGCCGTGAGTCTCCCTGCGGCACGCGCGCGTTCGGCGCCGACCGTGCCCCTTTTTTCGTCCTTTCCGCGGCGCCGTCGAATGCCCGCCGCCCGACCGCCCCGTGCCACAACCGGCCCGACCCCGCTTGCGCCCCGTCCGGCGGGCAATCGCGGCCGATGCCCGCACGTTCGGCCCACATCGGCGCTTGACCTCGGCCGACCGACTCGCTAGCGTTTCGGGTTTGCCCCGGGCGGCCCTTGCCGCCGGTGCCGTGAGCGCGCCCGACGTCCTGGCGCGCACGGCCGGGCTCCGATGGAAAAGACGATGCACAAACTCGATGCGGCCAGCCCGCAGGCGATGTCGACGGATTTCACCGCCGACAACGTCGCGCGCCTGAAGGCGCTGTTCCCCGAACTCGTGACCGAAGGCCCGCACGGCGCGTCGGTCGACGTCGACGTGCTGAAGGCGCTGGTCGGCGAACGCACGCTCGGCGACGCCGACGAGCGCTACGGTTTTCACTGGCACGGCAAGCGCGCCGCGCGCCAGGCCGCGCTCACGCCGTCGACGGGCACGCTGCGGCCGTGCCCCGACGACAGCGTCGCGTGGGACGACACGCGCCACCTCGTGATCGAGGGCGACAACCTCGACGTGATGAAGCTGCTGCACAAGAGCTACGCGGGCAAGGTGAAGCTCGTCTACATCGACCCGCCGTACAACACCGGCAACGATTTCGTCTATCCGGACGACTTCAGCGACAGCATCCGCCACTACCTGGCGATGACCGGCCAGACCGAAGCCGGCGTGAAGCGCAGCACCAACACCGAGGCGAACGGCCGGTTCCACACCGACTGGCTGAACATGATGTATCCGCGCCTGAAGCTCGCGCACGCGCTGCTGTCCGACGAAGGGCTGATCGCCGTGCACATCGACGAGCACGAAGTGCATGCGCTGGTGCTGATGCTGCGCGAGATCTTCGGCGAGGAAAACGAGCTCGGCGTGGCCGTGTGGGACAAGCGCAACCCGAAGGGCGACGCGCGCGGCATCGCGTACCAGCACGAATCGCTGGTGCTGTTCGCGCGCAACGCCGAGACGCTGCTCGAACGCGCGCCGCTCAAGCGCCCGAAGCGCAACGCGCAGCGCATGCTCGACGCCGCGCACGACGCCGTGTACCGCAGCGGCAACCCGAAGGACGCGCAGAAGGCGTACCGCGCGTGGATGAAGGCGCAGACCAACCTGTCCGGCGGCGAGGCGATGTACGACCGGCTGTCGGCGGAAGGCCGCGTGTACCGTCTCGTGTCGATGGCGTGGCCGAACAAGAAGAAGGCGCCGGAAGAATACTTCACGCCGCTGATCCACCCGGTCACCGGCAAGCCGTGCGCGATGCCGGCGCGCGGCTGGCGCAACCCGCCCGCGACGATGCAGGCGCTGATCGAGCGCGGCCAGATCGAATTCGGCCCGGATGAAACCACGCAGCCGCAGCGGATCTACTACCTCGACGAGAACATGTACGAGAACGTGCCGTCGGTACTGCCGTTCGCCGGCTCCGACGACGCGCTGCTGAAGGCGCTCGGCATCCCGTTCGACCTGCCGAAGCCGGTCGACTTCGCGGCCGCCGTGATCGGCTGGTGCACGCGCGGCGACGACATCGTGCTCGACTGCTTCGCCGGCTCCGGCTCGACGGGCCACGCGGTGATGCAGGTGAACGCGACCGACGGCGGCGCGCGCCGCTACGTCCTCGTGCAGCTGCCCGAGGCGCTCGATCGCCGCGACAAGACGCAAACCGCGGCCGCCGATTTCTGCGCGAAGCTGAAGAAGCCGCTGACGCTCGCCGAAGTGACGAAGGAGCGCCTGCGCCGCGCCGCGCAGCAGGTCGCGCGCGATTATCCGGAAAGCTATGGCGACCTCGGCTTTCGCGTGTACCGGCTCGACACGACCAACGTGATCGAGTGGGACCCGCGCCGCGACGACTTCGACCATGCGTTGTTCGCATCCGTCGAACACGTGAAGACCGGCCGCACCGAGGACGACCTGCTCGCCGAGCTGACGCTCAAGCTTGGGCTCGACCTGTGCACGCCGGTCGAGCACCACCAGGTGGCCGGCAAGACGGTGCACCTGATCGGCCGCGAGATCGTCGCGTGCTTCGATGCGCGCCTGTCGCGCGACGATGCGGGCCCGCTCGCCGACGGCATCGTCGACCTGCTCGATGCGAGCGGCGCGTCGCGCGACGTCACGTGCCTGTTCCGCGACAACGGTTTCGTCGACGACGTCGCGAAGCTCAATCTCGCCGCGCTGCTCGAACAGCACGGCGTGAAGCGCGTGCGGAGCCTGTGATGCGGCTGCATTTCGAAGCGGATCTCGACTACCAGCGCGAGGCGATCGACGCCGTCTGCGACCTGTTTCGCGGCCAGGAGTCGTATCGCGGCGATTTCAGCGTGCTCGCGAACGCCGCGCCCGGCACGACGGCCGCCGCACAGGGCTCGCTCGGCTTCGCAGTGTCGGAGCAAGGCGTCGGCAACCGGCTGTCGCTGACCGACGACGCGCTCGCGCGCAATCTCGCCGACGTGCAGTTGCGCGGCGGGCTGCCGCCGTCCGGCCTGCCCGGCTCGCGCGACTTCACCGTCGAGATGGAGACGGGTACCGGCAAGACCTACGTGTACCTGCGCACGATCTTCGAGCTGAACCGCCGCTACGGCTTCACGAAGTTCGTGATCGTCGTGCCGTCGATCGCGATCAAGGAAGGCGTGCACAAGACGCTGTCGATCACCGAGGATCACTTCCGCGCGCTGTACGCGGGCGTGCCGTACGACTACTTCCTGTACGACTCCGCGAAGCTCGGCCAGGTGCGCCACTTCGCGGCGAGCGCGGCGATCCAGATCATGGTGATGACGGTCGCCGCGATCAACAAGAAGGAGATCAACAATCTCTACAAGGACAGCGAGAAGACCGGCGGCGAGAAGCCGATCGACCTGATCCGCGCGACGCGGCCGATCGTGATCGTCGACGAGCCGCAGAGCGTCGACGGCGGCCTCGAGGGGCGCGGCCGCGAAGCGCTCGCCGCGATGGCGCCGCTCTGCACGCTGCGCTATTCGGCCACGCACGTCGACCGGCATCACATGGTGTACCGGCTCGATGCGGTCGACGCGTACGAGCGCAAGCTCGTCAAGCAGATCGAGATCGCGTCGGCGATCGTCGAGGACGCGCACAACAAGCCGTACGTGCGGCTCGTCGGCGTGTCGAACCGGCGCGGCGCGATCAGCGCGCGCGTCGAGCTCGACGTCGCGACGGCGGCTGGCGTGAAGCGCCAGATCGTGTCGGCCACCGACGGCGACGATCTCGAACGCCTGACCAGGCGCGCGCTGTACGCGGGCTTGAGGATCGGCGAAGTGCACGCGGTGAAAGGCGCCGAGTACGTCGAGCTGCGCCATTCGGAAGGCGAGGCGTTCCTGTCGCTCGGCGAGGCATTCGGCGACATCGACACGCTCGCCGTGCAGCGCGAGATGATCCGCCGCACGATCCGCGAGCACCTCGACAAGGAGCTGCGCCTGGCCGAACGCGGCGTGAAGGTGCTGTCGCTGTTCTTCGTCGATTCGGTCGAGCGCTATCGCCGCTACGACGAGAACGGGATGCCCGTGAAGGGCGACTACGCGCTGATCTTCGAAGAGGAATATGCGCGCGCGGCGCGCGTGCCGGCCTACCGTGCGCTGTTCGACGGCGTCGACGTCGCGCTCGAGGTCGAGCGCGCGCACAACGGCTACTTCTCGATCGACCGCAAGGGCGGCTGGACCGACACGAGCGAAAGCAGCGCGGCGGCCCGCGAGAACGCGGAGCGCGCGTACGGCCTGATCATGCGCGAGAAGGAGGTGCTGCTGTCGTTCGACACGCCGCTGAAGTTCATCTTCTCGCACTCGGCGCTGAAGGAAGGCTGGGACAACCCGAACGTGTTCCAGATCTGCACGCTGCGCGACATCCAGACCGAACGCGAGCGCCGCCAGACGCTCGGCCGCGGGCTGCGTCTCGCCGTCGACCAGGACGGCGAACGCGTGCGCGACCCGGGCGTGAACACGCTCACCGTGATCGCGACCGAGCGCTACGAGTCGTTCGCCGAGAACCTGCAGAAGGAAATCGAGGCCGATACGGGCATCCGCTTCGGGATCGTCGAGGAACACCAGTTCGCGGCGCTGCCGGTGCAGGAAGACGACGGCCCCGCGCATGCGCTCGGCATCGAGCTGTCGCGCGTGCTGTGGAACCATCTGCACGAGCAGGGCTACGTCGACGCGCAGGGCAAGGTGCTCGACCGGCTGAAGGATGCGCTGCGCCAGAGCGCGCTCGTGCTGCCGGATGCGTTCGAGCGGCTGCGCGCACCGATCGTCGCGATGCTGCGCAAGCTGTCGGGCCGCTTCGCGGTGCGCAACGCCGACGAGCGCCGCGCGATCGCGTTGCGGCGCGACGCGTCAGGCAAGGCCGTCGTGTTCGGCGAGGATTTCCGCGCGCTGTGGGACCGCATCCGTCATCGCACCGTGTACCGCGTCGAGTTCGACAACGCGAAGCTGGTGCGCGACTGCACGGCCGCGTTGCGCGACGCGCCGAACATCGCGCGGGCGCGGCTGCAGTGGCGCAAGGCCGAGATCGACATCGGCAAGGCCGGCATCGAGGCGATCGAGGTGGCCGGCGCCGGCACGGTGCTGCTCGACGAAGGCGAGTTGCCGCTGCCCGATCTGCTCACCGAGTTGCAGGACCGTACGCAGCTCACGCGCCGTTCGCTCGCGACGATCCTCGCCGACAGCGGCCGGCTCGACGATTTCCGCGTGAATCCGCAGCAGTTCATCGCGGTGGCGGCCGACGCGATCAACCGCTGCAAGCGGCTCGCGCTCGTCGCGGGCATCGCGTACCGCAAGCTCGGCGAGCGCCACGTGCATGCGCTCGAATCGTTCGAGAGCGAGGCGCTGACCGGCTATCTGCGCAATCTGCGGCTCGACGCGCGCAAGTCGATCCACGAAGCGGTCGTGTGCGAGACGGACGCCGAACGCGCGTTCGCCGATGCGCTCGAAGCGCACGACGGCGTAAAGCTGTACGCGAAGCTGCCGGCGTGGTTTCGCGTGCAGACGCCGCTCGGCAGCTATCACCCGGACTGGGCCGTACTTGCGGAGCAGGATGGCGGCGAGCGGCTGTACTTCGTCGTCGATACGCCGAATACGGACGGCCACGTGCCGAGCGAGAACGAGCGCGCGAAGCTCACGTGCGGCGAAGCGCATTTCCGTGCGCTGGCCGATGGCGACGGCGCGGCGCGCTTCGTGCGGGCCAGGCACGTCGACGCACTGTTCGAACCTGCGGCGCCGCTGGCAGGCGCGAGGCGGTGAGACGAAGGGCGGCGACGAGCCGCCCTTTTTTGTCGGCGTGGCCGGGCCTTTATCGATCGCGCCACGCACGATGCGCGCCGCATGACGTCGTAAATGATCGTAACGATGCGTGCGCACGCATTCGTCGGATCAATCCGGGGCATGCATGAACGCGGGAACGAAGCACCGGCGCGACGCCACGGCATCGCGCCGGCGGCGAGGTCGCTTACTGCGCCGGCTGCATGCCCTGCGCGGCGGCCTTGTGCTGCGCGGCCTGCTCTTGCGCCTGCTTCTTCGCCATGTGATGACCGACGATACAGCCGCCGACCGCGCCGACCACCGCGTGGTGCCCCGCGTAGTGGCCACCCACACCGCCGACCACCGCGCCCTTCATGCAGCCCGCCGCGTGCGCGCTGCCGATCGTTGCGAGCGCAACGACCGCGGCGGTTGCATACCGTCCGATGTGCCGGATGGGATTCATGCGATCACTCTCCTCATGTCGTCGTGATCAGTGTTCGCGCGAGCGGGTCGCCACGCTCAGTCCCAACGGCCGCGCCAGCCGCCGCCGTCACGCCAGGCGCGCTCGCGCCATTCGTGTTCGCGCCATTCACGGCGGCGCCACTCGCGTTCACGCCATTGACGCGCACGCCAGTCGTCGCGATAGCCGACCGGCGCGTACATCACCGGCGGAGGCGGCGCCACGTAGACGGGCGCCGGCGCCGCATAGGCGGGCACACCGATGCCGACCGACAGGTCGACGTGGGCCGATGCGACGCCCGAAGCTGCCAGCGCCGCTACACCGAGAACTGCACCGAGAATAAGTTTCTTGCTCATTTCGCGACTCCCTGCACGTGTCGTGCGTCATGTGACTACGGTTCGAAGTCTAGGCACCGTGCGCCGACACAGGTGAAACGGGTATGCGAGACAGGTAACGGACGTTTACGGGTGCCCGCAAAGCCTTGTGGAACAGGGAAGAGACGGTATTCCACACACCGTTGCAGCGATGCATCGGGCTGGTAAAAAGGGGATTTTCGGCACGAAACCGGGCAACGGGATCGAACCCGCCGGTGTGCATGGCGGGCGAACCGCCCTCACCCTGCGGCGCGAGCGGTTCGTGGCGGCGCGCGTTACGCGCGGATATCGTCGACGCTGCGCAGCCAGTGCACGCTGAACAGGTTGTCCGCGTCGGTCCACACGGTATCGGGTTCGAACCCGGCGCGGCGCGCGATCGCACGAAAGCCGTCGATCGTGAACTTGTGCGAGTTTTCCGTGTGGATGCGCTCGCCGGCCTCGAAGCGGAACGCGTGGCCGCGCACGTGCACGGTCTGCGCGACGTCGCTGACGAGATGCATCTCGATGCGCTGCCGCTCGCGGTCGTAGAACGCGCAATGCGAGAACGCATCGACGTCAAAATCCGCGCCGAGCTCGGCATTCGCACGCGCGAGCAGGTTCAGGTTGAACTGCGCGGTCGCGCCCTGCGCGTCGTTGTACGCGCGGTGCAGCGTGCGCTCGTCCTTCACGAGATCGACGCCGACCAGCAGGCCGCCGCCGCGCAGCAGCCGCGCCGCGTCGCGCAGGAACGTGTCGGCCTCTTCCGGCGAGAAGTTGCCGATCGTCGAACCGGGAAAGAAGCCGATGCGCCGCCGCGGCGTGTCCGTCAGCGCGGCCAGTTGCTCGGCCTTCGTGTAGTCGGCCGCGAGCGGCGCGACGTCGAGCCACGGATACGCCGCCCGCAGCCGCGCGGCCGCGCCGTGCAGGTAGTCGGCCGAGATGTCGACCGGCACGTAGCGCGCCGGCGCGTTCGCGTAGTTGCCCGCGAACGCGTCGAGCAGCACGCGGATCTTCTCGAGCGAACCCGCGCCGAATTCGACGATGTCCGCATGCGGGCCGACGCGCCGCACGATCTCGGCCGCGCGATCGCGCAGGATGCCGAGCTCGGTGCGCGTCGGGTAGTACTCGGGCAACTCGCAGATGCGGTCGAACAGCGCGGAGCCGGCCGCATCGTAGAAGTATTTCGGCGGGATGCTGCGCGGCGTGCGCGACAGTCCGTCGATCAGGTCGCGCTCGAACGCGCTCGGCCGCGAATCGCGGGCGGGTTGCAGGCCACCGCTCGTGGCCGTCAGATCAGACGTCTCGCGCAAGTCGCACCCCCGTGAATTGCCAGCGTGCCGCCGGCGGAAAGAAATTGCGGTACGTCGGCCGTTCATGCCCCGGCGGCGTCGCGATGCTGCTGCCGCGCAGGACCTGCTGGCCGACCATGAACTTGCCGTTGTATTCGGCAGCTACCCCGGCGAGCGGCCGAAAGCCCGGATACGGCTCGTACGACGAACGCGTCCACTGCCAGACGTGCCCGAGCATCTGCCGGATGCCGTCGGCCGCGAACGCGGTTTCCCATTCGAATTCGGTCGGCAGCCGTGCGCCGGCCCATTCCGCGTACGCGGCCGCTTCGTAGAAGCTCACGTGGCATACCGGCGCGTCGGGCGCGAGCGGCTCGACGCCGTGCAGGCCGAACGTGCGCCGCACGCGCGTGGCGGCCGCATCGTCGTCGTCCGGCATCCAGTACGCGGGCCCCTGCCACCCTTCCCGCTGCACCGTCGCCCAGCCGTCGGACAGCCAGAACTCGGGGCGCGTATAGCCGCCGTCGGCGATGAACGCCGCGAATTCCGCGTTCGTCACGAGGCGGTTCGCGATCTCGTACGGCCGTACGAGTGCCGTGTGACGCGGCCGTTCGTTGTCGAACGAGAACGTGTCGCCGTCGTGGCCGATCTCGACGAGCCCGCCCGGCTGGGGCAGCCAGCGCAGCACGCCGGCGTCGCCCGCGGCCATCGCGTCGCCGTCCGTCGCGTTGCGCGGCCGGAACGCCGGCTTCAATGGATTGCACGAGAACGCGTGCAGCATGTCGGTAACGATCAACTCCTGGTGCTGCTGCTCGTGATGCAGGCCGAGCACGAGCTCGGGTTCGATCGCGTCGAGTAGCGCCGCATCGGCGCTGGCCAGCGCGCGCAGCATCGCGTCGTCGACGTACTGCCGGTACGCGTGCACCTCGTCGAGCGACGGACGCGTGAGCAGCCCGCGCTGCGGCCGCGGATGGCGCGGGCCGAGCGCTTCGTAATAGGAATTGAACAGGAACTGGAAGGCGGCGTCGAACGGCGCGTAGCCGGGCACGCGGCGCATCAGCACGACGGTTTCGAAGAACCAGGTCGTATGCGCGAGATGCCATTTCGTCGGACTCGCGTCGGGCATCGACTGCACGGCCTGGTCTTCGGCGGACAGCGTCGCGGTCAACGCGACGCTATGGGCGCGCACGTCCTGGTAACGGCGCTGAAGCTGGGATGCAAGAAGGCTCATCGGTTTACCGTTCACGTCGCGATTCGCTGCGTTGCGTTGCCGGAAAAGGGAAAGCCTTGCGCGGATGCGCGCGGCTGACGTGCGATTTGCTGCTGCGTCGTCGGGCAGCCGGCGCGCGCGCCGGGCCGCGGATGCGGCGTCACTTCATCTGCCCGTGCAGAACAGTATGGTCCAGAAATGTGAACGTCGCGAATCGGATTTCGGATGAAACGGAGGCGAAAGAAAAATGAAAGCATGCGTGATGTCGGCATCGCCCGTGCAGCGGACCGTCGATGCCCCGTCGTGGTGGGGTTCGGCGACGGGGGCAATACGCGTGCCCGCCGCTGCATGCTGCTGACGCCCGGTGACAGCCGCACGGCGTGCATGAAAGGTCGATGGCGCGCGTGGGTCGGAGGCGCGGCGTCCCGCGGACGATTCGTCAGTCGATATCGCGTTGTTCTCCGTGCCCCGCTCAACGGCTCTGCCCTACGCTGGCCGCCGCTTTCTTCTCCGGCTGCAAAAAATTTTTTACGCCGATGTCACACACGCGGGGGGCTCGCTCGTCATATCGGCGGAACCCACACGAAAGGAGAAGGAACCATGACTGCGAAACTCAATCCGTTTGCCGCCGCCCCCGCGTTGATGAAGCAATGGATGACCGTGTCGGTCGCCGCTGCCGGGAGCCTCGAGCCGACGCTGATCGAGCTGGTCAAGATCCGCGCGTCGCAGATCAATGCATGCGCGAACTGCCTTAACATGCACACCGTCGAGGCGCGCGAACAAGGCGAGACCGAGCAGCGCATCTATCTGCTGTCCGCGTGGCGCGAAGCGCCCTGCTACACCGACCGCGAACGCGCGGCGCTCGGCTGGACCGACGCGCTCACGCGGCTGTCGGAGGGCCACGCCGCGCACGAAGCGGCCCATGCGGCGCTGAACGACCATTTCAGCGAGGAGGAACAGGTGAAACTGACGGTGATGATCAACGTGATCAACGGCTGGAACCGGCTCGCAGTCGGCTTCGGGCTGTGGGTCGACCCGGCCGACGCGAAGGCCGCCGCCGCGAAGATGGTGGCTTGATGCCGAACCTCGACCCGGCCAGCGGCAACGCCGACGAACGGGCCGACGCGGCGGCGAGCTTCGATCCGCTGCGTCGTACGCTGATTCGCGTCGCGTACCGGATGCTCGGTTCCGTCGCGGATGCCGAGGACATGGTGCAGGACGCGTTCATCCGCTGGATGGACGTCGACCGCACCGAGGTGCGCGTGCCCGAGGCGTTCCTGCGCCGCATGGTGATGCGCATGTGCCTCGATCAGTTGAAGTCCGCGCGGCACCAGCGCGAGACCTATATCGGCCCGTGGCTACCCGAGCCGGTCGTCGAGGAAGACGAACAGGACGACGTCACGCTGCCGCTGCTGCTTGCACTCGAACGGCTGTCGCCGCTCGAACGCGCAGCGTTCCTGCTGCACGACGTGTTCGGCGTCGAATTCGACGAAGTGGCCACGACGATCCGGCGCGATCCGGCCGCATGCCGGCAGCTCGCCGCGCGGGCCCGCACGCACGTGCGCGACGCGCGGCCGCGTTTTCATGTCGAGAAGCAGCGCGGGATCGAACTGGCCGAAGCGTTCTTCGCGGCGTCGCGCAGCGGCGACATGCGCGCGCTCGGCGCGATGCTTGCGGAGGATGTGAGCCTGCATTCCGACGGCGGCGGCAAGCGCGCGGCCGCCGGCAAGCCGGTGTTCGGCTTCGAACGCGTGATGCGGGTGCACGCGCACCTGGCCGAGTTGTTCGAGACGCATGCGTCGAAGCTCGTGCGGGCCGGGTTCATCAACGGGCTGCCGGGGTTCGTCACGCTGGAAGCCGACGGCGAGCTGCAGACGACCGCGCTCGAGATCGACGACGGCAAGATCGTCGCGATCTATGTCGTGCGGAATCCTGATAAATTGAGGCATCTGCATTGAGCGTGCACGGGTGGCGTGCGGGTTCAAGCGGCCACCCTGCCCGCTTTCTCGTTCGATCCGGCGCGAGCCGATGACGTCATCGGAATGCGGCCACCAAGGCGTGAATGAGCGACGTCGCGTAACAGAAAAACACGAACGCGACGGCAAAGCCGATTACCGCGAGCCAGTTCGTGCCGCCTTGCACGCTCAGGAGTGCAAGAAAGGAGTCGCCGGGTGCCGAATGGGGACGCAGCCTCGTGATCGCCCGGCGGACATGCGTCTGGTAGAAACTGTTGCCATGCAAGCCAAGCATCACCGAAATCCCGATCCCGATTGCGTTGCTCTGACTCGAGTCGAAGAAATTCGGGAAGAACAGCATTTCGATCAGCGAGAGCCCGAATACGATGCCGAATAGCGCCAGCGCATGCCAGTACATGCCACGGTACGCCATCCAGAACGGCCCCACCAGAAAGGCTGCCCAGTTCCAGGAATGCTTGCTCCTGCGTGTCGCGGCGATTGCCCATTTCGTTTCATACCAGCGGGCTTTTTTCCCAACGTAAGCGGCGATTTCGTCAGTGCTGACGGGTGTCGTGGTCTCGGACATGTGTGTGTTGGCCCTCGGTGGCGCAGCGTGCGCGTTATTGGTATCGGGTCCGCTCACTGCGTCGGCAAGATGTGTGCGCGTTCCCGGGAATGCCGCGACGAGTCTTTTCCGGTATCGGGACGCGTCGACGGTCGGCCGAGTCTATGCGGCGTACGGCGATGGAGTAAGAGAAGCCGGGGCAGCCTGGATGCGGGCGCGCGGACGAAACGCACGTCGGCTGGTGCTGTGCCGCGCCCGGTGCATACGGCCGCAATTGTGTCGAACCGTTTCGACAGTCAATACGTGTAGCGCGGGATACGGAGAGAAACGTGAAGGCTGGCGCGCGGCCGGATGCTACCCGTCGGCGCAAAGAAAAACGCCACGCGAGGTTGCCGCGTGGCGTTTGTATGTTTGGCGAGCCGCGTTGCCTGTAGGCAAGTTGTGCTGCCGGACCCCTTCATTTTGTTCGTTGGTAGGCTCGATTGGATTCGAACCAACGACCCCCACCATGTCAAGGTGGTGCTCTAACCAACTGAGCTACGAGCCTAAGAAGCCGCGAATTATAGAGAGGGTTTTGGGGGAGCACAAGCCCCTTCGTGAAAATTTCTTGAAACGCGCCGCGCCGCGTGCTGACGATCGATGTCGTGCAGCGATGCGTGGAACGTCGGCTTCACATCTTCGCAGCACAGCAAAACGCGTCGATGTGCTGTGGTGTTATCCACATCGCCCTCTGGATAACCGTCCGGCAAGCCTCTGGATTCACAGTGGAACGATTGAGGATATGTCGGCGCGGCTGTGAATCGACGAAAAGTTGTTCTGTGCTGCCGGACGCTGTTCACGTCGCGCACCCAGGGTTATGCATTTCGATTCGCGTTGAAAATTCAGTGCGTTACCGACGTTATCCACTGTGGGGCACAGGGTTTGTTAACTATCACTACGTATATATACGAACTCTGTTAACACCTTTGGATAAGCACAGTCCGTCGACTGTGATCCGCTCACGCCGTGCGCTTCGTGTAGCGATTGGATGAACGAAGTCGAAAACTGTGGAGAGCATTGACCGATGCTTGGACCAGCCGCTCTGTAGAATTGCCGTCATCCTTGGTGAGCGGTCACGTGATGACATACGAGGTTCCGATGGTGTCGCGCGGTGCGATTGATCTGTCCGATGGCGAGCGCATCGTCCGGGTGTTGAGCGACGCGCAGCCATGGGATTGGAAATCAAAGGTGAAATGATGCCGCTGGTGAATTGTTCATATCACGGACGTGTCGGAGGCGAGCTCGTGACTCGTGCTGTGTCCGAACTCGTCAACGATCGTGGCAACTGGAAGGGCGGCCGCGGGGTCGTGCCGTTGACGCTGGTGCGCGATGAGATCGAGTTTCCGGGCTACATGCTCGAATCGGAAGCGACGAAGCTGCTTGAATTGGGCGGGACGCACGCAGGCGGAGGCGTCTATCGGTTCGACAATGACGAGCCGATGGAGACGGCGATCGGATGGTTGACGGCAACGTGCGTTGAATGCCTGAGGGAATTGATGGCCGGGCAGGAAGCAGGATAGAAGCGCGGCGTCTTCGGGGAGAGGCGATGACCCAATTGAATTTCGGCGCGGTCGATCGATGCTCGGTCCGGCTCAATACCGCGACGCTGCTCGGCCTGAAGGCGGCCTACGAGGAATTTGCGAAGACCGGGCAGGACCTGCGTAACTTCGAGATCTACATCGAGGACGAAAGTGCAGCCAGGGTCGATCCGAAGCCCGAGGACGCCGTCATCGGTGTGACGTTCGCAGCGAAGATGCCCCCAGGCGTGCGCGGGCTCGGCAACGCGAGTCCGCTCGGGACGTCGATGAAGTATGTCGTCTCTCCGGAAACCGGCGAGATTCTCAGGGTTTATCTGATCAAGTGACTTCGGAGGCGATGAAGGTAGTCGGCCTTCATATGTGGATAACCTCGGTACAAAACGATGCGAAACGCTGTGCGGGCAAAAGGTGAGCGCGTGCGCGGATCACAAGCTGGGCCCAACTGGACGGAGAAAAGCAAGCCCTGAGAACGAGGTGCATGCGAAACGAACATCCGGTTTCGTGCGCTTGTCGACAGCCCGTATGTGGACAACCCGCACGCCCAACCAGTCGAATCGCTGTGCTCCGGACAGGTGAGCACCATGCATTCGACCATGCGAATCAGCCCGAACGTCTTGTCTGACGGGGATTTTCCGGAATAGCGCAGGCGATGCGGAGCGTCCTCGCGCGATCCGTAGTGATGGAATGTCGTGTGGATATCGAGCAGCCAACGCACTCGAAATCCTGTGCGCTCAACAGGCGAGGGTAAGCGAATTCGGTGCTATCCCCTCATCTATCCCTCCGACGACAGAGGCGTTCTCGGCGAAATAGCGGTGCTTGGGGACAATCGGAAGCATCGTCGTCATCGCGGTGTTCCTGGCGCTGGTCTATGCGTACGCGAGCGACCTCAGGACGACCCTGAAATCGGTCAGCCGCGGATCGCGTGTGGCCGAACCCAACAGTGTCTGGCTGATGTTCCTCGTGCCGTACAACTTCATCGAGGACTTCTTCATTATTTCCAACGTTGTGAAGTCCCTGGAAGCGGAGTCTCGTATCAATCCGGCGCTGTCGGGTTTGCGCTCGCTCGGCCGGATCAGCTGCATCGGGTGGTGCTTGCCCACGTTCTTTCGTTGATACGCAATGCCATGGGCTCCGTCGCCGGCGGCGTCAAGGTTTTCCTCTGGGTTTGGCACTGGGTGTTTGTGCGCCGAGCCAACAAGATGCTCGCCGGCAGCCAGGTCCCCATGGCGACTCTACCTGGACGGACAGGATCGTAGCCCGCCTTGGAAGCGAGATCGCTTATCCGTGATCGATGTGGATATCCCGTTCCGCAGCGACTCGAAACCCTGTGATTCCAAAGGCGAGGGCGCCGCCGGGGTTCCGATGTGAACAACAGCCCGGGAAAGTCAGTCGAAACGCTGTGCATTCGACTGGCGAGCATGAGATCGTTCACGCCCGCCAAGCCGCGCCACAAAAGCCGCTGGCGGTCACCACCAACCGCCTGCCGGGCGCGCATCCCGCGACTTCAAGTCTGCTGATCGAGCGCCTGCGCGATCGCCTTCTCCCCGACGCTCCCGGCCGGCCCGACCACCGCATAATTGAGTCCGTTCACCGACCCATACCGCGCGAGCAGCGCGCCATCCGCGCGTTGCCCGTTCGGCAACAGCCGATGTCCCGATTCCGCCGGCCGGAGATAGAAGCTCAGCGTCCGTCCCGCATCATCCTCATAGAGCACCATCGCAGCAGTCGCCCCGCTGTCCGTCGTGAACAACCGCCCACCGACCGGCCTGAACCCCGCCGCGCTCAAATCCGGCAGCTTCGCCGATGCGCCCACGCCTTTGGTGAGCCATCCCTGCAAATCGCCCGCACCGGTCGGCCGGTAATCGACCTTGGCCGTTCGATCGACCACCATCATCTGATAAGCCTTGACCGCATCGCTCATCGGCGCGATGGGCGGCGCTGCGTTCCACCCGCGCGCCTGCCATCCGCCGAACGTCCCGAGCCCGACGCAGAACACGAACGAAGCCGCCATCGCGAACCGCATGCGCGTGCGCTCCGCTCGCCGGCCGCGAATCGCCGCCGGATCGAGCGCAGGGTTGTCCGCCGGCATCCGCACGCTCTCGAGCGCGGCCCGCAGCCGCTGCGCGTCCTGCTGCCATTGCTTCACCTGTTCCGCGCGGGCCGGATGCAGCGCGAGATAGCGCTCGACCGCGGCGCGCGCATCGTCGTCGAGCTGGCCGTCGACATAGGCCTGAAGGTCATGTTCGTTCGGAGGCGTGTTCATTTTTTCATCAACCGCAAGGAAGGAGCAGGAAGTTCGCCGTCGCTCAGCTGGCGCAGCGCCTGGCGCGCGCGCGACAGCCGCGACATCACGGTGCCGATCGGCACCTCGAGCAGGTCGGCCACTTCCTGATAGGTGAAGCCTTCGACCGCGACGAGCAGCAGCAGGCTGCGCTGTTCGTCCGAGAGCCGGCCGAATGCTTCGAGCGTCGCGCGCGCCGCGAATTCGCGTTCGGCGGACGGCCAGTGTGCTTCGTCGTCGTCGTGGATGCGGCCGAGCAGCCACGCGTAGCGCTTCGCGCTGCGTTTGCCGTCGAGAAATTGTCGGTACAGGATCGTGAAGAGCCAACTGCGCAGCGACGCGTCGTCGCGACGGCTCGTCCAGCGCGACAGCGCGCGCTCGAGCGTCGACTGGACGAGATCGTCGGCCGCATGGACATCGCGCGCCAGCCAGAGCGCGAAACGTCGCAGCCTGGGGATGAGTTCGCGCAATGCTTCGTCGTCGAGGGCGGTGGAGGGCATGGCGGGGCCGGTTGCCGAAAGGGTCGTAGATGCCGCGTAAGACGCCGGCCGGCATCGGTTATTCCCTCCAGCATACGAAAAAACTTTTCGTGGAATAAAGCGGTGCGGGCGGCGTCCTACGCGCGTTCGACAATGATCTGACGATCGGGAGTGCATTCATGAAGCAATCTTCTTCTTCGCCGCAGCGCGAGCCCGGGCGCGGGTGGTGGCGCTGGGCCGTGATCGGCGGCGCGGTGGCCGGCGTGGCGGCGGCGTTCGGGTATGCCGGCGGGTGGCTCGCGCCGGCGCGTCTGACCCCGCACCGGCTCGTCGACGCGCTGCAGACCAACAGCGGCATCCATCCCGGCTACCGGCGCAATCACGCGAAGGGCGTGTGCGTGACCGGCTATTTCGAAGGCAACGGCGCGGCGAGCGCGTATTCGGTCGCGCCGTTCTTCAAGCCGGTGCGCACGCCGGTGGTCGGGCGCTTCGCGTTGCCGGGCGGGAACCCGTACGCGCCCGACAGCAGCGTGCCGATCCGCAGCCTCGCACTGAAGCTCACCGCGCCGGACGGCCAGCAATGGCGGACCGGGATGAACGCGATGCCGGTGTTTCCGGTCGCGACGCCGCAGGCGTTCTACGAGCAGACGCTCGCGACCCGGCCCGATCCGAAGACGGGCAAGCCCGATCCGGCGAAGGTGAAGGCGTTCTTCGGCGCGCATCCGGAGGCGGCCGCGTTCCTGCAGTGGGTGAAGGGTGCGAAGCCGAGCGCGAGCTACGTCACCGAAAGCTATTACGGGTTGAACGCGTTTTACTTCGTCGATGCGGCCGGCAAGCGCCAGGCCGTGCGGTGGCGTGTCGTGCCGGAGCAGACGGCCGGCGCCGGCGACGTCGCGACGGCCGCGGATCCGAACGTGCTGCAACAGGACGTGACGCAGCGCATCGCGGCCGGCCCGCAGAAGTGGAAGCTGCTGGTCACGCTGGCGGAGCCCGGCGACCCGGTGGACGACGCGACGAAGGTCTGGCCCGCGCAGCGCCCGACGATCGATGCGGGCACGCTCGTGCTCGACCGCGTGGAGGCGCAGGACAGCGGCCCGTGCCGCGACGTGAATTACGACCCGACGGTGCTGCCGCAGGGGATCCAGGTGTCGGGCGATCCGTTGCTGGCGGCGCGCTCGGCCGCGTATGCGGATTCGTATCTGCGGCGCACGAGTGAAGAGGCCGGCGTGGCAGGCGTGGCGCGATTGAGTGGGGAGGGACGGTGATGAAGGCTTCGACGACGTTTAGCTTGCCGGCGCGGGTGCTGCACTGGGTGATGGCCGCGATGATTCTCGCGATGTTGTTCATCGGGGTGGGGATGGTGGCGTCGGTTTCCGGGCGGCACGAGATCCTGGTGGCGATTCACAAGCCGCTGGGCGTGGCCGTGCTGGTGCTGGTGTGCGTGCGGATCGTGGTGCGGATGCTGTCGAAGCCGCCGGCGTTGCCCGACGATCTGCCGTGGTGGCAGAAGGTGGCCGCGCACGGGTCGCATCTCGTGCTGTATGCGCTGATGGTGGCGATGCCGCTGATCGGCTGGGCGATGCTGTCGGCGGGCGGATATCCGGTGACGTTGGGCGGCGGTGTGCAGCTACCGGCGCTGGTGTCGGCTGATCCGGTGACGTTCGCCTGGCTCCGGATTGCGCATCGCGTGCTGGCGTATCTCTTCTTCCTGACGTTCCTCGCTCACTTTGCCGCGGCGCTGTATCACGGGCTGATTCGGCGGGACGGCGTGGTGAGGGCGATGGTGGGGCGGTAATCGACGGAAGGTTGCGTTCGATACGGCGGGGGCTGTTCAGGGGCGACCGAGGCCGCGCCTGCCGTGTCGTCTTATATATGAGCACTGGGAAGTGCTCGGCGGCCCCCGCCATAGCACGTCAAAAATATTTCACAAAAGGGGTTGCGGAGACTGGGGCAGATGCATAGAATCACGCCTCTTTCGCGCTAACGGAAACGCGGCGCGGGGGAAGAAGAGGGAAGCGGTGCTGTTGAAGTCGGTTTTATCGATTCCAGTGCACGCGAAATTAAACCGCAGTCGTCGCAGCGAAGTAGTTAAAAAAGTTGTTGACGAGTCTCAAAAAACGGTTGATAATCTCGCTTCTCTGCTGCTGAAAACGCAGCGCTGCTGGGAAACACGGAGTTTCTCGCAGAAACGCTCTTTAAAAATTAACAGCCGATAAGTGTGGGCGCTTGATGAAAGCGAGCTGATCCTCGGATCAGATAGCGAAAGTATCAAGAGTCTCACACTAAAGTAAGTCAGGTTTATGAAGTGATTCATATT
>NZ_JAIZRS010000045.1:0-26991 GCF_020419985.1 Burkholderia sp. AU32262
GCGCTACATCCACTACTACAACCACGAACGCATCAAGCTCAAGTTGAAAGGGCTGAGTCCCGTGCAATACAGGACTCAGCCCTTGGGCGCCTAGCCTTTAACTGTCCAACTTTGCGGGGTCAGTTCAGTGTGCCGCCTTTTTGCTTTCCGGCTGCGTTGCGCCGGCCGTGCGGTCAGTGGTGCGCGCCCGCGTCGGCCGTCAGCGCGTGCGTGCAGTCGGCGCGGTATTCGGCGGCGAGCCGATGCTTCGCATCGGCGAGATCGTCGGGGTAATACGGGCTGGCGTGGGCCGGCTCGTAGCCGACCTGTTCGAGTTCGGTCAGCTCGCGCACGAGGTCCGCGCGCGTGACGCCGCTGCCCGTGTGCACGAACGGGTACGCGGTGCATTGCTGCGGGGTGAGGTGGGGCCCCGCGAACGCGGCGGTGCTGGCGCATGCGAGCAGCATGCAGGCGAGGGTGGTCGACAGTTTCATCCGGTAGCTCCTGGTTTCGCGGCCCGTTGCCGCACGATGTCAGCGTAGACGGCCGCGGTCGCGGGGCAGGCGACGGACGGATGAAACATTTTTCACGCGCGCTTGCCGCGATGCCGGATGAAGCTATTTTCATCTTGCGCCGCACGGCGATCGCGGCGCTTACGATAGTGGCGGGCGCGTGGTATGCGCCCGTCTCGAAGTTCATTGCGAGGGCAACCATGCGAGTACTGACGGTCGAGGACGATGCGGTGACCGCGAACGAAATCGTCGGCGAACTGACCGCACGCGGCTTCGCGGTCGACTGGATCGACAACGGCCGCGAAGGGATGATGCGCGCGATGAGCGCATCGTACGACGCGATCACGCTCGACAGGATGCTGCCGGGCGCGGACGGTCTCGCGATCGTGACCGCGATGCGCACGGTCGGCATCGATACGCCGGTGCTGATGCTGAGCGCGCTCGGCGACGTCGACGAGCGCATTCGCGGGCTGCGCGCGGGCGGCGACGATTACCTGACGAAGCCGTTCGATTCCGGCGAACTGAGCGCGCGCATCGAAGTGCTGCTGCGCCGCCGGCAGGCATCGGGCGTGCCGCAGCAGACGCTGCTGAAGGTCGGCGCGCTCGAGCTCGACCTCATTTCGCGCCGCGCGCGCCGCGGCGCTGACGAGATCGCGCTGCTGCCGACCGAGTTCCGCGTACTCGAATTCATGATGCGCAACGCAGGCCAGACGATCACGCGCACGATGCTGTTCGAGGCCGTGTGGGGCTATCACTTCGATCCCGGCACCAACCTGATCGACGTCCACATGGGCCGGCTGCGCAAGAAGATCGATCCGCCCGGCGCGAACCCGATGATCCAGACGGTACGCGGATCGGGCTACATGCTCGCTTGACGGAGGCTCGGATGGACGCAGCCCGCGCGGCGAACTTCGCGCGCCGCTGGCATACGACGACGTTTCGCTGGCTGTGCGCGTACGCGGCGATCTTCTCGGTCTCGCTGCTGCTGCTCGCGGGCGTGATCAGCGTGGCCGCGACCCACACGATGACGCGCGACACCGACGAGGTGCTCGCGTGGCAACTGATCTATTTCGATTCGATTCCCGATGCGGAACTGCCGCTCGCGATCCATCGGCGGCTCGAGCACGAGCACATGCACACGAATTTCTACGGGCTGTTCGATGCGAGCGGGCGCCGCGTGGCGGGCGACATCACGACACCGCCCGCACTGCGCACCGATCGCCACGGCCGGACGCTGAACCGCACGCTCGTGCTGCTCGACGGCCAATCGTCGCCGATCGCGCGCGCGATGGCCGTGCGCCGCGACAACGGGATGACGCTGGTCGTCGCGCGCGACCTGTCGCATTTCATCCAGATCCGCGACGTCGCGATTCGCGGGCTCGTGATCGGCGGCGTGATGATCCTGATCGCGGGCGTCGCGGGCGGCAGCATGCTCGGCATGCGGCAGATGCGCCGCGTCGCCGCGATCCGGCGCGTCACGCGGCAGATCGCCGAAGGCGATCTCGGCAAGCGGCTGCCGGTGGGCGGCTACGACGAACTCGATCTGCTCGCGCATCTCGTGAACCACATGCTCGACGAAGTCGAGCGGTTGATGGGCGAGGTGCGGCATACCTGCGACGGGATCGCGCACGACCTGCGCACGCCGCTCGCACGCGTGCATACGATGCTGGCGCGGCTCTCGGGCCAGCCGTTCTGCGCACACGATCCCGCGTCGGCGGCGCTGCTGGCGTCGGCGCGTGACGAGACCGACCGCCTGCTCGAACGTTTTCGCGCGATGCTGCGCATCTCCGAGATCGGCACGCTGAGCCGGCGCGGCGGTTTTGCGGCGGTCGACGTCGCGGCCTTGCTGCGCGATGTGTGCGAGCTTTACGAACCGCTGGCCGAGGCCGTCGACGTGTCGTTCGCGCTCGAGGCGGTCGCGGTCGACGGCATCCATGGCGACCGCGCGTTGTTGTTCGAGGCGTTCAGCAATCTCGCGGACAACGCGATCAAGTTCACGCCGCCGGGCGGCCGTGTGCGCGTCGTGCTCCAGGCGACGCCGCACGGTCCGCTCGTCCGGTTCGAGGACACCGGGCCTGGTATCCCGCCCGCCGAGCGCAATGCAGTGCTCGAACGCTTCTATCGCGGCGAACGCACGCGTCATGTGAACGGCTCCGGGCTCGGGTTGAGCGTCGTGTCGGCGGTGATGCGCGTGCACGATTTCGCGCTGCGAATCGGCGATGCGCGGCCGGCCGGTGCGGCGATCACGGTCGAATGCTGGCCGCGCTCGCTCGCGTGACGGCGCAGGAACCCGATCGATGCGCATCCTGCTGATTGCGCCGCCGAACCCGGGCGCGTCGCGGCTCGACAAGGCGTTTCGGGAAAGCATGCACGGCGTCGAGCGCGTCGACGAATGGCGCGATGGCTGTTTTGCGGCGACGCAGGGCCGGTTCGACGCGATCGTGATCGTCGCGACCGATGCCGCCGCGCGCCCGGCGATCCTCGAAGGATTACCGCGGCTCGCCGCGTCGGCCGGCGGCGCGACGATTGCCGCGATCGTCGCCGGCGCCACGCCCGTCCGGCGCGCGCAAATGCTGAAGGCCGGCTGCGACGTATGTCTTGCCCATCCCTGTTCGTTCGTCGAACTGCACGAGCGGTTGCGCGCGCTGTGGCGCCGCGCGGGCGTCGTCGCCACGCGTGAATCGGTTCGACTCGATACGGCCACGCGCGCGCTCGAGGAGCATGGCCGGCGGCTCGCGCTCACCGCGCGGGAATTTCGCGTGGTCGAATGCCTGCTACGTGAAGCGGGGCGGCCGGTCGGCCGCGACGCCGTGCTGCGTTATGCGTGGGACGATGCCGACATCGAACCCGAGACGGTCAATGCGCTGGTCGTGCGGTTACGGCGCAAGCTGGTCGCACACGCGTTCTCCGCCCGGATCGAAACGGTTGCGAGATTCGGTTTCCGGTTCGATACGGGGGGGTGACGGATATCGGCGCTCGGCAAGAAGGGGTTTGACGGGCCCGGTCCGGCCCGCCCGGAGGGCGTGGGGCCGCTTGACGCCGGGCGCGACGCGGGATGAAAGATGTTCAAGGGAAGAAAGAGCGGGGGACGGGGGCGGGCGCCGATTGTTACAAGACGTTAGCGCGGGCTTCCCGTTGCGATGCCGCGCATCAGTTCTTACAAACTTGAAATATGCGGGCGCGGCGCTTGCCGCTATAGTCGAATCACACATGACACAACCAGAAGAGGAATCCATGAAGACTTTGCGTGTTGCCTCGCTCCTGACCGGTATGACGGCCTTGCTCGTGTCGGGCGCAGCAATGGCGGGAGTCAATGTCGGGATCAACGTCGGCGTGCCGGCACCGGTCTACGTCGCGCCCGCGCCCGTGTATGCGCCGCCGCCTCCGCCGCCGGTCGTCTACCAGCCGGCGCCGGTCTATGCGCCGGCGCCCGTGTACGGGCCGGCGCCGGCAATCGTGATCGGCTGGCACGGCGACCGCTACTGGGACGGCCGCCGCTACTGGGGCCGCGACGAATGGTATCGCCACCATGGTCGCGGCTGGGGCGATCGCGGTCACTGGGATCACGGCCGCCACAACGGCTGGCGCTGACGGGCGGCTCGCGCATGCGTGCCGCGTGCGCGACAACTGCTCGCGAAGAAGACCGCCCGCGTCGGCGGTTTTCTTTTGGCTCGACGGATGAATGGGTAGAATCGCTCCACGTTACTACCCTCATTCGACGACAGGGCCTCTATGACGAAGGGTTCGCCCCGGGCCGCCGCCACGCGCGCCCGCTTCGGCGTGCTGCGGGCTGCCGGCCGCGTGGCCGCGGTGCTGGCGCTGCACGCGGCGCTCGCCGCGCCGGCCGCGCACGCGGCCTATGCGATTGCGCAGTACGGCGAGCCGAAGTATCCGCCGGGCTTCAAGCATTTCGACTACGTGAATCCCGACGCGCCGAAGGGCGGCACGCTGGTGCTGGCGAACCCGAACCGGCTGACGTCGTTCGACAAGTTCAATCCGTTCACGATGCGCGGCAACGCCGCGCCCGGCATCGACATGCTGTTCGAGAGCCTCACGACGGGCAGCTCCGACGAACCGGCGTCCGCATACGGGCTGTTGGCCGACGACATCGACGTCGCGCCGGACCGCCGTTCGGTCACGTTCCACCTGAATCCGCGCGCACGCTTCTCGAACGGCGATCGCGTGAGCGCCGACGACGTCAAGTTTTCGTTCGATACGCTGAAGAGCAAGCAGGCCGCGCCGCAGTTCGGCGCGTATTTCGCGGAGATCGCGAAAGCCGTGGTCGTCGATCCGGCGACCGTGCGTTTCGAGTTCCGCAGCGCGAATCGCGAGCTCCCGCTGATCGCCGGCGGCGTGCCGGTGTTCTCGCGCAAGTGGGGATTGCGCGCGGACGGCTCGCGCATCCCGTTCGACCAGCTCGCGTTCGAGCAGCCGATCGGCAGCGGCCCGTACGTGATCGACCATTACGACAACGGCCGCACGATCACCTACCGGCGCAACCCCGCGTACTGGGGCGCCGACCTGCCGGTGCGGGTCGGCACCCACAACTTCGAGCGGATCGTCTACAAGCTGTACGGCGACGGCGTCGCGCGGCTGGAGGCGTTCAAGGCCGGCGAATACGACGTGCTCGTCGAGTACATCGCGCGCAACTGGGCGCGGCGCGACGTCGGCAAGCGCTTCGACAGCGGCGAACTGATCAAGCGCGAATTCCGCCAGCATAACGGCGCCGGCATGCAGGGCTTCTTCATGAACCTGCGCCGGCCGCTGTTCCGCGATGTGCGCGTGCGCCAGGCGCTCGACCTCGCGTTCGACTTCGAATGGCTGAACCGCCAGCTGTTCTACAGCGCGTACACGCGCCTCAACAGTTATTTCGCCGATACCGACCTGCAGGCGACCGGTACGCCTGGCGAAGGCGAGCTGAAGCTGCTGGAGCCGCTGCGCGCGCAGCTCGATCCGGCCGTGTTCGGCCCGATGGTCACGCAGCCGGACACGAACCCGCCGGGCTCGCTGCGCGCGAACCTGCTGAAGGCGCGTGCGCTGCTCGCGCAGGCCGGCTGGACCTATCGCGACGGTGCGCTGCGCAATGCGAAGGGCGAGCCGTTCGCGTTCGAGATCCTCGACGACGCGGGCGGCGCGATGGAGGGCATCGTGACGGCCTACCAGCGCAACCTGGCGAAGCTCGGCATCGACGTGCGGTTTCGCACGGCCGATTACGCGCTGCTGCAAAAGCGCCTCGATGCGTTCGACTACGACATGACGACGATCCGCCTGCCGGGCGTGCAGGTGCCGGGCGCCGAGCAGTACTCGCGTTACGCGAGCAAGTTCGCCGACGAGCCGGGTTCCGACAACTTCATCGGGCTGAAATCGCCGGCCGTCGACGCGCTGCTGCACGCGCTCGGCGCCGCGCAGACGCGCGAGGAGCTGCTCGACGCGACGCACGCGCTCGACCGCGTGCTGATGCACGGCTACTACGCGGTCCCGCAGTGGTACAGCACGACGCACCGCATCGCGTACAAGCGCACGCTCGCCTATCCGCAGACGCTGCCGCTGTACTATTCGGCCGAGGGCTGGGTCGTGTCGACCTGGTGGGCGAAGCCCGATCACTGACCCGCGCCGGCCCTTCGTCCAACCCACCACCCGATCACGAGTCGACGCCCTATGTGGAGCTACATCCTCAAACGCCTGCTGCTGATGATCCCGACGCTCGTCGGCGTGCTGACGCTCACGTTCGCGGTGATCCAGTTCGTGCCGGGCGGCCCGGTCGAGCAGGCCGTGCAGGAGTTGCGCAAGGGCGCGACGGAGCAGGGCGCGACGCCGTTCGGGATGCGTGCGCACACCGGCGTCGACGCGCAGCAGCTCGCGCAACTGAAGGCGCTGTACGGCTTCGACAAGCCGCCGCTCGAACGCTACTGGCTGATGCTGAAGCGCTTCGCGCGCTTCGATCTGGGCGACAGCTACTTCCGCCACCAGAGCGTGTGGGCGTTGGTCGTGCAGAAGCTGCCCGTGTCGATCAGCATCGGGCTGTGGACGTTCTTCCTCACGTACCTGATCTCGGTGCCGCTCGGCATCGCGAAGGCCGTGCGCAACGGTTCGCCGTTCGACGTCGCGACGAGCCTCGTCGTGCTCGTCGGGTACGCGATTCCGGGCTTCGTGCTCGGCGTGCTGCTGCTCGTGCTGTTCGGCGGCGGCTCGTTCTGGCAGCTCTTTCCGCTGCGCGGCCTCACGTCGGACAACTTCGCGCAGCTGTCGCTCGCCGGCAAGGTGCTCGACTACCTGTGGCACATCGCGCTGCCGATCACCGCGTCGGTCGTCGGCAGTTTCGCGGTCGTCACGATGCTCACGAAGAACGCGTTCCTCGACCAGATCCGCCGGCAATACGTGCTGACCGCGCGCGCGAAGGGGCTCTCCGAGCGCAGCGTGCTGTGGAAGCACGTGTTCCGCAACGCGATGCTGCCGCTGATCGTCGGCTTCCCGGCCGCGTTCATCGGCGCGTTCTTCACCGGCAGCCTGCTGATCGAGACGCTGTTCTCGCTGGACGGCCTCGGGCTGCTGTCTTACGAGTCGGTCGTGCGGCGCGATTACCCGGTCGTGCTCGGCACGCTGTACCTGTTCACGCTGATCGGGCTCGCGACCAAGCTGATCTCCGATCTTTGCTATGTGTGGGTCGATCCGCGCATTCAATTCGACAACCTGGAGCGCTGACATGAAACGAGCCGTTCGCATGCCCGGCGTCATCGGGCGAGGCGCGCGATGAACCGGGCCGTCGCATCCCCCCGCATCGATGCCGCGCGCGCGCGCGTGTCGCCGTCGCCCGCGCGCCGCGTGTGGCAGCGCTTCAGGCAGCAGCGCCTCGGCTACTGGAGCTTCGTGATCTTCGTCGTGGCCTTTGCCGCGAGCCTTGCGGCGCCGCTGTGGTCGAACGACAAGCCGCTCGTCGTGCGCTACGACGGCCAGACCTATTTCCCGATGTTCCATGCGTACCCGGAGACGACCTTCGGCGGCGATTTCCCGACGCCGGCCGACTATCTCGATCCGTATGTGCGCAAGCGGCTCGAGGCGCCCGGCAACTTCGTCGTCTATCCGCCGAACCGCTATTACTACGATACGCTGAACTACTTCTCGAACGTGCCGAACCCGGCGCCGCCGTCGCGCGAGAACTGGCTCGGCACCGATGCGCAGGGCCGCGACCTGCTCGCGCGGCTCGTGTACGGGTTCCGCATCTCGGTCGAGTTCGGGCTGATCCTGACCGTGATCGGCACGCTGCTCGGGATCGCCGCGGGTGCGGTGCAGGGCTTCTTCGGCGGGCGCATCGACATCGTCGGGCAGCGGCTGATCGAGATCTGGAGCTCGCTGCCCGAGCTGTACCTGCTGATCATCTTCGCGTCGATCTTCGAGCCGAGCTTCCTGCTGCTGATCGTGCTGCTGTCGCTGTTCGGCTGGATCGGGCTCGCCGACTACGTGCGCGCGGAATTCCTGCGCAACCGCACGCAGGACTACGTGCGCGCGGCCCGCGCGATGGGGCTGACGAACTGGCAGATCATCTGGCGCCACGTGCTGCCGAACAGTCTGACGCCGGTGATCACGTTCCTGCCGTTCCGGATGAGCGGCTCGATCCTCGCGCTCACCAGCCTCGATTTCCTCGGCCTCGGCGTGCCGCCGCCGACGCCGAGCCTGGGCGAGCTGCTCGCGCAGGGCAAGGGCAATCTCGATGCGTGGTGGATCTCGCTGTCGACGTTCGGCGTGCTGGTCGCGACGCTGCTGCTGCTGACCTTCATGGGCGATGCGCTGCGCAACGCGCTCGACACGCGGATCGCCGATTCGGTGCGCGCCGCGGGGGGGCCAGCGATGAGCGAGTCGACCGTATCGACGCAACACGAGCCGCTGCTGTCGCTCGAGCGTCTGCACGTCCGTTTCGGCGGCACGGTCGCGGTGGACGACGTGACGCTCACGATCGGGCGCGGCGAGCGCGTCGCGCTCGTCGGCGAGTCGGGGTCCGGCAAGAGCGTGACCGCGCTGTCGATCCTGCGGTTGCTGCGCGACGCCGAGGTCACGGGCGCGATCCGCTTCGCGGGGCAGGATCTGGCGGCCAGGAGCGAGCGCGAGATGCGCGGGCTGCGCGGCTCGGACATCGCGATGATCTTCCAGGAGCCGATGACGGCGCTCAATCCGCTGTATACGATCGGCGTGCAGATCGGCGAGACGATCGTGCTGCACGACGGCGTATCGGCCGTGGAGGCGCGCAAGCGGGCGATCGCGCTGCTCGCGCGCACCGGCATCGCGGAGCCGGACAAGCGCGTCGACAGCTACCCGCACCAGTTGTCGGGCGGCCAGCGGCAGCGCGCGATGATCGCGATGGCGCTCGCGTGCCGGCCGCGCCTGCTGCTCGCCGACGAGCCGACCACCGCGCTCGACGTGACGATCCGCGCGCAGATCGTCGATCTGCTGCTGGAACTGCAGCGCGAGGAAGCGGAAAAGCGCGGGATGGCGATCCTGCTGATCACGCACGACCTGAATCTCGTGCGGCACTTCGCGCAGCGCGTCGCGGTGATGGAGCACGGCCGGCTGGTCGAGAGCGGGCCCGTCGAGCGGATCTTCGCGGCGCCCGAGCATCCGTATACGCAGCGGCTGCTGAACAGCCGGCCGCAGCGGGCGGTCACGCCGGTGATGCCGATCGCGCCCGTCGTGCTCGACGCGCACCACGTGAGCGTGCAGTTCGCGCGCAAGCGGCCGGGCTTCGCGGGCTGGTTCGGCACGGTGCCGGTGACGGCCGTGGCCGACGTGTCGGTGTCGGTGCGGCAGGGCGAAACGCTCGGGATCGTCGGCGAATCGGGATCGGGGAAGTCGACGCTCGCGATGGCGCTGCTCGGGCTGCAGAAGACGGCCGGCGGCGAGATCGAATTCCAGGGGCGCGCGCTGTCGACCTATCGCGGCCGCGAGCAGACCGCGCTGCGCTCGAACATGCAGGTGGTCTTTCAGGATCCGTTCAGTTCGCTTTCGCCGCGTCACACGATCGAGCGGATCGTCGGCGAGGGGCTCGAGCTGCACCGCCCGGACATGACGCCCGACGCGCGCCGCGCGAAATCGCTCGCGGTGCTGCGCGAAGTCGGCCTCGACCGCACGGTGCTGCACCGTTATCCGCACGAATTCTCGGGCGGCCAGCGCCAGCGGATCGCGATCGCGCGCGCGCTGGTGCTGGAGCCGCGCATCCTGATCCTCGACGAGCCGACCTCGGCGCTCGACGTGTCGATCCAGCAGCAGGTGCTGAAGCTGCTCGCGAATTTGCAACAGAAATACAACCTCGGCTACGTCTTCATCAGCCACGACCTGGAGGTGATCGGCGCGATGGCGCACCGCGTCGCGGTGATGCAGGACGGCGCCGTCGTCGAGTCGGGGGAGGTGGCCGACGTCTTCGCGAGACCGTCACATCCTTACACACAAAAGCTGTTGAAAGCGGTCTGGAAAGCGTGATAGGCGTCCAATGGTCTGACCATCTCGATTGTATTTTTTAATTTGTTTTGACAAACGATTACGCGCTGGCTAGTATCGACCGAAATTTTCCGCCAATCAGCTGATTTTTAAGCACATTCCATCGACCAATGCAGCATCGATCCCTGACCCAGGCATGCGCGCGCACCATCGCCGGGCTATTCATCGGCGCCCTGTTCGCAGCAGCTCCCGGCGCGTTCGCCGACGAAGTCAGCAGTTTTAACCAGAATGTCACCAATTCGACTCAGATCGGGTCGAGTTCCTCCCTCCAGCAGACCAGCGCGCAGCCGTCCAGCGGCGGCGCGAAGTCGTTCCTTGCCGGCATGGCGGGCAAGGCAGGCGACGTGGTGGTCGGCGCGCTGAACATGATCGGCGTGAGGTATCGCTGGGGCGGCAACTCGCCGGATTCGGGCCTCGACTGCAGCGGTTTCGTGCGCTACGTGTTCCAGGACACGCTCGGCATGTCGCTGCCGCGTCGCGCGGAAGAGATGAGCCGTGTCGGCGAGAAGGTGAGCATGAGCAACCTGAAGCCGGGCGATCTCGTGTTCTTCAACACGATGCGCCGCACGTTCTCGCACGTCGGCATCTACATCGGCGACAACAAGTTCGTGCATTCGCCGTCGACGGGCAGCACCGTCCGCGTCGACGATCTCGACAGCGGCTATTGGGAAAAGCGTTTCACCGGCGCGCGCCGGATCGAATCGGAATTCCCGATGAAGCCCGAAGACCTGCGTCAGCGCGTGCGCGCGACGCTCGGCGACGATTCGGCGAACGGCAGCAACTGACGTTGGCCGGTCGGTCAGGCCGGACAATAAAAAACCCTGTCACCGGAAGGCGGCAGGGTTTTTTGTTTTGAGGCCGGCGCGGACGACGGACGAGGCGGAAATCGTTCCGTCGGCCACCGGCAGGCGCGTGTGCCGCGGCCTCCCGCCCATCGTGTTATGCGGCGGCAGTCACGCCACGCGCCGCCGCGAGCTTGCGCTGCAGTTCCGGCATGATGCGCGCGACTGCTTCCTCGCCCGCGAGGATCGCCGCGTTGCGCTGGTTGAAGTCGCTGCCGCCCATCGCCGCGAGGTTCGGGCGAATCACGACGTCCGCGTACTTGTCGAGTTCGTAGGTCTTGATCGTCTGGCCCATGATCGTGAAGGTCTGCAGCAGCATCTCGATCGGGTTGTTGGTCGCCGCGCCGTCGGGCCGGGCCGAGATGTCGACCGCGATCACGAAGCTCGCGCCCATCTTGCGCGCGAACGATGCGGGCACCGGGCTCACGAGGCCGCCGTCCACATATTCGCGGCTGCCGATCTTCACCGGCTCGAACACCGACGGCACGCTGCACGACGCGCGCACCGCGAGCCCCGTGTTGCCTTGCTGGAACAGGATCGGCTGGCCGCTCTGGAGGTCCGTCGCGACGATGCCGAGCGGCTTCGCCATCTTCTCGATCGGCCGGTTGTTGAGCGTCTTGTTCAGGAAATTCTGCAGCGCCACGCCTTGCAGCAGGCCGCGCGAGCGGAACGGCAACGCCCAGTCGCTGATCGACGCCTGGTCCATGTCGAGGGCGATCTTGTTGATCTGCAGCGCGTTCATGCCCGACGCGTAGAGCGCGCCGACCACCGAGCCCGCGCTCGTCCCGGCGACGATCTCGATCGGGATGCCGCGCGCCTCGAGCGCCTTCAGCACGCCGATGTGCGAGAAGCCGCGCGCGGCGCCGCCGCCGAGCGCGATGCCGATCTTCACCGGCTTCTCCTGCGGCAATGCCGTGCCGGGGCGGGACTTGTCGCCGAAGGACGTACAGGCGGCGAGGCTGGCGGACGCGCACGCGATCGTGAAGTGGCGGCGCGACAGGCGAGGGGACGACATCGAATGGTTCTCCGGCGGCTTGGCGCGGCGGGTCGTGCGGCCCGCGGCTGCGATGGTTTCCGAGGCCGCGCGGCGGGTTCCGTGCGGCCGGCGCGGCGCCGGCTGGCGGCCGCGGCGCGCACATCATAAAGCAAGCGGCGCGCTTGGCGCGATGTCCGGCGCGAGTATAATTCCGGCTTCTTTCCCGTTCCGGGCGTCGCCGGCTCCGTTGCTGTCCACGCTGCCGCCACCGTCCCGCGTCGAATCATTCATGCGCCCCAGGCGTTCGAGTTACCGTTTATGACCCGTCCTGTCCGTACCCGCTTCGCGCCGAGTCCCACCGGCTTCATCCACCTCGGCAACATCCGCTCCGCACTCTATCCGTGGGCGTTCGCCCGCAAGATGAAAGGCACGTTCGTGCTGCGCATCGAGGATACCGACGTCGAGCGCTCGTCGCAGGAAGCGGTCGATGCGATCCTCGAAGGGATGCAATGGCTCGGGCTGGATTTCGACGAAGGTCCGATCTACCAGATGCAGCGGATGGACCGCTATCGCGAAGTGCTCGCGCAGATGCTCGAGAAGGGCCTCGCGTATCCGTGCTACATGTCGGCCGAGGAACTCGACGCGCTGCGCGAACGCCAGCGCGAGGCCGGCCTGAAGCCGCGCTACGACGGTACGTGGCGTCCGGAGCCCGGCAAGGTGCTGCCGGAGCCGCCGGCCGGCGTGAAGCCGGTGCTGCGCTTTCGCAATCCGCTGACGGGTACGGTCGTGTGGGACGACGCGGTGAAGGGGCGTGTGGAGATCTCGAACGAGGAACTCGACGACCTCGTGATCGCGCGCCCGGACGGCACGCCGATCTACAACTTCTGCGTGGTGGTGGACGACATGGACATGGGCATCACGCACGTGATCCGTGGCGACGACCACGTGAACAACACGCCGCGCCAGATCAACATCCTGAAGGCGCTCGGCGGCGAGCCGCCCGTCTATGCGCACCTGCCGACCGTGCTGAACGAGCAGGGCGAGAAGATGAGCAAGCGGCATGGCGCGATGAGCGTGATGGCGTACCGCGATGCGGGCTTCCTGCCTGAAGCCGTGGTCAACTATCTCGCGCGTCTCGGCTGGTCGCACGGCGATGCGGAGATCTTCTCGCGCGAGCAGTTCGTCGAATGGTTCGATCTCGAGCATCTCGGCAAGTCGCCCGCGCAGTACGACCACAGCAAGCTGAGCTGGCTGAACGCGCACTACATCAAGGAAGCCGACAACGCACGCCTTGCGGAACTCGCGAAGCCGTTTCTCGACGCGCTCGGCATCGACGACGCGGCGATCGCGACGGGCCCGGCGCTCGATGCGGTGGTCGGCCTAATGAAGGACCGTGCGACGACGGTCAAGGAGATCGCGGAAGGCGCGACGATGTTCTACCGTGTGCCGGCGCCCGACGCGGACGCGCTCGCGCAGCACGTGACCGATGCGGTACGGCCGGCGCTGGCCGATCTCGTCGCCGCGCTGAAGGCGGCCGAGTGGACGAAGGAGGCGGTGTCCGCCGCGCTGAAGGCGACGCTCGCCGCGCACAAGCTGAAGATGCCGCAGCTCGCGATGCCGGTGCGTCTGCTGGTGGCGGGCACGACGCATACGCCGTCGATCGACGCGGTGCTCGTGCTGTTCGGGCGCGACGTCGTGGTGTCGCGCATCGAGGCCGCGCTGGCCTGAGTTCGTGCGTCATTGAAGCTGTCTGCGCGTGAGCGCGCGGCAGCTTCGCAAAAAATTTCGCACGAATCGCAAAAAGGGTATTTACAAGATCAAAGTAGGTCCATATAATCTCATTTCTGTTCTGCAAGGGGGTATAGCTCAGCTGGGAGAGCGCTTGCATGGCATGCAAGAGGTCAGCGGTTCGATCCCGCTTACCTCCACCATCAGAACAAACCGAATTGATTGGCGAAGCAGCGGTAGTAATAAATGCTTCACAAAATGATTCAAAGCAGTTAGAATTCCGGCCTTCGCTGTTGACTGGAAGTAAATAGCGAAAGTCAGACAAATCTGAAAAGATTTTGTCCCCTTCGTCTAGAGGCCTAGGACATCACCCTTTCACGGTGAGTACAGGGGTTCGAATCCCCTAGGGGACGCCAAATTCAGCGGCGTTTCGTAGAAGTGTCGCGAGGCTTGCAGGAACGTAACCGACGTCCTGCAGGTTGGGTAAGAAAGCTGGAGCGGTAGTTCAGTCGGTTAGAATACCGGCCTGTCACGCCGGGGGTCGCGGGTTCGAGTCCCGTCCGCTCCGCCAGAACGAAGCCCGTTCAAGACGTTTTTGAGCGGGCTTTTGTATTAAAGATGTAAGCAGTACGTTGTCCCCTTCGTCTAGAGGCCTAGGACATCACCCTTTCACGGTGAGTACAGGGGTTCGAATCCCCTAGGGGACGCCAGATTCAGCGGCGTTTCATGGAAGTGTCGCAACGCGTGCAGGAACGTGACGAGATCCTGCAGGCGGTAGTGCAGAAAGCTGGAGCGGTAGTTCAGTTGGTTAGAATACCGGCCTGTCACGCCGGGGGTCGCGGGTTCGAGCCCCGTCCGCTCCGCCAGAACGAAGCCCGTTCAAAAGCGTTTTTTGAACGGGCTTTCTCGTTAAGGATGTAAGCAGTACGTTGTCCCCTTCGTCTAGAGGCCTAGGACATCACCCTTTCACGGTGAGTACAGGGGTTCGAATCCCCTAGGGGACGCCAGATTTCGGCGTCGTTCGAACAAACGACGCGCCGGCAGGAGGTAACCGACGCCTGCCAGGCAAGCAGCAAGACTGGAGCGGTAGTTCAGTCGGTTAGAATACCGGCCTGTCACGCCGGGGGTCGCGGGTTCGAGTCCCGTCCGCTCCGCCAAACAAACAACAATGCCCGCCTCGTGCGGGCATTGTTGTTTGTGCGTTGTGGTTTTGCGCCCGCTGGCGGGCGCGTGACTGCGGAGCGGAGGAAGCCGCCTGCGCGCCTTCCGGCGGGACTCGAAGGGCTGCGCGTGCACGCGCAGCCGCGGCCTGCAGGATGTGGGCGAGTCCCGTCCGCTCCGCCAAAAAATGAAGAAGCCCGCCTCGTGCGGGCTTTTTCATTTGCATAGTCGCTTGCGCCTTCCGCTCATGCCTCACCCCGCATGCTGCATCGAGCACCGCGCCCCTACGAGAAATTCGCGATTGCATCCGTACGCGACTGCGCTATCGTGGCGGGATGCGTTTCCGACTCCTGCGCGATGCTCGATCCGACCGACCTGCGACTCCTGTATCAGCTCCGGCCCGCGGAGCCCGATGATTTTCCGTATGCCGAAGCGTTGACGCACGGCAACATGGGCGGCTACTACAAGCGCCATGGGCTCGTATGGCGCAGCGACCTGTTCTATGCGAGCTGGCGCGAATCCGAAAACTTCATCCTCGAGGCCGACGGCGAGCGCATCGGCGTGCTGCGCGTGACCGAGGAGGGCGATTCGCTGCATATTCGCGACGTGCAGATCGCGGCCGGCCATCGCGGGCAGGGCGCCGGCACCTACATGCTCGAGATGTCGCATCGCTGGGCACGTGCGCGCGGGCTGCACGAACTGCAGTTGCGCGTGTTCGTCGACAACCCTGCCGCGCGTTTGTACCTGCGCATGGGCTACCAGGTGACCGGGCCGCGGCTCGCGCAACTCGGCTCGATCCGCCACATGGTGCGGCCGGTCTGACGGCCCGGCGCGCCGGCGCGCGAGGATCAGCGCACCGTGTCGATCGCGCCGTCGCCGTCCCGCGCGTCGTCGTCCGCGCCGCGGCCTTCCGGGCCTCGATGTTCGTAGCCGCGCAGCATGAACGCACGCGGGCTTTCGCCGAATGCCCGGCGGAACATGGCCGAGAACGCGCTCTGGCTCTGGTAGCCGAGTTCGCGCGCGATATGCGACAGCGGGCGCCCCTGGTTCAGCAGCGGGATCGCCCGCGCGAGCAGCGCCTGCTGACGCCACTGCGAAAAGCTCACCCCGAGTTCCTGCTTGAAGAGCCGCGAGATCGTGCGCGTGCTCGCGCCGACCTCGCTCGCCCAGTGTTCGAGCGATTCCGCATGCGCGGGGTGCGCGAGTACCGATTCGCACAGAAGACGCAGCCGTTTCTCGTCGGGCATCGGCACTGCGAGCGGCAACGGTTCGGCATGACTCAGTTCGTCGAGCACGAGCCCGCACAGCAGGTGCTCGCGCGCGGTGCTCAGCTCGCGCGCGTCGAGTGCGACGATCAGTTCGCGCAGCAGCCCCGTCACCTCGACGACGCGGCACGCATCGAGGCCGCCCGGCACGATCGATTCGTCGATGTACAGCGTGCGCAAGTAGGCCTCTTCGACGATCGTGACTTCGTGCGTCACGTGCGGCGGCACCCAGATCGCGCGGGACGGCGGCACCATCCAGGTCGTGCCGGTCGTCGCCACGCGCAGCACGCCGCGCGATGCGTATGCGAGTTGCGCCCACGCATGCGTGTGCAGCGGAATGCGGTGGCCGGCATCGACCCGCCGTGCGCGCACGCGCATCGGATGAACGGCGGTCGGCGCGAATTCCGGCGGGATGTCGATGACGTCGTACGGGTTCGATACGTCGGCTGGAGCGGGCGGATTCATGAACGGTTCGGGCGGCGCGGCGGCGATGCCGTCATTTTAGAAGGCGCAGCGCGTGCGCATGCGGTGGTTTGTCGGGTCATCATGCCGGGTTCAAATGAACTTTGTGTGGGCATCGGCGAATCCGGAGCGGCGCCGCAGCCGCGCGCGCCGACCGTTCGAACCATCGGGCCGGTATCGCGGTCTATCGATGCGTGCGCCAGATCGCGCCCATCGCGCACCGATCGCACGCAAACACGGCAACACACGAATTGAAGAGGAGAACCACGATGCGCCACGTATTCGTCTATGGCACCTTGAGAGCCGGACAGGCCAACGACATCGGCCATGCGGCCGCCCGCCACGGCATCGCCGCGCCGACGCTGCTGGGCGCGGCCGCGCTGCCGGGTGAGCTGTACGATTTCGGCACGTATCCGGGCATGATTGCCGGGACGGCCGGCAAGTCGCTGGTGTGGGGCGACGTCTACGAGGTCGACGAGCGGCTCGTCCCGGTGCTCGACGAAATCGAGCGCGTCTATCCGGGCGTCGACTCGCTGTTCAAGCCGGAGGAGGTAACGGTCGAGCTCGGCGGCCGGCAGTATGCCTGCCTGTATTATCCGGTCGCCGCGCACGCGGCAGCCGGGCGCCCGCGCATCACGTCGGGCGACTGGGTCCAGCACCGGCGCGAGCAGGAAGCCGCCGCCTGAGCGTGCCTGCCGGCGGCGGCTGGCATCGCCGCAAAAAGGAAGCGCCCCGCGGGGCGCTTCTTTCATGCCGTCCTCCATGCGGCCGGCGGTGCGGCGTGGGGCCGGCCGCCGATCGCAACGGACGTGCCGTCAGATTTCCTCGTACAGCGGCAGCGTCAGGAATTCGGTGAAGCCTTCCGACGTCGACATCTGCTCGAAGATCGCCGCGGCGCGTTCGTACGGCTGCGTGTTACCGCCGACCGCGCGCTTCACGTTGTCGAGCTCGATCTTCGCGAATTCGCGCACGAGCTCGGCCGTGACCTTGCGGCCGTCGTCGAGCACGCCCTTCGGCGAGCGGATCCATTGCCACACCTGCGAGCGGGAAATCTCGGCCGTCGCCGCGTCTTCCATCAGGTTGTGGATCGGCACGCAGCCGTTGCCGTCGAGCCACGCGCCGAGGTAGTGGATCCCGACGTTGATGTTGTTGCGCAGGCCGGCTTCGGTGATCGGCGCTTCCGGCTGGAAGTCGAGCAGGTTTTTCGCTTCGACCTGCACGTCGTCGCGCTGCTTCGCGATCTGGTTCGGCTTGTCGCCGAGCACCTTGACGAATTCCTCCATCGCGATCGGCACGAGGCCCGGGTGCGCGACCCAGCCGCCGTCGTAGCCGTCGGTCGCGTCGCGCTGCTTGTCCGAGCGCACGCCGCCCATCGCCTTGTCGTTCGCTTCCGGATCGTTCTTGATCGGAATCAGCGCGCTCATCCCGCCGATCGCCGGCGCGTTGCGCTTGTGGCAGGTCTTCAGCAGCAGCAGCGCGTATGCACGCATGAACGGCACCGTCATCGTGATCTTCGAACGGTCGGCCAGGCAGAAGTCGCGGTCGTTCTTGAACTTCTTGATCGCCGAGAAGATGTAGTCCCAGCGGCCGGCGTTCAGGCCCGAGCTGTGCTCGCGCAGCTCGTACAGGATCTCGTCCATCTCGAACGCGGCGAGGATCGTCTCGATCAGCACCGTCGCGCGAATCGTGCCGCGCGGCACGCCGACCGCTTCCTGCGCGGCGACGAAGATGTCGTTCCACAGGCGCGCCTCGAGATGGCTTTCCATCTTCGGCAGGTAGAAGTACGGGCCCGAGCCGCGCGCGAGCAGTTCCTTCGCGTTGTGGAACAGGAACAGCGCGAAATCGAAGATGCCGCCGGACACGCGCTGGCCGTCGACCGTCACGTGCTTCTCGTCGAGGTGCCAGCCGCGCGGGCGCACGATCAGCGTCGCGACCTTGTCGTTCAGCTTGTACGACTTGCCGTTCTGTTCGAGCGAGATCGTGCGGCGCACCGCGTCCTTCAGGTTGATCTGGCCGTCGATCTGGTTCGTCCAGCTCGGCGCGTTCGAATCCTCGAAGTCCGTCATGTACGAATCGGCGCCCGAGTTCAGCGCGTTGATGATCATCTTGCGCTCGACGGGGCCCGTGATCTCGACGCGGCGGCATTGCAGGTCGGCCGGCAGCGGCGCGACCTTCCAGTCGCCTTCGCGGATCGCCTTCGTCTCGGCGAGGAAATCAGGGCGTTCGCCCGCGTCGAGGCGCTTCGTGCGCTCGACGCGGGCCTGCAACAGCGCCTGGCGACGCGATTCGAACGCGCGGTGCAGCGCCGCGACGAGTGCCAGCGCGTCGGGCGTCAGGATCGCTTCGTAACCCGGCTTGATTTCGCCGGTGATCGTCATGCCTTGCGGCAGCGTGATCGGGGTGCTCATGAGTCTCATCTCCTTGGTCGGTCAGTTGCGGTTTCGGTGAAGGGGGAAGGCGGCATCCGCGAGCGTCATGCACCCGGGCCGGGGCGCGTGCGGTTCGCGGGTCTGCCGGACGGAGCCGGGGCGGGTGTGGCGAGGAAGGCGAGCAGGTCTGCCATGCCGGTGCCGGTGCCGTCGGGCGGCGCGCCGAGTTCCTCGGCGGGCGCGCCCGTGCGGTTGAGCCAGAACGTCGTGTAGCCGAACCAGGTCGCGCCGGCGACGTCCCATGCGTTCGACGACACGAACACGATGTCGCGCGGGTTCGCCCCGAACGCGGCGGTGCCGAGCGCATAGGCGGCCGGGCTCGGCTTGTACGCGCGCACGGTGTCGGCCGACAGCACGCGATCGAACAGGCCGGACATGCCCGCGCTCTTGATCGCGATGTCGAGCATCTGCGGGGTGCCGTTCGACAGGATCGCGAGCGGCGGGCGCGGGTCGAGCGCGCGCAGCTTGCGCAGCGCGGGCACCGTATCGGGATAGGTGGACAGGCACGCGTATTCGTCCATCAGCCGCTTCTCGGCCGCGCCGTTCAGCGCGAGCCCGAGCCGGCGCGCGGCGAACCGCAGCGCATCGAGCGTGATGTCCCGGAACGGGCGGTAGTGCGCGCCGGCCGGATCGGCGAGCGTGCGCAGCTGCGAGTATTCGATCTGCTTGCGTCGCCACAGCTGCGACAACCGTTCCCCGTGTCCGGGGAACATCTGCTCTGCCGCGGCCAGCACGGCACGCACGTCGAACAACGTGCCGAATGCGTCGAAGAGAATGGCGTCGGGAGAGGAGAGTGTCGTTGTGGCCGACATAGCCTTGCGCTCCAGTTTCAGAGGTCGGGTCGATTGTATTCGTGATAGAAGATGCTAAAAAATACGCTAAACATCACTTGATCTTTTACTTTCATATACCTAATCTGAGCGGCTCAAGCTATTTGAAGGGCGGTGATGCCGTCCTCTCGCGAGCGTCATGGACCGGTTCAAACAGATCGAAACGTTCGCCGCGGTCGCGGCAAAAGGCAGCCTGTCGGCGGCCGCGCATGCGGAAGGGGTCGCGCCGGCGATCATCGGCCGCCGCCTCGACGCGCTCGAGGAGCGGCTCGGCGTCAAGCTCCTGGTGCGCACGACGCGCAAGCTCACGCTGACGTTCGAGGGTTCGGCGTTCCTCGAGGATTGCCAGCGCATCATCAACGACATGCAGAACGCGGAAGCGAGCGTGTCCGCCGGCGGCGTGAAGGCCAGCGGCCACCTGCGCATTTCCGCGCCAGCCGGCTTCGGCCGCCGGCACGTCGCGCCGCTCGTGCCCGAATTCAGCGTCGGGCACCCGGACGTGTCGGTCACGCTCGACCTGTCCGACCGGATGGTCGATCTCGTCAACGAAGGATTCGATTGCGCGGTGCGGCTCGGCGAGCTGCCCGACTCGTCGCTGGTGTCGCTGAAGCTCGGCGAGAATCGCCGCGTGTGCGTCGCGTCTCCCGCATATCTCGAGCGGCGCGGCATGCCGGTCACACTCGCGGAACTGGCGCGGCACAACTGCCTCGCGCTCGCGGCGAACGCGAACCAGCAGCGCGGCTGGACGTTCCAGGAGGACGGCAAGGTCGTGTCGATCCGCGTGAACGGCACGATGGAATGCTCGGACGGCGCGGTGCTGCACGAGTGGTGCCTCGCCGGCCATGGCCTGGCGTGGCGCTCGTGGTGGGAAGTCGGCGAGGACATCGCGGCCGGCCGGCTCGTCAGCGTGCTCGATGCATTCGCCGCGCCGCCGATCGGCATCCATGCGGTGTTTCCGCAGCGCCGGCATCTGCCGTTGCGCGTGCGCCTGTTTCTCGATTACCTGAAGCATACGTACGAGCGGCCCGGCTATTGGGGCGGGTAGGCGACGCGCGCCCGCGTGTTTCCGATATGAGGGCGAACCCGCTGGCGGCGCGGCGTGCGCGGTTTCGCGCACTACAATCGTAAGAGGCATGCGCGCCGTGTCGCGGCCGGCTCGGCCGGCGCCGCGGCGCGTGGCGTGCAATCGACGAAGGAGGGCGCGATGTTCCGGCACATCCTCGTTCCAACCGACGGTTCCGAACTGTCGCAAAAGGCGATCGACGGTGCGATCGACCTGGCTCGCGCGGTCGGCGCGCGCGTGACGGCCTACGCGTGCCTGCCGCAATACCCGTACTCGCCGTTTTCCGAAGTGATCATCGAGCCGCCCGCGGATTTCCGCGCGCGCAGCGAGCGCGAGGCGCGTGCGCATCTCGACGAGGTGGAAGCGGCCGCGAAGGCGGCCGGGGTCGCGTGCGACACGTGGACGAGCGTGCATCCGTCGCCGTATCTCGGCATCATCGAGGCGGCCGAACGCGGCGGGTGCGACGTGATCTTCATGGCGTCCCACGGACGCCGCGGGCTCGGCAGCCTGCTGATCGGCAGCGAGACGCAGCGCGTGCTGACCGATACGAAAATTCCGGTGATCGTCTATCGGTAGGGCAGCGCCGGCCTTGGCCGGGCGGCTGCACCGCGGAAAAAGGGCGCGCCGGACCAAGCCGGCGCGCATCGTTGCTGGCGGCCTGCAGGCCGCGCGGCCGGTCGCGCGATGGGAGTCGCGCGCCTGCCGTCTCCTCCCTGATTGTTGTTCCGGTGGCCGACGCCGCGGCGTCGCGAGACGCGGCGGGCATCGGCGTAGCGCCTGCGTGCGTTACGCGACCTTCTTGCCGTCGAAGAACTGTTCGTCCTCGGTCGACCCGTGCAGCGCGGTCGTCGACGCTTCCCGTTCGACAGTCTGCGTGACCGCGTCGAAGTAGCCCGTACCGACCTCGCGCTGATGCTTGACGGCCGTGAAGCCCTTGTCGGCGGCCGCGAACTCGGCCTGCTGCAGTTCGACGAACGCGCTCATCTGCGTGCGGGCATAGCCGTGCGCGAGGTTGAACATCGAGTAGTTCAGCGCATGGAAGCCGGCCAGCGTGATGAACTGGAACTTGTAGCCCATCGCGCCGAGTTCCTTCTGGAACTTCGCGATCGTCGCGTCGTCGAGGTTCTTCTTCCAGTTGAACGACGGCGAGCAGTTGTACGACAGCAGCTTGCCCGGGAACTGCTTGTGGATCGCTTCCGCGAACTTCTTCGCGTACTCGAGATCCGGCTTGCCCGTTTCGCACCAGATCAGGTCCGCGTACGGCGCATACGCGAGGCCGCGCGAGACCGCCTGCTCGAGGCCCGGCTTCGTGCGGAAGAAGCCTTCCACCGTGCGCTCGCCCGTCAGGAACGGCTTGTCGTTGTCGTCGACGTCGGACGTGATCAGGTCGGCCGCTTCCGCGTCGGTTCGGGCGATCAGCACGGTCGGCGTGCCCATCACGTCGGCCGCGAGACGCGCGGCCGACAGCTTCGCCACGGCTTCGCGCGTCGGCACGAGCACCTTGCCGCCCATGTGGCCGCACTTCTTCACCGACGCGAGCTGGTCCTCGAAGTGAACGCCCGAAGCGCCTGCCTCGATCATCGCCTTCATCAGCTCGAACGCGTTGAGCACGCCGCCGAAACCGGCTTCCGCATCGGCGACGATCGGCGCGAAGAAGTCGACGTAGCCTTCGTCGCCCGGGTTCCTGCCTTCCGACCACTGGATCTGGTCGGCGCGCGTCAGCGTGTTGTTGATGCGCTTCACGACGAGCGGCACCGAGTTCGCCGGATACAGCGACTGGTCCGGGTACATTTCGCCCGCGACGTTGGCGTCGCCGGCCACTTGCCAGCCGGACAGGTAGATGGCCTTCAGGCCGGCCTTCACCTGCTGCATGGCCTGGTTGCCGGTCAGCGCGCCGAGTGCGTTGACGAACGGCTCGTTGTTGACGAGGCTCCACAGTTTTTCCGCACCGCGCTTGGCCAGCGTGTGCTCGATCGGGACCGAGCCGCGCAGGCGGACCACGTCCTCAGCCAAGTAGCTGCGCTTGATGCCCTTCCAGCGCGGATCGGTTTCCCATTGCTGTTGCAGTTCCTGTGCCTGTTGCTGACGCGACATGATGAGCTCCTTGATGCGATGTATGCCTGCCGAATCTGACGGTGATGCTGTTCGCGAAGCGGGGAAGCAATGCGTTCCGTTTCGCGAGGTCTTGTATAAGAGTCTAGGCAAATCGACGGGAGTGAAACAGGGGCCGGTTCGTGACGCGCGTAATTTTTTAATTGTTTTGAATCAATGGCTTGCGCGCGTAGTTTCGAGATGAGAAATGCATTTTCCTATCCTGCAATCGCCTGGGTTGTGCCGTGCAGCATGATTTTTTACGACACAAAAATTTTTTTCGTATTGTGAAATATGCGGAAGGGGCGAAAAAAACCGGCGCGGATGCGCCGGTCGGCTGGGATGGGCGGGTTGCCGATCCACTGGGCGGCCGACGGCCGCCCGTGTGTGCTTACGATGCCGAATTGCTGCGGCGCGGGCCGCCGCTGCGCTGGCCGTCGCGACGCGGGCCGCCGTCGCGGCTGCCGCCGGGCTTGCCGCTCCAGCCGCCGCCATTGCCGCCGCCGTAGCTGCGGCCGTTGCCGCTGCCGCCATAACCGCCGCCCGGCTTGCCGCCGAAACGACGACCGCCGTTACCGCCGCCCGGACGGCCGCGGCCGCCGGTGCCGCCGTTACGCGGGGGCGCCTTGCGCGGCTCGAAGCCTTCGATCACGTTGACCGGCAGCGGCGAGCGCACGAAGCGCTCGATGCGCTTGAGCGCGCCTTGCTCGGCGTGATGCACGAGGCTCACCGCGATACCCGAACGGCCTGCGCGGCCGGTACGGCCGATACGGTGCACGTAGTCTTCCGCGAACTTCGGCAGGTCGTAGTTGAACACGTGCGTGATACCCGGGATGTCGATGCCGCGTGCCGCGACGTCGGTGGCCACCAGCACGCGCACGCGGCGCTCGCGCAGCGCACGGATCGTGCGGTTGCGCGCGCCCTGCGGCAGGTCGCCGTGCAGCGCGGCCGATTCGAAGCCTGCGTCGGCGAGACGGCCGGCGAGCTGGTCGGCGTCGATCTTGGTCGCCGTGAAGATGATCGCCTGGTCGAGCGCGTCGTCGCGCAGCAGGTGATCGAGCAGGCGATCCTTGTGATCGCGGTCGTCGACGTAGTGGACGGTCTGCGCGATGTTCGCGCGCGATTCGAGGCGCTGCTGGATCTCGATGCGTTCCGGATCCTTCAGCAGGCGGCTCGTCAGCGAACCGATCTTGCCGTCGAGCGTGGCCGAGAACAGCATCGTCTGGCGCGATTCCGGCGTGGCGGCGACGATCGTTTCGATGTCTTCGATGAAGCCCATGTCGAGCATGCGGTCGGCTTCGTCGAGCACCAGCATCTTCAGTTCCGACAGGTCGATGCGGCCGCGCTCGAGGTGGTCGAGCAGGCGGCCCGGCGTGGCAACCAGGATTTCCGGGTTCTTCGCGAGCAGCATCAGCTGCTGGCCATAGGCGACGCCGCCGAGGATGCTGACCGTGCGCAGGCGCTTCAGGTGCTTGCCGTACGTCGACGCGGCCGTCGTGACCTGCATCGCGAGTTCGCGGGTCGGCGTCAGCACGAGCAGGCCCGGGCGCGCGACGGGTTGCGGGCGGCGCGCGCGGCGATCGCCCTGGTTCGGTTCACGCGGCGCGCGCGGTTGCTGCGCCTGCGTCTTCTGGAGCTGCGCGAAACGTTCGATCGCGGGCAGCATGAATGCGGCCGTCTTGCCCGAACCGGTCGGGCTCGACACCAGCAGGTCGCGGCCGGCGATGCCGGCCGGAATCGCGCGCTGCTGGACCGGCGTCGGCTTCACGTAGCCGGCGGCCTGCAGCGCGGAGACGATCTCCGGCGACAGCCCGAGCGACGCGAAGCTCGGCTCGTCCGACGCCGGTTCGACCGCGGCCGGTGCGGCGGCGGCGTCGAGACCGAGCGCCTGGTCGGCGATCGCGTTGAGCGGGCTGGTGTTGATGCTCGAAGTCATAACAATCCTTGAAACACAGTGGGTGAAACGTCGGCGCCAATCGCGCATACCCAAGTCGTCGGATTCAGCGAGCAAATCGGGAAACGGGTGCAATCCGCCGAACCGTCGGCGGATGAGGCATTAGAAGCTGTTTTGGGTGCGGCGCGCTTCAGGAGCGGGGCCGCCAGCCTAGTTGACGACCGCAAGGGTCGAAGCAGGAGGGGACAGGTTCTAAACCGGATTGGAGCTTAACGCTACGAGGCGTCGGGCCGGAACGGCTTGCGAGCCGAGCGCGGGAGATGACGCAGGCAGCATTATAAAGAAATTTGCTGCGCTGCGCCACTGATTTGATTGCCTATTGCGATGACCGTGATTCGGTCAGGACGCCGTGCCGTTTTTCAGCGATTCGACGAGTTCGACGTACTGTTGCTTCGCCGCGTCCTGCGACGTGCCCTTCAGGGCTTCCCAGGCATCGTACTTGTATTTGCCGACGATGTCGGTGAAGCCGGGCTTGTCGCCGTGCGCATCGCCGTCGGTCGCCTGCTTGAAGAGCGCATACAGGCGCAGCAGGGTCAGGTTGCCCGGCCGTTCGGTCAGTTGCTTGACGTCGATCTGGGCCTGGTCGAATTGCGCGGTGAGGTCGCTCATCGGGTGTCTCCGTAAGGGTTTCAGGTCGGCCGATCTTAACAAGCGGACCGCCGCGCGGGGTCGAGCGATCCTTCCAAACCGCGGGCGACGCCGCACGCGTGACAGATCGGGCCCGATCGCCCGTGGGAGCGGGGCGGCGCATTACAATGTCGCCCATGACGCAAACAGTGCTCCTCGCCATCGATACGTCGACCGAATACTGCTCGGTCGCGTTGCTGCGCTCGGCCCACGCCGATGACGCCGTTTCCCCCCCGCAAACCTGGGTCCGTCACGAGCTGACGGGTGCCGTGTCGAGCACGCGCGTGCTGCCGGCGATCCAGGAACTCTTCGCCGAATCCGGGCTGACGCTCGCCGACTGCGACGCGATCGCGTTCGGCGCGGGCCCGGGCTCGTTCACGGGCCTGCGGACCGCGACGGGCATTGCCCAGGGCCTCGCGTTCGGCGCCGGGCTGCCGGTCGTGCCGATCGGCACGCTGCTCGCGTGCGCCGAATATGCGCGGCTGCGTACGCCTGGTACGACCCGCGTGCTCGCCGCGCTCGACGCGCGGATGGACGAAGCCTACTGGGCGGATTTCGAATGGGACGCCGCCGCCGGCGACTGGCGCACGCGGCATCCGGCGTCGCTCGACGCACCGGGCGCCGTCGGCGTGCCCGACGCGCCGTTCACGCTCGCCGGCAATGCGGCCGCGGCGTTCGGCGCGCAATTGCCGGCCGCCGCGCGGGCAGCCTCGATCGACGGCGATGCGTTGCCGCATGCGCTGGCGGTCGCGCATGCCGCGCTGCGCGCGTTTCGCGCCGGGCGCGCGGTGCCGGCCGACCAGGCCGCGCCTGAGTACGTGCGCGACAAGGTCGCGCAGACGACGGCCGAGCGCGTCGCGGCACGAGCGGCACAGACGGGCGGGGCGAAGGGATGACGGGCGTCCTGCTGAGCGACCGCTATCTGGCGCCGATGACGGACGCCGATCTCGACGAGGTCGTCGCGATCGAGCACGTCGCGTACGAATTTCCGTGGAGCCGCGGCAACTTCGAGGATTCGTTGCGCAACGGCTATCTGGGCGTGTGCCTGCGGCACGTGACGGGGTCGCTCGTCGGCTATTGCGTGCTGATGCCCGTGATCGACGAGATGCATCTGCTGAACCTGTGCGTCGCGCCGGCCGCGCAGCACGCGGGCGCGGGCCTCGCGCTGCTGCGCGAGGCGGTGCGCATTTCGCGCGCGGAGGGGCTCGACGGCGTGCTGCTCGAAGTGCGGCCGACCAATTCGCGCGCGATTCATCTGTACGAGCGCTTCGGCTTCGTGACGATCGGCCGGCGCAAGAATTACTATCCGGCGAAGCATCGCAGCCGGGAGGACGCGATCGTGATGCGTCTGACGCTGAACAAGGACGAGGGGGACACGCATGGCGTGGGCTGAAGCGGCGCTCGAGGAACTGGGTCTCGCGCAAATCTGGGTGCGGCGCGGGCAGCGCGCGGACGAAGGCGCGGCCGCCGACGCGCCGGTCGTCGTACAGGCCGCGACGGCCGACGATGGTCACGCCGTCGCGGCCGAGCGGCCGGTGCGCGCCGCGCGGGCGCCGGTGCGCGCCGCGCGGGCGCCGGTGCGGGAC
>NZ_JAIZRS010000046.1:0-25380 GCF_020419985.1 Burkholderia sp. AU32262
GCACGCACACGCCGATCTCGGCGCCTTTCTCGGCGGCCAGCTGCTTGAGCCGGATCGCCGCCGACAGCCCGGCGGGGCCGCCGCCGACGATCACGACGTCGTATTCCATCGATTCGCGCGGGCCGTACTGCGCGAGCAAGTCCTGTGTGGTCAAAATCCTGTCTCCTGCTGCGTCCCGACCGTCAGCGGTCAGAACTGGTCTTCCGTCAACGCGAGCACGCTCTCGTTGCCCTTCGCGCCGACGATCGACGCTTCGAGCGCACCCGCCTGCACGAGCACGTGCTCCGCATAGCATTGCGCGATCGCGATCTTCGCGTCGAAGAACGCCGTGTCGCTCGCACGGTTCGCGTGCGCGGCCAGCAGCGCACGCGCCATCTGCCAGCCGCACAGCACGACGCCCGCGAGCTTCAGATACGGCACGCTGCCCGCGAACACCGCGTTCGGGTCCTGCTTCGCGTTCGCGAGCACGTAGTCGACCACCGCCGACAACGCGCGCGCGCCCTTCTCCAGTTGCGCCTTCATCGACGCGGCCGCCGCGCCGTCGATCTTGCCGAGCGCCGCGACGGTCTCGCCGATCTCCGCGATCAGCGCCTTCGCGACCGCGCCGCCGTCGCGCAGCGTCTTGCGGCCGACGAGGTCGTTCGCCTGGATCGCGGTCGTGCCTTCGTAGATCGCCAGGATCCGCGCATCGCGGTAGTACTGCGCGGCGCCGGTTTCCTCGATGAAGCCCATCCCGCCATGCACCTGCACGCCGAGGCTCGCCACGTCGTTCACCATCTCCGTGCTCCAGCCCTTCACGACCGGCACCAGATATTCGTAGATCGCCTGATGACGCGCGCGCGTCGCGTCGTCCGCATGGCGGTGGGCAATGTCGCTGTGCGCGGCGGCCACATAGGCCAGCGCCCGCGCGCCTTCGGTCAGCGCACGCATCGTGCCCAGCATCCGGCGCACGTCCGGGTGATGGATGATCGTCACCGACTGCTTCGCCGAGCCATCCACCGGACGGCTCTGCACGCGTTCCTTCGCGAATGCGGCCGCCTTCTGGTATGCGCGATCGGCCACGCCGATCCCCTGCATCCCGACCCCGAAGCGCGCCGCGTTCATCATGATGAACATGTATTCGAGGCCGCGGTTCTCCTCGCCCACCAGATAGCCGATCGCGCCGCCGTGATCGCCGTATTGCAGCACCGCCGTCGGGCTCGCCTTGATCCCGAGCTTGTGCTCGATCGACACGCAGTGCACGTCGTTGCGCGCACCGAGCGATCCGTCGTCGTTGACCAGGAACTTCGGCACGATGAACAGCGAAATGCCCTTCACGCCTTCCGGCGCATTCGGCGTGCGCGCCAGCACCAGGTGGACGATGTTGTCCGCCATGTCGTGCTCGCCCCACGTGATGAAGATCTTCGTGCCGAACACCTTGTACGTGCCGTCGCCCTGCGGCTCCGCGCGCGAGCGCACCAGCGCGAGGTCGGAGCCCGCCTGCGGCTCGGTCAGGTTCATCGTGCCCGTCCATTCGCCGGAGATCAGCTTCGGCACGTAGCGCTGCTTCTGCGCGTCGGTGCCGGCCGTCAGCAGCGCCTCGATCGCGCCGTCGGTGAGCAGCGGGCACAGCGCGAACGACAGGTTCGACGCGTTCAGCATCTCGATGCACGGCGTCGCGATCAGCTTCGGCAGCCCCTGGCCGTCGTATTCGGCCGGATGCTGCAGCCCCTGCCAGCCGCCTTCGACGAACTGGCGGAACGCTTCGCCGAAGCCCGGCGTCGCGGTCACGACGCCGTCCTTCCAGCTGCTCGGATTGCGATCGCCTTCGACGTTCAGCGGCGCCAGCACCTCGCCGCAGAATTTCGCGGACTCGTCGAGCACGGCCTGCGCCGTGTCGTAACCCGCATCCTCGAAACCCGGCAACTGCGCGACGGCGTCGATGCCCGCGAGTTCCTTCAGCACGAACAGCATGTCCTTGACGGGGGCGTTATAGCTCATGGTCGATGTTCCAATCAGGCGGTGAATTGGGGGCGCCACGGGGTCCGATACGGCAGAACCGGCCAGAACCGGGCGACGTGATGGGCCATCCTAACGCCGGGGGTCCGGATTTTCATTGTCATATCCGGCCCACATGGTGACAAAATCGGCCACGCCGCGCACCGGCGGCGACCCTGCCGCCCGGCGGAGAGGCCCGTCGCGCGGGCGTCGGCGCCCGATCCGCCCGTATCGGAGATTGCGGTGAAGCGCGCCAAAAAAACGGCCACGCGCACGCGCGGCGGCCCGGCTCGGCGCGGCACAGGGAGCCGGTTATGGGAGTGTCCTCTGAAAAACCGGCGATGAAAACCGCAAAGGTGTCCGGTTATGGGATTCCATCCGCGGCCCCGCGAATCGGTGATACCCGGCGCCGCGCCCGCGTCACGCCCGACGCCGATACGTCCCCGGCGTACTGCCCGTCCAGTGCCGGAACGCGCGATGAAACGCGCTCGGATCGTCGAAGCCGATATCGGCGCCGATCGCCGCGATCGTGTCGGGCGTGTCGGTCAGCCGCTGGATCGCGATATCGCGCCGCAGCTCGTCCTTCAGCACCTGGAACGTCGTCCCTTCGGCGGCCAGATGGCGGCTCAGCGTGCGCACCGAACAATGCAGGTGCTCGGCCGCCTGGTCGATCGCGGGCAGGTCGGGCAGCGCCGCCGACAGGTACTGCCGCACGCGATGGCACACGAGCTGTTCGCTGAACGATTCGAAGATCCAGTCGCCCGGCGCGCGCGCGAGGAACTTGCGCAGGTTGCGCTTGCTCTGGCGAATCGGCGCGTCGAGGTAATCGGCGCTGAAGCGCATCAGCGTACGCGCGCAGTCGAACTGCACGGCGCCGGTGAAGAAGTACAGGTGGTCGACCGCATGGCGCGGCCGCGGGCATGCGAACTCGATCTGCAGCAGCGGAATCTTCTGCCCGATCAGCCAGGAGCACACGCCGTGCACGAGCTTGAGCATCAGCTCCTGGCCGAGCGCGCCGATCGGGCCGATGGCGTCGTTCGGGCGCAGCAGCACCTGCGCGACGAGCTCGTCGCGCTTCGATTCGACGAAGAAGTCGTCGAGCAGGATATGGAAGAATTGCCCGAAACGATGCAGCGCCGTTTCGAGGTTGCGCGCATCGAGCAGGCTCAGGCACAGGTACTTCAGCGTGCCGCCGCGCAGCGGACGCGAGAAGATGCCGGGCATCTCGTCGTCGAGGTCGATCGCGAGCGTGCGGTACAGCGTCGAGAACTGCTCCTCCGTCACGCGCGCATGCGGCTCGCCGAGCAGCTCGATCGGAATGCCGGCGCCGCGCAGGTAGCGCTCGACCACGTCGCGCCGCGCGCCCGCGCTCGCGAGAAAGCCGTTGACGAGCGAGATCGGCACCGTCGCGCTCGGCGACGGCAGCGCACGCCCGGGCCGGGCGGAAAGTGAATCTGAGCCGGTCATCGCGTCCCCGTCGATCGAACCGACCGCATTGTACTTGAGCGGCCCGCGCGCGACCTTCGGGCTTGGACGCGCACCGGGCCGCACCGGGCCGTGCCGTGCCGGGCCGCCGCGGCCGCGCGGCGCGTGGCCGCCATCAGTCGGTGCGGCCGAGTTCCCGGCGCAGGATCTTGCCGACCGTCGACTTCGGCAGCCGGTCGACGAAGCGCACCAGCTTCGGCACCTTGTACGCGGCCAGGCTCGCGCGGCAGTGCGCGACGAGCTGCGCCTCCGTCACGTCGGCGTCCGGCGCGCACACCACGAACAACTTGACGGCCTCGCCCGTGCGCGGGTCCGGCACGCCGATGCACGCGCATTCGGCGACGCCCGGCAGCGCGGTCGCGACCGCCTCGATCTCGTTCGGATACACGTTGAAGCCCGACACGATGATCATGTCCTTCTTGCGATCGACGATCCGCAGGAAGCCCGCCGCGTCGAACACGCCGACGTCGCCGGTGCGGAAATAGCCGTCCGCGGTGAACGCGGCCGCGTTCGCGTCCGGCTTCCGCCAGTAGCCGCTCATCACCTGCGGCCCCTTCACGCAGATCTCGCCCGCTTCGCCGATCGCCACCTCGCGATCCTGGTCGTCGAGCAGCTTCACGTCAGTCGACGGCAGCGGCACGCCCGTGGTGCCCGTGAAGCGGTCGATCGACTGCGGGTTGAACGACACGACCGGCGACGTTTCCGACAGCCCGTAGCCCTCGCGGATGAAATTGCCCGTCACCGCCTTCCAGCGCGACGAGATCACGTCGATCACCGCCGCGCCGCCGCCGGCCGACAGCTTCAGCCGCGACCAGTCGACCTCCTTCAGGCGCGGATGGCCGGCGAGCCCCGCGTACAGCGTGTTCACGCCGACGAACACCGTCGGCCGCGCGGCCTTCAGCACGTCGATGAACCCGTCCATGTCGCGCGGGTTCGCGACGAGCCAGTTCTGCGCGCCGATCGCGAAGTAGGACAGGAAGTTCACCGTCAGCGCGAAGATGTGATACAGCGGGATCGCCGTGACGACGACTTCCTCGCCCGGCCGGCGCGCATCCGGCACGATCGCCGCGAACTGCGCGATGTTCGCGACGAGGTTGCGATGCGACAGCGCCGCGCCCTTCGACAGGCCGGTCGTGCCGCCCGTGTATTGCAACAGCAACAGGTCCGCGCCGCTCAACGCAACCGGCTCGCACGCGAGCGATTCCCCGGCGGCGATGGCGTGCGCGAGCGCGGTCGAACCGGGCGGCAGCGTGTCGCACGTGCCGGCCGGCGCATCGACGACGCCGAGGTCCTCCCGGCCCACGCCGAGCACGGTGCGCACGCGCGTGCGGCTGACCACGTCCGCGAACGTGCCCATCGACCCGCCGCAGACGATCGCCACCTCGACCCCGGCGTCGTCGAGCTGATGCTCGAGCTCGCGCGCGGTGTAGTGCGGATTCACGTTGACCTGCACCGCGCCGATCTTCGCGACGGCGACGAACACGACCGGGAACGCGAGCACGTTGGGCAGCATCACGGCCACGCGGTCGCCCTTGCGCACGCCGACGACCTGCTGCAGATATGCGGCCAGCGCGGTCGACAGGCGCTCGACGTCGGCATAGGTGAGCGTGCGGCCGCATGCATGGAACGCCGGACGATCGGCGAAGCGGCGCATCGCGTCGTCCAGCAGCGCGCTTACGGAAGGATGGCGATCGGCGTCGATCTCGGCGGGGATCGAGCCATACGACCCGATCCAGTGTCTCTTCGTCATGTCTCACTCCTCTGGGCGCGGCACGCCAGCGTGCGTACCGCTCTCACGGCGGCCTGCACGCCGAAAGGACGCGGGACGCCGCCTGACCGGCGACTATCGCCCGCGCGATGCGCGTTGCAAATGATCCGCGCGGCCGAAAACATGATCGAAACGGACACGCGAACGTACGCGCCTACGCCACTCACACCGCGAACACCCGTCCGGCCGGCCTGTTCCATCGCTGCATCAGGGTGAACCCTGTGGCGGACGGGACCGTTCCCGAGCAGAATTGCGGGCCGTCAGCGATATCGATTCGGACGCAGGATCCCGCCATGCCGCGCAGCGCGCTGTTGAAACCGACCGACGCCCGTCCCGCCCGGCTGCCCGACGCCGAGGCCGCCCACGCGTTGCGCGCGCAGCGCTTCACGCCGGCCAAGCTGGCCGTGCTGGTCGACGTGGCCGCGCACGCCGGCCTCGATCCGGCCACGGTGCTCGCCGGCACCGGGCTCACGCCGGCCGACGTCGCCGATCCGTTCACGCTCACGTCGCCGCTGCAGTTCCTGACGGCCGCGCGCAATGCGGTCAACCGGTACGGCGGCACCGACCTCGGCGTGCGCGTCGGCCGCCGGCTGCACGCGTCGAGCTACGGGATGTACGGCTACGCGATGCTGTGCTCGGAATCGCTCGCGCGCGCGTTCGATTCGGCCGTCAAGTATCACCGGCTCGCGAACGGCATGCTGCCGATCCGCTGGGTCGAACAGGGCGATACCGCGTCGTGGCTGTTTCCGGCCCGGCACGAGGTCACGCTGCCCGATCTCGACGCGCCGCTGTACCGTTTCCTGATCGACATGCAGTTCGCGCTGCACGTGACGGTCATCAAGGACGTGATGGGCGGATGGTGCGTGCCGGCGCGCGCGCAGTTCGCGCAGCCGCGGCCGCCGCACGCGGCGCTGCTGGCCGACGCGCTCGAATGCCCGATCGCGTTCGACCAGCCGCATCACGTGCTCAGCTATCCGGCGGCATGGCTCGCGCGCGCGCCGCAGCTCGCGAACCCGATCACCGCCGCGCAGATGTCGTCGCACTGCGCCCGGTTGCTCGACGAATTGCGCAGCCAGTCGGGCATCACGCGACGCGTATACGAGGAGCTCACCCGCACGCCGGGACAATTCCCGGACATCGACGCGATCGCCGAAATCCTCTGCATGACCTCGCGCACGCTGCGCCGCAAGCTCGAAGCCGAAGGCACGTCGTACAGCGAGCTACTGACGAGCGTGCGCAAGGCGCTCGCGATCGACTACCTCGGCACGACCACGCTCAGCATCGAGGACATCGCGTTGACGCTCGGCTTCAGCGATGCGGTGGGATTCCGCCACGCGTTCAAGCGCTGGACCGGCACGACACCGACCGACGTGCGGCGCAAGCGCGGCGGGTAACGCCGCCGCCGGCGGTCAGCGCGCGTCGCCGGCGGCCGGCGACGCGACCGCCAGCGCAAACTCGAACACCGCGCCGTGCCCGGCCCGGTCGACGAGCCGGATGCTGCTGCCGTTGAGCGCCAGCATCCGGTGCACGATCAACAGGCCGAGCCCGCCGCTCGTCGCCGTGCCGCCGCTGATCGGCCGCTGCGGCCGCTGGAACAGCCCTTCGCGCCGCGCCGCCGGAATCCCTTCCCCGGTATCCGACACCGTCACGACCACACGGTCTTCCCGAGGCTCGAGCGCGATCTCGACCTCGCCCTGCGAAGGCGTGTGCCGCAGCGCGTTGTCGAGCAGGTTGGTCAGCACGCGCTCGATCATCCCGAGATCGGCCGACACGACCGGCACGCGCGGCGGGATCCGCGCATGCAGCGCGACGCCGCGCGATTGCGCGGTCAGCTCGAACTTCTGGAACACGTCCTGCACGAGATCGACGAGCGAGAACGGCTCGCGCTCGGCCTGCACGCCGCCCGATTCGAGCCGCGCGAGCTCGAACAGCGCCTGCGCGAGCCGCCCGACCTTCGCGCTCTGCGCGAGCGCGATCGACAGGTAGCGCCGCCGTTCGGGCTCGGCCAGCGTGTCGGCCTTCAGCGACAGCGTCTCCAGATAGCCGTGCAGCGACGTGAGCGGCGTGCGCAGGTCGTGCGAGATGTTCGTGATCAGTTCGCGCCGCTGCTGGTCCTGGCGCGTCAATGCGCGCCACTGTTCGCCGATCCGGTCGGCCATCTGCGCGAACGCGGATTCGAGCACCGCGATGTCGTCGCCGCGGCGGCCCGGCGGCAAGCGCAGCACCGGCGGCTGCGTATCGGGCATGGCGGGCATGGCTGGCGCGCCGGGCGCGCCGTTCGCGTCGAAGCCGCGCATCGCGGCCGTCAGCCGGCGCAGCGGGCGCGTGATGAAGCTGAAGGCGACGAGGCCCGCGAGCAGGCCGAGCAGTGCGACGATCGCCATCGACCACAGCGTCGTGCGCAGCACGTTGCCGGCGTCGACGCGCGCGGCGAGCCGGTCATGCGCCTCGCCGAGCAACACCACGTAGATGTAGCCCGACGGCGGCTGCCCCGCGCGCTGCAGCGGCGCGGCGCTGAACACCTTGCGCGCGTCCGGGCTGCGCGGGTCGTCGCCGAGAATCGGCAGCGGCTGGCCCGCGATGAAGCGCTGCACGGGCGCGAGATCGACGCGGTCGCGCTTCACGTGGCCCGGCGGCGCGTCGTCGCCCTTGATGCGCCCCGCGTTGTCGAGCAGGTACACCTCGACGCTCGGGTTCACGCCCATCAACTGGCCGAACAGCGTGCGCACGGCGTCGGGGCGCAGCCCGTTCGCGTCCATCAGCGGCGCGCTGCCCGCGATGTTGGCGGCCAGATCGCGCGACAGCGCCTGCACGACTTCCTTCTCGCGCATGTCGTTCGCGCGGATCTGCAGCCACGCCGACGCGCCCGAGCACGCGAGCAGCAGGATCGAGAACACGAGCGACAGCCGCCGCGTGAGCGTGAGTTTCATCATGCGTCCCGCTGGCCCGGCGCGGCGAGCTTGTAGCCGCGGCCCCAGACGGTGAGGATTCGCACGGGCTCGGCCGGATCGGCCTCGATCTTCGCGCGCAGCCGGTTGATGTGGGTATTGACCGTGTGTTCGTAGCCTTCGTGCTGGTAGCCCCACACCGCATTGAGCAGGTCCATCCGCGAAAACACCTTGCCCGGGTGCCGCGCGAAGAAATACAGCAGGTCGAATTCGCGCGGCGTGAGGTCGATGCGCACGCCGTCGACGCTCGCCTCGCGCGCGATCGGGTCGATCGCCAGCCCGGCGACGTCGAGCGTGCCCGCGTCGATCCGCGAATCGCGCGCGAGCGCATCGACGCGCCGCAGCAGCGCCTTCACGCGCGCGACGAGTTCGAGCACCGAGAACGGCTTCGCGAGGTAGTCGTCGGCGCCGAGTTCGAGGCCGAGGATCCGGTGCACCTCGCTCGAGCGCGCGCTCGTGATGATGATCGGCGTGTAGCGCGTCATCGCCCGCGCGCGCCGGCAGATTTCGAGGCCGTCGACGCCCGGCAGCATCAGGTCGAGGATCAGCGCGTCCCAGTTGCCCTGTTCGAGCAGGCGCAGCCCTTCGGCGCCGTCCGCGCTGTGCACGACCTCGTAGCGCTCGTCGCGCAGGTGCAGGCTCAGCACGTCGGCGATGTCGGCGTCGTCCTCGACGATCAGGATGCGTTTCGGTTGGTCCATGGCGGTGGGCGGCGGCACGTCGGCGCGACGCTCGGTAAGGGTTGTCGGGCGGTTGCCGGGCGGCGCGCGGTCGCCCGGATCGCCGCCCGGCGAAAGGCCGCGCTGCCGTCATTGTGCAAAATTTTGCGGCGGAGAGTGATCACAAATCGTTTAAATCTGGATCGTACTCGTGATGTGAGCCAATCTCGGCGAGGCTTCCCGCTCCGGCCCCTCGAACTCGATTCGACGCGCTCCGGCGCAAACGCCAAAAGGCCGGTTCGAAAAGACGGCACGGTTTCGCCATCTCGGCTCCCATGCGGTCAGAACCGGGAATTGACGCGCACATATGCGGACTGCGCCGACACGTGGCTCGTATCGATCGTCGCATCCAGCCCGAGCGATACCGTGGTCGTCTTGGCGGCCTGCAGCGTGACGCTGGCGCCCGTGGTCAGGAACGCGCGCGGAAGATCGGTACCCGGCGCCGCGAACACGGTCCCGTCCTGGCTCTGCACCTGGACGACGCGGCTGCCGCGCAGCACCTCGTGCGCATAGCCGACGCGAAGCTGGACGCCGACCGGGCGCACGGCGTCGCCGAACGCCTTGTCGAGCGACACGCCCGCGTAAGGCTGAAGGCTTCTCGCACTGTCGGGCCCGACGTTCAGGTTCTGGCCGTTGGCGCCGTTCTCGCCGAAGCCGGTGCCGCGCACGTACGCATACCGCAGCCCGATGTGCGGCGTGAACCGGAAACCGCCGGCTTCCATCGGCAGACTGGCCTGCGTGGCGGCGGTGAATTCGTGGCCGAGATGGTCGCCTTCGGCGGTACCCACGCTGCCGAACGGCCGCTTCTGCGACAGGAAATCGAGACCGTAGCCGAGCGCCGCCGACAGGTTGACGGCGCCGATCGGCCGTGCGCCGTACAGCGCGACGCGCAGCGTGTCGATGGCGCCTGATGCGCCTGTCGTGTCTTCGGCCAGCGTGGTGTGCGTGTAGCCGCCGGCCGCACCGACCGTCGCGTCGCCGAGCCGCCCCTGTGCGCCCGCCAGGAACCCGTACGCGTGCGTGAGGAAGCCCGGCGCGCCGCCCGTGCCGCCCACCTTGGTGCTGGAACCATTGGCCACGGCCCACACGTTGCTGGCACCCGCCGCGTCATCCTGCCGGCCGGCGAGACGCCCGAGCAGCGTCGAACTGGCGTCTTGCGCCTGCAGCAAGGCCGTCGTGCCGAGCGCCGTGTAGATCGACGTCCTGGTCGGCGCGATGACCGTTGGGCCGGCCGGCGTACCGGGCCCGGCCGGCTCGGCGAGCAGCAGGTCGACCGCATTGGCGCCGTAGTCCACCGACGATTGCAACGCGCCGAGATTCGCGCCGGCCGTGCTGGTGCCGACGTTCGAGAAACGGCCCGTCACGCCGTTGGCCGCGCTCAGCACGGTGTAGCGGCGGGCGGTATAGGTGCCGGGATCGAACAGAACGGCCAACGAACCGCCGAGCGTCGCGGCGCCGCCTACGCGCAATTGCGATGCTTCCGTCGGGCTGACCTCGATCGACAGCGTGCCGCCCGCCGCCTGCGTGTAGTTGCCGCCCACGGTCAGCGTTCCGATCGAACCGCCCGGCGCGACCACCCCGCTGCTGCTGACGGCGCCCGCCACCGTGCCATGGCCGCGCAACGTGCCGAGCGCATCGACCACGACATTGCCCCCCAGCACTGCACCGGCATTCGCCGCGTCGCCGACGGCCAACGTGCCGCCCGCCACCGTCGTCGTTCCGGAGAACGCGTTGCTGATACCGTTCAGCGTCAGCGTGCCCGCGCCTCGTTTGACCAGGCCGCCGGTGCCGACGAGGCTGCCGCTGAAGGTTTGCGACGAGTCGTCGGCCAGCGTGAGCGCGCTGCCGCCCACCACCACGCGGCTGCCTGCCACGCCGGACAGATGCGCGACCGTCTGGCTGCCGGCCGCGGACAGGTCGAGCGCGGCCGCGTGGCCGGCGAGCGTGACCGACGTGGACGACGCCAGCCGGCCGGCGCCCGACAACGCGAGCGTGCCCGCGTCGACCGTCGTCGCCCCGGTGTACGTGTTCGCGCCCGACAGCGTTTGCGTGCCGCCCGCCACGGTCAGCCCGCCGCTGCCGTCAATCACACCGCCGAACGTGCCGGCCGCATTGGCGAGCGTCAACGTGCGACCGCCCAGCGCGACCGTGCCCGTACCCGTGAGCGCATTGATCGTCGCCCCGGCGGTCGTCCCCGAGATATCGAACGTCCCGTTGTCGACGACCGCGCTGGAGGCCGCAATGCTGCCCGAACCGGTCAGCGCCAGCGTTCCGGCATTGACGGTGGTAGCGCCCGTGTAGGCGTTCGCCGCCGACAGTGTTTGCGTACCGCCGCCGACGGTCAGTGCGCCCGTCCCGTTGATGGTTCCGCCGAACGTGCCGGCCGCATTGGCCAGCGTCAGCGTGCGGCTGCCCAGCGCCACCGTGCCCGTGCCGGTCAGCGCATTGATCGTCGCCCCGGCGGCGGTCGCCGAGATGTCGAACGTGCCGTTGTTGGCGATTGCGCTGGAGGCGGCCAGGCTGCCCGAACCGGTCAATGCCAGCGTGCCGGCGTTGATCGACGTTGCACCGGTAAAGCCGTTCGTACCGGACAGCGCCTGCGTACCGCCCGCAACCGTCAGGCCGCCGGTGCCGCCGATCACGCCGCTGAACGTGCCGGCCGCATTGGCGAGCGTCAGCGTGCGACCGCCCAGCGCCACCGTGCCCGCGCCGGTGAGCGTATTGATCGTCGCCCCGGCCGTCGTCCCCGAGATATCGAACGTGCCGTTGTTGGCGATTCCGCTGGAGGCGGCGAGGCTGCCCGAACCGGTTAATGCCAGCGTGCCGGCGTTGATCGACGTTGCACCGGTAAAGGCGTGGGCGCCCGACAGCGTTTGCGTGCCGCCCGCCACGTTGAGCCCGCCGGTACCGCCGATCACACCGCTGAACGTGCCGGCCGCATTGGCCAGCGTCAGCGTCCGGCTGCCCAACGCGACCGTGCCCGTACCCGTGAGCGCATTGATCGTGGCGCCCGAGGTCGTCCCCGAGATGTCGAACGTGCCGTTGTTGGCAATCCCGCTGGAAGCAGCGATGCTGCCCGTGCCGATCAGCGCGAGCGTGCCGCCGTTGATCGCGGTGCTCCCCGTATAGCTGGCGGCGCCGGATATCGCGAGCGTGCCGGTACCCGCCTGCACGAGGCCGCCCGCCCCGCTGACGGTGCCGCCATACGACACCGTGTCGCTGCGGTTGAACGCCAACGTGCCATGGTTGACGATGTTGCCGACGACGGAGCCCGTGGTCCCGCCGCTGCCGATCTGCAGCGTGCCGGCGCTGATGGTGGTGCCGCCGGTATAGGTGTTGTCTCCTGTCAGCGTGATCGTTCGGCCGCCGCTCACGGCCACACTGCCCGCCCCGGATACCACGCCTGAAACCACGAGACCGGTCGCGCCGGAATTGAAGGTCACCCGGGACGCGGCATCGCCGAGCGTCACCTGGTTGGACAGCGTGAGCCCGGCGGAACCCGCGGCGATGGTGGCCGCCGCCGCAGCAGCCACCTCGAGGTTTCCGACGATGTTGGACCCGGTCACCAACTGCAGCGTATTGTTCGCGCCGTTGAACCGGACGGCTGCCGCGCGCGTCACGCCGTCCGCGTACAAGCCGCCCGAGATCGTACCGCCGTTGACGACGAAATCGCCGCCATTGACGATGACGCCGGCCCCGGCGGTCGCGCCGTTGCCGGCGCCGCCGGCGATCGTGCCGACGTTGGTCAGCACGGTGAAGCCGCCGGCCAGGTTGACACCGGCGCCGCTGGCTCCGGCCGTGCTTGCGCCACCGCCGCTGACGCCGCCCACACCGCCGGTGATGGTTCCGAGGTTGGTCACCTGCGAACCGGGCCCCAACGTCAGCAGCCCGTCGCCGCCCCCGCCGCCGCCGCCCGGGTTTCCGCCACTGCCCCCGTTGCCGCCGTTTCCGCCGACGAGCGCTCCCTGGTTCGTCACGTCGGCCGCCGGCGTCACCATGACGAGCGCAGCGCCCCCGCCGCCTCCACCGCCGCCGTTCGACGCAGGCCCCGACGTGCCGGCTCCGCCATTCCCGCCGGTGCCGCCCTGCACCGTCACGCCGTTGTTGACGGTCACGCTGGTGCCGGTCGAATACACGCCCGCGCCGCCGCCACCGGCACCGCCGGCGAAATTGAATCCATCGAAGGCCTGACCGGCGCCGCCTTGCGCGTTCGCGTTGACCACCGCATCGCCGGCGAGCACCACCGCCGGCGCTCCGCCGGGGCCGCCCTGGCCGCTGTCGTTCGTCGCACCGGTGCCGCCTGTCCCGCCTGACGTGGCCCCGCCGGGGACCTGGACCGTGGCCGAGCCTCCGCCCAACGTAGACGAACCCCCGCCACCGCCGTTACCGCTGCCGCCGTTGCCGCTTCGGTCCGGGATGCCGTCGCCGCCGGGCGCGCTGCAATTCGCGATGGTGGCGGACGAACACGTGGCGGCCCAACCCGGGACGGCCGCGCCGGCCAGACCGAGCGACACGCCGATCGAAACGAGGCAGGCGCGGCGGCGCGCGGGCGTGGCGCCATGGCCGGTGTCGACTCCGCCGTGCGACGCCCTCGTGCGTTCGGATACCACTTGCGGAGCATGCAAGCTGCGGCTCCAGACCAGCCGATAGACCCGGTTCATGTCGATCCCCTCGGTGCATAGACCCATGGGCCTGGCGCCGGTCACGGAGAGGCTGCCCCGATGGCGCGACGGACCCGTTCTAGTTGTCTTTCTATGGCGCGCCGGTCCGCGGATACTGGTTGTGTTGGTTCATCGGTCGGGGCGCATGCGCGCGCAATATAACACCTACGTCGGCAGCACATCCAGGTTGTCGTGGCCCCGTCACGCTCCGGCGGCGAGCGGAAGACACGACGCGGTCGACGACGCCTCGTGGTCGACCCCGGCTACCCGATGTCTTCCGTCCGTACGCCTGACACACGGCGTCTTTCAATGCGCGACCGCCGCTCGGTCTCCACGTGCCCGCCAGCCTGCCAGCCGGTTCGGGACCGACACGGAAAACAACGCCAACACGCCCGTCACGCGCCTTGACGACCACACCGGCTTTCGTCCGACTCGTCTCGAAACGAGAACGATCAATTCTCGGCAGCGGGGATTCTGCCGCAACCGACGAGTTTCTAGACTTACCGCAAGCGATGAGACCTGCTCGTCGCACCTGCCCCAAAGGACACCGTCATGAAGCTCTACGTTCACCCGCTTTCCGGTCATTCGCACCGCGCACGCCTGCTCATCTCGCTGCTCGGCATCGAGCACGAACTGATTGAAGTCGACCTGGCCGCCGGCGCGCACAAGTCGCCTGAATTTCTGGCGCTGAACCGCTTCGGTCAGGTGCCGGTGCTGGTCGACGGGGACACCGTGATCGCCGATTCGAACGCCATTCTCGTGTATCTCGCCCGCACGTCGGGCAACCGCGACTTCCTCCCGCCATCGCCCGTACAGGAAGCCGCCGTGCAGCGCTGGTTGTCCGTCGCGGCCGGCGAGATCGCATTCGGCCCAGCCGCCGCGCGACTCATCACGGTGTTCGGCGCGAAGTTCAACGCCGACGAAGTGATCGCCCGTGCGCATCGCATCCTCGCGCTCATCGACGCCGAACTCGCGGCGCGCGACTTCATCGTCGGACCGAAGCCGACCATCGCCGACGTCGCGTTGTACAGCTACGTCGCGCGCGCGCCGGAAGGCAACGTGGATCTGTCGGGCTATTCGAACGTCGCGGCGTGGCTGCGCCGCATCGAAGCGTTGCCGGGCTTCGTCGAGTTCGTGAAGACGCCGGTCGGGCTCGCGGCGGCTGCGTGAGCGAAGTCGGCCCGTCGCCCGTGCAGGCCGACGGGCGACGCCGGCGCATCCAACGCGTCATGTGCAAATTCCGTCGAGGAGACACATCGTGAGCACGGTATCGAATGAAGCGAACTCGCCGTGGCATCGGGGCGAACTCGAGCTGCAGGAAAAGACAGGCGTGATGCAGAAGATGGACAGCGTGGGACGGCGCTTCGTCAGGAACCACATGCCCGACCAGCATCGAGCGTTCTTCGCGCAGTTGCCTTTCGTCGTCGTCGGCGCGGTGGCGGACGACGGCGACGTATGGGCGACGTTCGCGTTCGGCCGGCCCGGCTTCATGCAGTCGCCGAACGACAAGCGTCTGCGCATCGACACCGTATTCGATCCGAACGATCCGGCTGCCGGCGGCACGCGCGACGGCGCGGCGATCGGCCTGCTCGGCATCGAACTGCATACGCGGCGTCGCAATCGGCTGAACGGCGTGATCCGCCGCGGCGAGACGCGCGCATTCGATCTCGACGTCGTGCAGAGCTTCGGCAACTGCCCGCAATACATCCAGTTGCGCGATTTCGCGTTCGTACGCGAACCCGATACGTTTTCCGCAATCGCACCTGAGCAGAGCGATCATCTCGACGATCGCGCCCGCGCGATCATCGCGGCTGCCGACACGCTGTTCGTTGCGTCCTACGTCGGCGACGGCGCCGAACGTCAGGTCGACGTTTCGCATCGCGGCGGCAAGGCGGGGTTCGTGCGCATCGGCGACGACGGCGTGCTGACGATTCCCGATTTCGCCGGCAACCTGTTCTTCGCGACACTCGGCAATTTCCTGGTCAATCCGCGCGCGGGCATCGTGTTCGCCGACTTCGAAACCGGCGACGTGTTGCAGATGACCGGTGAAGCCGAAGTCGACCTCGATTCGCCCGAGATCGCCGCATTTCAGGGCGCGGAGCGACTGTGGCGCTTCAAGCCGCGCCGCGTCGTTTATCGCGCCGGCGCATTGCCGTTGCGCTGGACGTTCCGGGCGGAAGGCTGGTCGCCCAACTCGCTGATGACGGGGAGCTGGGACGAGGCCGCGCGCCGCCTGAAAGCGGCCGAACTGGCACGGGCATGGCGTCCGTTCAGGGTCGCGAAAATCACCGACGAGAGCACGCTGATCCGCTCGTTCCAGCTCGATCCCGAGGACGGCGCCGGATTGGTGCCGCATCTGGCAGGCCAGCACGTGCCGATTCGCGTGAACCTGTCGGAGAACGGCGCTCCGTTCATCCGCACTTATACGTTGTCGAGCGCGCCGTCAGACGGCGTGTATCGCATCAGCGTCAAGCGCGAAGGACGCGTGTCGTCGCATCTGCATGACATGGTGCAGGTCGGTGACCGCATCGACGTCCGGGCGCCCGCCGGGCAATTCACGGTCGATGCGCTCGAGCGCCGTCCCGCCGTATTACTGGCGGCCGGTGTCGGGATCACGCCGATGCTGGCGATGTTGCGTCACATCGTCTACGAAGGCGCGCGCAAGCGCGGCACGCGCAAGACCTGGTTCTTTCACGCCGCACGCTCCGTGAAGGAACGCGCGTTCAGCGACGAGATCGCCCAGCTCGCATCGGCGGCGAACGGCGCGGTGAACGTGGTGCGTGTCCTGTCGGACGCGAGCGGCGCGCGCGAGGGCGACGAGTTCGACGTCGTCGGCCGCATCGATGCGAACCTGTTGCGCGCCACGCTGCCGTTCGACGACTACGACTTCTATCTGTGCGGACCGTCGGGCTTCATGCAGGCGGTCTATGACGGGCTGCGCGACCTGAACGTGGCGGACGACCGAATCCACGCGGAGTCGTTCGGCCCTTCCGGGCTCGAGCGTCGCGCCGATCCGGGCGCACGTGCCCCACTGCGTGCGCCGGCGGATACGCCGACACCCGTTGCATTCGTCAAGTCGGGCAAGGAAGCGCGCTGGCAACCGGGTAGCGGCTCGCTGCTGGAGCTGGCCGAGGCCCGCGGCCTGACGCCCGAATACGGGTGCCGGGGAGGGAGTTGCGGCACCTGCCGCACCCGGATCGTCGAAGGCGCGGTGACGTATCCGGTCGCGCCGGCATTCAAGGTATCGGACGACGAAGCGCTGATCTGCTGCGCGGTGCCCGCGCATCGCGAATCGGGCGGCGGCGACCGTCTGCTGCTCGACGTGTAATTCAGAACCCGCGTCACGCGGCGGCGGTTGCCAACGAAAGGCGTTGGATCCGGAAAGACGTCAACGTCGTGCTCGGGCGCGGGCCCGACGATCATCCCGGCCTGAGCGATCTCGGCCTGCAGGGCCTGCTTGCAGACCGAATGCGATGCTTGATACGCGCGCCGTTCGGGATGGTTCCGCCGCGCGCGCCGTGCCGACTCGCCGCTGTCGGCTATGCAGACCACATCGGCGCCTTGGCTCTCAGCTTTTCGACGCAGAGATCGATGAAGGCGCGCGCCTTCCGGTTCGCGTGCCTGCCCTCCCGATGCACGACATGAACCGGAAGCGGGGCAAGTTCGTGCTCGGCCAGCAGCACGCACAGCGTGCCTTGCGCGAGCTCGTCGACCACCTGATAGGACAGCAGGCGCACGATTCCGAGGCCGGCCGTCGCCGCGGCGATCGCGGAATCGTTCGTCGTGGTCACCAGGCGCGGCTGGATAGGGACGGTGAGCGTCTTGTCCCGCGCGCGCAAGCGCCATTCCGGCGCCGGCGTGATGCCCGTCGCCTGGATCGTGACGTGAGCCGCGAGATCGTCCGGATGCCGCGGCGTGCCGTGCGCACTGAGATAAGCGGGAGAAGCGCACAGCACGCGCCGCACCTTGCCGACCGGGATCGCCTGCAGCGACGAATTCGGAAGCTCGCCGATGCGCACGGCCACGTCGGCGCCTTCATCGACGAGATTCACGACGCGGTCCAGAAACCAGCAGTTGAGATTGACGAAAGGATGCTGCTCCAGATACTCGAGCGCGATAGGCGTCACGTAGGTCTTGCCGAACAGCACCGGCGCGGTGACGGTGAGCTGGCCGCGTGGCGTATTGCCGGTGCCGGTGGCGGAAAGCTCCGCCGCGTCGATGTCCGCCAGGATTCGCCGGCAGTCTTCGTAAAACGACGCGCCCGCATCGGTGATGCGGACCACGCGCGTCGTCCGCGTCAAGAGCCGCACGCCCAGATGCTCCTCGAGCTCCGTCATCACGCGGCTGATTACCGACGGCGATACGTTCAGCTTGCGCGCCGCCGATGCGAATCCTTCCGTCTCGACCACCGTGACGAAGGTGGTCATGGCCTGGAGCCTGTCCATGTCTGAAAGATATCCGGGTGAAGTGAACGTGTCCTCACGCGCAGCGTGCGTATCGTGCGCATCCATGTCGCCGCATGGCGGCGGCCAGCATAGCAAAGTTTCGAACCCGCTCCGCGTGCGACATCGGCACGACGATCATGGCCCGTGCATGCACGAGCGTCGTCGACGGATGCGTGGTCGCCGGCCGGCAGCGATCGAGCGGCAACATGGCGCGGCCGATCCGCATCCACGCGATTGCGCGAACGCCGTGCCCGGACGGAACCGACGGGCGAACGCAGCGTGCGCATCGTCCGTCACGCTGAACGCGCCTGCGGCTCCGCGGTTTGCGACGACCGCATGCGCCACTTCGCCGGCGTCATGCCTACCTGCCGTTTGAACACCCGTTGGAATGCGGCCTCCGATCGATATCCGACCGATTCGCCGATCTCCGCGACGGACATCGTCGTTTGCGCCAGCTTGCGCCCGGCCAGCGCCATGCGGATTTCCGTCAGCACATCGCTTGCCGAGCGGCTGATCGCCTCTTCAAAGTGGCGTGCGAACGTGGCACGCGACATGTGACAGAGCGCGGCCAGTTGCGGAAGCGTCCACGGCTTATCAGGTTCATCGAACATGGCCGCGAGCGCCGGCTGCAGCCGCTGACGCTGCGCAAGCGCCAGCAGGCCGCGCGGCGCGTGGCCGGTATCGGACGCGCATCGCAGGGTCAACGCAAACAGCGCGCCCGACAACTGGTTCACGACCGTCGCGCTGCCCGGTCGTTGCTCGAACGCTTCCTCGCGCATCAATTCGATGACGCGGGCGAGCCTGGTGGCCGCGAATGCGGCGTCGCGCGCCGGTCCGTCGCCCTCGCTCACGCTGCTTACCAGCAAACGCCCCGGCAGATGGTCGCGCAGCAACTGCTGCGGCACCGCCGGGAGGATGAAGCGGCCGCAGAGCACATCGGCGCCATCGCGTGTGCGGCCGTTCGTGACAATGGTCAGGCCGTCCTGATGCCGCTCGCGTGCCGGGCGGGGCGGCTTGCCGCTGCCGTCGCGCAGGCTGTGCGCGCTGCCGGAAGGAAACAGCACGATATCGCCGGCTTTCATTCGAAGCGCGGGTTCGCCTTTCGCGCCGGCGTCGCCTTCCACCACGGCCTCGCCGCGCAACAGCACGTGATAGGGAAATTCCCACTCGTTCGACTCGGGATGGTCGATGCGCCACGGCGAGCCGAAGTGGCATCGCACATCGAGCCGTCCGGTGACCGGCATCAGCGCGAGCAATCGGTCCAGCAGTTCCATATGAGACGTTTGGGCATGAAGTTGCGGAATTATGGCATTAAAGAACTCTCCGCGCACCCCTACACTGACTCCCATGCCATACGACATGGCTAAGCGGTTCAACCCTCAATCCGAACGAAGGAGTCGATCATGTCCCGTCTCACCACCATTCGCCCCGAAGACGCAACCGGCCCGGCCGCCGAAGTATTCGCGAAGATCAAGAAGGCCGTCGGCAAGGTGCCCAATGCGTACGCAACCATCGGAACGCACAGCCCCGACGCACTCGGCGCGGCGCTGGCGTTCGACGCCGCTGTCGCGTCGAGCACGCTCGGCAAGGCAGACATCGAAGTCATCAAGCTGGCGGTCAGCGAATACGCGGGCTGTGACTACTGCGTCGCGGCTCACACGCTGATGGGCAAGCTGGCCGGCCTGACGAGCGATCAGATGAAGCAGGTGCGCGCGGGCGAGGCAACCGGCGACGCCGCGCGGGATGCGCTGGTCACGTATGTCCGTACGCTCGTCGGCACGCGTGGCACGGTGCCCGGTGCAGTCGTCGATGCAGTACGTGCAGCTGGCTATACGGAACGTCAGCTGATCGAGATCAATCTTGCCATCGCGTCGATCACGTTCACGAATCTCGTGAACCGCGTGAACGACACGACGCTCGATTTTCCGGCCGTGGAGTAACGGCGCGTCCGTGCGCGGCGTCGGCAACCGAATCCGGATGATTCATCCGTCGGCCTTCATCGGAACGGATACTCGCCGACGCGCCCGGAACACGGGCGCGGGCGTGCGCTGCCGCCACGCCGGGTGCACACGTGCAGCAGGCTCGAATGACCCGTTCCGAAGTCGTCGATCGACATGCGCAGCCGCGCCGGCACCGCGTATCAGCGCGCGGCCGCCTCCGGGTTCCGGACGCTGCCCAGAAACCGCGTCAGCTCCACCGTCTGCGGCCGCTCGAAGATCTCGTCGGCCGTTCCGCTCTCCCACACGCGGCCCTGGTGCATGAACACGATCCTGTCGCTCACCGCACGCGCGAAGTTCATCTCGTGCGTGACCATGATCAGCGTCATGTCCTCGCGCGCGAGCTGCTCGACGACGCCCAGCACCTCGCCGACGAGCTCGGGATCGAGCGCGGACGTGATTTCGTCGCACAGCAGCACGCTCGGCTTCATCGCGAGCGCACGCGCGATCGCGACGCGCTGCTGCTGGCCGCCCGACAGTTGTTCCGGAAACGCGTCGAACTTGTCGCCGAGGCCCACGCGCTCGAGCATCAGTTCCGCGATCGCGCGCGCCTGCTGACGATGCGCCTTCTTCACCACCGACTGCGCGAGCATCACGTTTTGCCCGGCGCTCAGGTGCGGAAACAGGTTGTATTGCTGGAACACCATGCCGACCTTGAGCCGCAGCGCACGCAGGTCCGCATGCCGCGCATCCACGCGTTCGCCGTCGACCGAGATCGAGCCCGCGTCGATGCTCTCGAGCCCGTTGAGCGTGCGCAACAGCGTGCTCTTGCCCGAGCCGCTGCGGCCGATGATCGAGACGACCTGCCCGCGCTCGACGGAGAAATCGATGCCCTTGAGCACATGATGGGTGCCGAAGTTCTTTTCGAGACCACGGGTTTCAACGAGCGGCATGCCATCTCCTTTGCAACGTGCGCGCGTAACGGGTAAGCGGATAACAGAGCGCGAAATAGATCAGTGCGACGAGGCCGTACACGACGAACGGCCGGAACGTCGCGTTCGAGATCGCGATGCCGACCTTCGTCAGCTCGGTGAAGCCGATGATCGACACCAGCGCCGTATCCTTCACGGCCTGCACGCCGAAGCCGACCGTCGGCGCGATCGCGATGCGCGCGGCCTGCGGCAGGATCACGTGACGCAGTTGCTCGACGTAGCTCATCGCCAGGCTCGCCGATGCCTCCCATTGCCCCTTCGGCACGGCCTCGACGCAGCCGCGCCAGATTTCCGCGAGATACGCACTGGTGAAGAACGTGAGCCCTGCCGTGGCCGCGACCCACGGCGGCACGTCGAGCCCGACGAGCGGCAGGCCGAAGAACACGATGAACAGTTGCATCAGCAACGGGGTGCCCTGGAACACTTCGATATAGAGCTTCGCGACGCCGCGCAGCAGTGTCGAACTCGATACGCGCATCACGAGCAGCCCGAGGCCGACGAGGCCGCCCGTCACGAACGACACGATCGACAGCACGATCGTCCAGCGCGCAGCCAGCAGCAGGTTCGTGAGAATCTGCCCGAACGTGAAATCGGTCATCGCGCACCTCGCAGGCGACGGGAGAACAGGCGGCGGCCCATCGCGCCGAGCGTGGCGCGCAGCAGCAGCGCCATCGCCAGATACGCGAGCGTGATCACGAAGTACGTCTCGAACGCGCGGAAGTTGCGCGACTGAATGTAGCCGGCCGCATAGGTCAGGTCGGCCACCGAGATCTGCGACACGACCGCCGAACCGAGCATCGTGATCACGATCTGGCTCGACAGCGCGGGAAACACCTTGGCGAGCGCCTGCGGCAGCACGACGTGGCGCAGCATCTGCGCGCGCGACATCGCCAGCGCCGACGCGGCCTCCAGATGCCCTTTCGGCACGGCGGCCACGCCCGCGCGCACGATCTCGACCGAGTACGCACCGAGATTGAGCGTCATCGCGAGAATCGCGGCCGTGTATTCGTCGATGTGCACGCCGAGCGCCGGCAAGCCGAAGAAGATGAAGAAAAGCTGGACGACGAACGGCGTATTGCGGATCGCCTCGACGTACGCGCCGATCAGCGGGCGCAATCGTACGGCCGCGCGCGCGTCGGCGCTGTACGCGGCCGCGCCGAGCACGCCGACCGCCACGCCGAGCACGGTCGCGACCGCGGTCAGCGCGAGCGTGATCGCCGCGCCGCTCGCGAACACGCCGACGTATTCGGCGAGCTCGCCGAATTGAAGCTGGTAGCTCATGGGAACGGAATGAATTCGGGTTCGGACAACGACACGCGCCGCGCCCGGCATGCCGGCAGCGGCGACGTGTCAGGCGACACGACGATTCGTCACAGTCCGGCCGGCAGCGGCTGGCCGAGCCACTTCCGCGACATCTCGCCCAGCGTGCCGTCCTGCTTCGCATGCGCGATCGCATCGTCGATCTTCGCGAGCAGGCGCGGTTCGTTCTTGTTGACGCCGACGAAGCACGGCGAATTCTTGATCACGAACTTGACCTCGGGGCGGCGCGGCGGATTCTTCGCGAGAATCGCCGCCGCGACGATGTTGCCGGCCGCGATCAGTTGCACTTGCCCCGACAGGAACGCCTGGATCGTCGCGTTGTTGTCCTCGAAGCGCTTGATCGTCGCGTTCGGCGCGAGCTGCGACAGCGCGATCTCCTCGAGCGCGCCGCGCGTGGCGCCGACCGTCTTGCCGGTCAGGTCGGCGGGCGCGCTCACCTTCACGTCGGACGGGCCGAACACGCCCTGGAAATACGGTGCGTACGCGCTCGAGAAATCGATGACCTTCTCGCGCTCCGGCGTCTTGCCGAGCGACGAGATCACCATGTCGACCTTGTTGGTCGTCAGGTACGGAATCCGGTTCGCGCTGTTCACGGGCACCAGCTTCAGCTTGACGCCGAGCGCCTTGGCGAGCAGGCCGGCCATGTCGATGTCGTAGCCCTGCGGCTGCATGTCCGTGCCGACCGAGCCGAAAGGCGGATAGTCCTCGGGCACCGCGACGCGCAGCGTGCCGTTTTTCGCGATGGTGTCGAGCGCATCGGCATGGGCCGGCGCGGCGGCGAACAGCGCCATCACGGGTGCGGCGATCAACGCAGCCAGCCAGGTGCGTCGGGGGAACGGTCGGGTCGTCGGGCTCACGGTGAATCTTCCTTGTCTGGTATGTCGTCGGGGCGCGCGCAACCGTTGCGCGGCCCGACACGACTCCAGCAAGAACCGGGCCACGCCCCGTGCAACGCTTGCCGCACCGACCCAGCCGGGCAACCCGTCGATCCGCATTCCTCATTTCGGTGCATGAGCCGGCGCCGGCGGCGGCGGTTGCCCTCACAGGGCGCGCCGGCGCACCAAATTAACTGACCGGTTCACCCGCCGCCCGGCCCCTATGCACGGATTCGAACAGGCCCAGTCGAAATTTGCATTCCGTTTGTGACGGGAATTACGGCTGAATACGTTCGCGACGTACCGTGCCGTTCGCCACGCCCGGCGAATCGCAATCAGGGCAGGTGCGCTTGATTCCGCGCCCTCGTCCGCCGGTACCGGTGGTCCCGATCGCCTCGCGATCGGGATGAATTCAATCCCATCCGTGCGCGAGGATACCGTCATGGCATCGATTCCCGAACCGTCGACAACCGGCGAAACCGACAAACGCAGCTGGCTCGAATCGCACGAAGCCGGCTATCACCAGACCCTCGGCAATCGACAGGTGCAGATGATCGCGATTGGCGGGGCCATCGGCACCGGGCTGTTTCTCGGGGCGGGCGGCCGACTGCAGGCCGCCGGCCCGTCGCTCGCGATCGTCTATCTGGTGTGCGGCGCGTTTTCGTTCCTGATCCTGCGCGCGCTCGGCGAGCTCGTGATGCATCGCCCCAGCAGCGGCAGCTTCGTGTCGTACGCGCGCGAATTCCTCGGCGAGAAGGCATCGTTCGTCGCCGGCTGGATGTACTTCCTGAACTGGGCGATGACCGGCATCGTCGACATCACCGCCGTCGCGCTCTACATGCATTACTGGGCGCCGTTCGCGGCCGTGCCGCAGTGGATCTTCGCGCTCGTCGCGCTCTGCATCGTCGCGACGATGAACCTGATCGGCGTGAAGTGGTTCGCCGAGATGGAGTTCTGGTTCGCGCTGATCAAGGTCGCCGCGATCGTGCTGTTTCTCGTGATCGGTTCGGTCATCCTCGGCACGGGCATGCCGGTCGCCGGCCATGACACCGGCATGCATCTGATCACCGACAACGGCGGGTTCTTTCCGCACGGACTGATGCCGGCGCTGGTGCTGGTACAGGGCGTGGTGTTCGCGTTCGCGGGCGTCGAACTCGTCGGCACGGCCGCCGGCGAATGCAAGGATGCGCGCAAGGTGCTGCCGCGCGCGATCAACAACGTGATCTGGCGCATCGCGATTTTCTACGTCGCGTCGGTGGTGGTGCTGGTGTGCCTGCTGCCGTGGAGCGCGTACAAGGCGGGCCAGAGCCCGTTCGTCACGTTCTTCGGCGCGCTCGGCGTGCCGGGCATCGGCTCGGTGATGAACCTCGTCGTGCTGACCGCCGCGCTGTCGAGCCTCAACTCCGGCCTGTATTCGACGGGGCGCGTGTTGCGTTCGCTGTCGATGGGCGGCTCGGCTCCCGCGTTCCTCGCGCGAATGAGCGCGCAATCCGTGCCGTACGCGGGCATTCTGGTGACGGTCGCGATCTATGTGGTCGGCGTGCTGCTCAACTATCTCGTGCCGTCGAGCGTGTTCGAGATCGTGCTGAACATCGCGTCGCTCGGCATCGTCAGCACATGGGGCTTCATCGTCGTGTGCCAGATGAAGTTCCGCGCCGCGGTCAGGCGCGGCGAGGTGGACGACGTATCGTTCAGGATGCCGGGCGCACCCGTGACGTCGTGGCTCACGCTGCTGTTCCTGCTCGGCGTGCTGGTGTTGATGGCGTTCGACTACCCGAACGGCACGTGGACGATCGCATCGATCCCGCTGGTCGCGCTGCTGCTCGTGGCCGGCTGGAAGTGGCTGAGCCGTCGCGCGCGCCGCGCGTTGCTCAAGCCGACGATTCCGTCGGTCACGCTCACGCAGAACGTACTGGAGAAAGGAGACGACTGAGCCACGGCCCGGCGCGACTCGGCGACCGTTCCCGCCGAGTCGTGCCGGGTGTCCAGCGGCGCCGTGTGGCAACGATCGGGGATGAGCACCCGGGACGCCACGTCCGCACGGCATGGCTCACCGACCGGCAAGGCGCTCGCAATGAGTGGGGCGCACGCGACAGGCGGCCGGTGGCATCCCGCCGGCGCGGTCAGCGTCAGTTGACCTGAAGCTGGCCACCGCGGCCCAGCCCGCCCTTCACGTCCTGCGCCTTGTAGCTGCGCAGCGCGACGACCATCTTGTTCCACGCGTCGATGAACGCGACGACCGTCGCCTTGCCT
>NZ_JAIZRS010000047.1:0-23008 GCF_020419985.1 Burkholderia sp. AU32262
TCGGAACACCCCGTGTCGTCGCAGATCCGTACCGTGCTGCTGGTGATGGACGGATCCTGCGCGCAGGCGGCCAACAGCAACAGCAGCCCCGGTGCGAGTAAACGGCGATACATGGGTACTATCCTCAAGTTTTATTGGCGCCGTATTGCTTTGCGCGCTCGCCCCGCGAGCATGCCCCCGGCCGGTGCGGGGCGCGGTGAAGATCGTCCGCGGGCCCCGTGCCAAGGCTCTCTCAGGTTCTCTTTTCGGCTTGACGCATCGTTGCAGCGTGGGATCGGGCGGAAAGCGCAAACGGAAATCCACCCCGGTTCCTTCTCTTCAATCCACGCAATATCGACCACGGCTCACTCGGTTCAAATGATACATATCGGTCTATCCAATAGTCAAGACGACTCGATAACACGTTTGCCGCGTGAAGCATGCCGAGCCGGAAGTACCGTCGGACAGGAGCCGGAGGCGATTTCATCGAGCAGCATGATGCTAGAATAATCGGTCTATGCTGCTGAAACATCGAGGAGGAAGCCGTTCGTGCGAGCCAACAAACGCCAGCTGGTGGTAGACAAAGCGACCGAACTGTTCTCGAGGCACGGATTCCACCCGGTGGGCGTCGACTGGATCATCGACGATTCCGGTGTCGCCCGCATGACGCTGTACCGGCATTTCGCGAGCAAGGACGAGCTCATCCGCGAAGTGCTGGTCCAGCGCTACGACCTGATCGTCGGCAGCATCGACTCGCAGTTGCAGCACGTCGTCGATCCGGTCGAACGCGTCAAGACCATCTTCGACTGGTACGCGGCGTGGTTCAGGACGCCCGAATTCGCCGGCTGCCTGTTCGAGCGGGCGCTGGCCGAATTCGGCACCGCTTACGCGCCGATCTCGGACGTCGCGATTCGCTATCGCCGCAAGATGATTGAATGGATCGGAGAACTGATCGCCGCGCTCGTGCCGCCCGAAACGGCAAACCGGCTCGCGACCGTCTTCATGATGCTGCTGGACGGCGCCACCGTCGAAGCCCGGGCGTTCAACGATTCCGCGGCGGCCGGCCGCGCGTGGCAGGCCGCGCACGCCCTTCTCGAACAGGCGATGCACACGGCCGGCTCGCCCGCCGAAGTCCGGCAGCGGGATCCGAACGGCCTCACGAGCGGCGGGCGGCCCGAACAATAACGGCCAAGCGGCTGCGCGTTCGCACTCCGGCCCCGCATCGACCCGTCGCCCGCTTTCGTTTCACCGGAACGTCATTCCCACCGACATACCCTCCACCGTGGTTCGCGAGACGCGCTGCCCCCTTCCGCGGCGAGCGGGAACGAATCGTGCTCGCACGCCGGCCACCCGGATCCAATTTATTTTCTTTGACGAATACCGTATTACCAGCGAATATTCGCGTCGATCAAGCAGTTAGTACCGCTCAAAAACAACACGAGACGATGCTCGCTCATGCAGTCGGGGACGTTACGCTGTTTCGCCAACGGATACGTGATCGAAGGGGAAGAAATGACGCCGTTTTCCCAGGATGTGAGCATCAAGCAAACCGCCGCCGTCTCCAAGGCAGCCACGCCGTCGCCCGTGTTCTGGAAAGCGGGGCCGCTCGTCGAAGCCCCGCCGCCCGAGCCGAAATCCGCGATGCCGGAACTGCGCGATTTCTTCGCGGCCGCCGCACTGCAAGGATTGCTGTCGCGCGACGCCGGGCGCAACGTGTCGACGATCGCCGACTACGAATCGAAGCGCGCGGTGAGCGCCTATCGGCTCGCCGACGAAATGCTGAAAGCGCGATGACCCCGCACGCCGGCCAGCGCCAGCCGGCCCGCGCGCCTGTCGTCCTTCGGCACGCGCGGCATCGCGCGAAACACGGGCCGCCATGTCCGTCGGGGCGCTGACGCACCCGGCCATTCAGTTGCCGCCCAATCGCGAAACCATTGCGCCGATCGGCTGCGCCAGCAAAACGGCGTTCAGCCCGACGACGACGGCAGTCGCGCCGAGCGCCGCGCGGCGCGCGATGCGTCCGCTCGCAAAGGCGCCCATGACGTCACGGCGGCTGCAGAAGTAAACCAGCGCGAGCATCGGCACCGGCAATACGACGGACAGCACGACCTGGCTGATCACGAGCGCCTGCATCGAATCGACGCCCATCCCGACGACGACGAACGCGGGCGCCATCGTGACCAGCCTGCGCAGCCAGACCGGAATCCGGAACCCCACGAAGCCCTGCATGATCATCTGCCCGGCCATCGTGCCGACGACGGAACTCGAGATGCCGGCGCTCATCAGCGATACGAGGAAGCAGGCCGCCGCCGCCTGGCCGAGCAACGGCGTGAGCATCCGGTACGCCGATTCGATCTGCGCGACATCGCGATGGCCGGCGTGAAACGCCGCGCTCGCCATCACGATCATGGCCATGTTGATCGCGCCGGCGGCGGACAGCGCGACGAGCACTTCCCGGTTCGAGAAACGCACCATCATCCGGCGCTGCGCGTGGTCGAGCCCCGACGCGCGTCGCTGCGTGAGCCCGGAGTGCAGATACAGCGCATGCGGCATGATCGTCGCGCCGACGATGCCGACCGATACCGTCAACGCCTCGCCGCGCGGCCATTCCGGCACGACGATATGGCGCCCGACTTCGGCCCAGTCGACCGGCGCGATGAACAGTTCCGCGAGATAGCAAAGACCGGTCACGCCGACGAATGCGCCCACCGCGATTTCCATCGGCCGGAACCCGTTCCGGTCGGCCAGCAGGATGCCGTAGGTCGCGAGCGCCATCACGAACATCCCGGCGAAGGTCGGCAGGCCGAACAGCAACGACAGCGCGATCGCGCCGCCGAGGAATTCGGCCAGCTCGGTGGCCATCGCGGCCAGCTCGCTCGCGACCCACATGCCGAAGACCACCGGCCGCGGGAAATGCACGCGGCACAGTTCGGCGAGATTGCTGCCGGTGACGATGCCGAGCTTCGCCGACAACGACTGGAACAACATCGCGATGCCGTTCGCCATCAGCACGACCCAGAGCAGCGCGTAACCGAATTGCGCGCCGGCCCGGATGTTCGTCGCGAAATTGCCAGGATCCATATAGGCGACCGACGCGACGATCGCCGGTCCAGCGAACGGCAGCGCCGCCAGCGGCCCGCGTCGCCGGCCGGCAAAAACCGCGCGCATGTCCGCCGCGGTGCGCTCCGTCGCCGCGTTCCTGTCGAGCGTGGCCATCTGCACTCCTTTACGAAACCGGCATCGCGCGCCGCCGACGCGGTTCGCCCCGCCCGCCGCCGACACGCCGCGCCGCATCCGCGCCGGCATGGCATGGCCCATGCGGCCGAAATGACAACCGTTTGAAAATCCCGCAACGACGATTGCAGGTCACAACGATGCGCTCGCGTCACCACTGCTTCCGCTCTTGCGCATGCCGCGCGCTTGCGGCGGCAACCGGCCACTTCGCCGCGAGAAGTCGGCCCTCCCGAACCGTTCGCCCGCGGCGCCAGACGCCACCCGCGCCGCGCCGCCATTGCCGGCTGGCTCGATGCATTCACTTTGTACAACCCACGCCTCGGCATTCGCGACAACACCACGTCCACCGTAGCCGGCAGCGGCCAGCATCGCGCATGCCCGGGATCGTCGGCCAGCCCGCGGGATCGGTTCGTGCTGTTTCGACACCGCGAATCCCGCGCAATCCCTTTCCACGGAGATGCCATGTTCATCCACAACACACGGCTTCAGTACACGGTGCGCGTCGGCGCGCCGAACCCCGGCCTCGCCAATCTGCTGCTCGAGCAGTTCGGCGGCCCGCAGGGCGAACTCGCCGCCGCGATGCGTTATTTCACGCAGGCGATCACCGAGGAAGACCCGGGCCGCAAGGACATGCTGCTCGACATCGCCACCGAGGAGCTGAGCCACCTCGAAGTGATCGGCTCGATGGCCGCGATGCTGAACCGCGGCGCCAAGGGCGAACTCGCCGAAGCGGTCGACGAACAGGCCGAGCTGTACCGCAAGCTGCACGGCGCGGGCAACGACAGCCACGTGACGCAGGTGCTGTACGGCGCGGGCGCGCCGCTGACCAATTCGGGGGGCGTGCCATGGTCGGCCGCGTACATCGACACGATCGGCGAACCGACGGCCGACCTGCGCTCGAACATCGCGGCCGAAGCACGCGCGAAGATCATCTACGAGCGGCTGATCAACGTGACCGACGATCCGGACATTCGCGACGCGCTGGGCTTCCTGATGACACGCGAGGTGTCGCACCAGATGTCGTTCGAGAAGGCGCTGTATGCGATCACCGCGAATTTCCCGCCGGGCAAGCTGCCGCCGAAGGCGCCGTACGATCACGTGTACTTCCGGATGCAGCCGGATGCCGCGCCGCTGGTCGGCCCCTGGAACCACGGCGGCGAACTGGAAATCCGTCCCGCGGAACCGGCGGTCGACGGCGGCAGCGGAATTGCCGAGGGCATGCTCGACGCGCAGCAAGCGGAGGCCATCGAGGCGATGGCGCAGCGGCTCGCGTCCGATCCGGACAGCGACCCGGTGACGGGCGCCGAGCTCGGCGCGGGGCAACCGGCTCCTCAGGGCCGCAAGCCGGACAGTGCCTGAACGGATGTGTCCGGCCGTACGACGAGGACGCCGACGCGCCGGCGAAGCGGCAGGAACAACGGCGCGCCCGACGCCTCGCCGTACGGGCGGGCGCGTTCGGCGCGCATCACGCGCCCGTTTCGCCCGACCGGCTCTGGTCGCCCTGGTCCGCCATCAGATACTGGATGACCAGCGTCGGATCGGCGATGTCGAGAATCAGGCGGCGCATCACACGCTTGCGCATATGGTCGTCGTCGAGCGTCCACGGCCCCGCCGCGTCGCCGAGGTAGCGGCCGATCGCGCCGCGATGGTCGCCGTCCGGAGGCAGGCCGAGCCGCGCGGCGAGCAGGCCCGCGATCACGTCGTCGATCTCGACGTTCAGCGGCCTGGAATCGATCGAAAGTTCGAGCTTCATCGTCGGTCTCGCAAACATGAAAAAACGGCGCGACGCGCCCCCGCTGTCGCGCGCGCCGGCAAAAGCCGCTCCGGCCAGCGGCTGTTCGACCATCGCTGGCGGGCCTGCGACGCAGGTCAGTAGCCGAGTTCGGGCGCGGAGGCCGGCTCGGCGCTGTCCTCTTTCGGTGCTTGCGCGACGGTCGCATCGGTCGTCAGCACGAGGCTCGCGATCGACGCGGCGTTCTGCAGCGCGGTACGCGTGACCTTGGTCGGATCGACCACGCCTGCCTCGACCAGATCGCCGTACTCGCCGGTCGCCGCGTTGTAGCCGAAGTTCCCCTTGCCCTCGAGCACCTTCGAGATCACGACCGACGGTTCGTCGCCCGCATTGGCCGCGATGACGCGCAGCGGCGCCTCCAGCGCGCGCAGCACGATCCGGATGCCGGCGTCCTGGTCCGCATTCGCGCCGCGGATGTCCGACAGCGCCGCGCGCGCGCGCAGCAGCGCGACGCCGCCGCCCGGCACGATGCCCTCTTCGACCGCGGCGCGCGTCGCATGCAGCGCATCGTCGACGCGATCCTTCTTCTCCTTCATCTCGACCTCGGTGACCGCGCCGACCTTGATCACCGCCACGCCGCCCGCGAGCTTCGCGACGCGCTCCTGCAGCTTCTCGCGATCGTAGTCGCTCGTCGCTTCGTCGATCTGCACGCGAATCGCATTCACGCGCGCCTCGATGCGCGCCGCATCGCCCGCGCCGTCGATGATGATCGTATCGTCCTTGCGCACCTCGACACGCTTCGCACTGCCAAGATCCTCGAGCGTGGCCTTGTCGAGCTGCTTGCCGGTTTCCTCCGAGATCACCGTCGCACCGGTCAGGATCGCGAGATCCTCGAGCATCGCCTTGCGTCGGTCGCCGAAACCGGGCGCCTTGACGGCGGCGACCTTCAGGATGCCGCGCATCGAATTCACGACGAGCGTCGCGAGCGCTTCGGCCTCGACATCCTCGGCCACGATCAGCAGCGGCTTGCCGGCCTTGGACGCCGCTTCGAGGATCGGCAGGAGGTCGCGGACGCTGGAGATCTTCTTGTCGTGCAGCAGAATCAGCGCGTCGTCGAGATAGGCCGCCTGCTTCGCCGGGTCGTTGATGAAATACGGGCTCACGTAGCCGCGATCGAACTGCATGCCTTCGACCACGTCGAGTTCGTTCTCCAGCGACTTGCCGTCCTCGACGGTGATCACGCCGTCCTTGCCGACTTTCTCCATCGCATCGGCGATGATCTTGCCGATCGCGTCGTCGGAGTTCGCGGAAATCGCGCCGACCTGCGCGATTTCCTTGTGGGTCGAAATCGGCCGCGACAGCTTGCGCAATTCGTCGAGCACCGCGCCGACGGCCTTGTCGATGCCGCGCTTCAGATCCATCGGGTTCATGCCGGCCGCGACGTGCTTCATGCCTTCCTGCACGATCGCCTGCGCGAGCACGGTGGCGGTGGTCGTCCCGTCGCCGGCCACGTCGGCCGTCTTGGACGCGACCTGCTTGACGATCTGCGCGCCCATGTTCTCGAAGCGGTCCTTCAGCTCGATTTCCTTCGCGACCGACACGCCGTCCTTCGTAATCACGGGCGCGCCGAAGCCGCGTTCGATCACGACGTTGCGGCCCTTCGGGCCCAGCGTCACCTTCACCGCGTCGGCCAGCACGTTCACGCCCTTGACGATCTGCTGGCGGGCGCCGTCGCGGAATTTCACGTCTTTTGCACTCATTTTCTTGCTCCGGATACAGTCGTTGAACGGGATGCCGCGCGCATCGGGCAGACACCCGTGCGACGCGGTCGAATCGGCATTCAGGCCGCTTTCCTGGCGGCCTGCGATTCGGGTTCGAGTACGCCCATGACGTCCTCTTCGCGCATCACGAGCAGTTCCTCGCCGTTCACCTTCACGGTCTGGCCTGCGTACTTGCCGAAGAGAACCTGGTCGCCGACCTGGAGCTGCAGCGGGCGCTGCGAGCCGTCCTGGAGCAGCCTGCCGCTGCCGACCGCAATCACTTCACCCTGCTCGGGCCGTTCGGCGGCCGAATCGGGAATCACGATGCCCGAGGCCGTCGTCCGCTGCTGTTCGATTCGCTTGACGATAACCCGGTCGTAGAGGGGACGAATCTGCATTTTCATCTCCTGAGCGATGAGATCACCTGAAAAAGGGAATCCGCCGGCGCCCGCACGCGCAAATGCTGCGCTGCGCCGGCGTGCCGTCGATTGGCGAAAAGCGAAATAGTGGCGTGGGAAGCGCGCTTCAAGAGGGCGATGAATGCGCATATGTAACAAAATGTTTCATGGCGAAAGCGACGTTCGCGCAACGGTCGGTGTTCCCGCGACGTCCCCGTCACGAGCGTCGACACGGCGTCGACGGTCGGCGCTCCGGGCCACGCGAATCGTCGCGCGACGGCGCTTGAAATCCGCGCGTCCCATCCTATTTTGGTATCGCTCAAGCAGCCGCGGCTTACGCGCTGCGTGTTTCGATTTGTTTGTCAGCGAGACCGCTCGCGGATCGACGAACTGGAGCGCGTGGTCCGGTTCGTCCTCCGTGCGGGGTCCAACCGGGAGCGAATCATGAACGATCCTTTCTTCATCTTCGATCGGCTGCCGGGGGTCGGCCGCCGACCACGACGCGCCGCCCGCGTCGTCACCGGTCTGCCGGCCGGCCTGCGGATAGCGCGCAACGGCACCGGTCGCTTCGCGCCGACCGGCGCCCGGATACGTTTGACACGCAAGCCATTCGTGTTGCGCGGCGCGGGCCAACCCGCCGCGATCGGCCGGCCGAAGCCGCCGCGCCGTCGGGTCGCCGCGCCCGGACGCCTGCTGCACCCTGTTTCGTTTTTCCGCGTCACGCTCGCCGGGGGCGGCTCCGCGCGCGACGGGGGGCGGCCATGCTGAGCCCGCACGAATTCGCGACGCTGATGCTGGTGTGCCAGGCGCCGGATCAGCTCGACATGAATCGCGCCGAACTCGATGCGTTGCTCGAACGGCAACTCGTCATGCTCGAGCACGGCGCCCCCGGCCGCCGACGCGCGCATCTGACGAAGAAAGGCCGATCGATTCTCCACGCGCTCGGGGCCGACATCCATTCGCGCCGGGGCCACGAGCCCGCCGCGCAGCGCGGCGGTCAAGGCGAAACGCCTGTCGCACTATCGGACGAGGCCGGATGATGCGGTGCCCGGATGGCGGACGGGTAGCATGGCAGCGCCCGAACGCGGTTCCGGTCGACACGTGCCGCTCGACACGAGCGGCACGCGATCCGGCAACCGGCCGCCCCCACGCTACTTCGCTCGAAGCAAACCCGCGCTGCCGTTCAGTTCAGCCACGGATCGTGCACCGCTTGCTTCACTCCGCGGCAGAGATCGCGTCCAGACGAAAGCCGCTCTTTACGATCGGCGACGCAATGATCACGTAGCTGAAATACTTTTCGATACCGATATCGCGTTTCACCAGCCCTTCCATCAGCTCACGGAAGTGGTCGACGTCGCGTGTGACGAACTTGAGCAGATAATCGTAGCCGCCCGTCGCGTGATGGCACTCCATGATCTCGTCGATGTCGCTGATGGCGTCGATAAAACGCACGAAGTCTTCGCGACGATGGTCGGTGAGGGTGATCTTGGCAAACACGATCTGAAACGCGCCGATCTTCTCGATCCGCACCGTTGCGCCGTAGCCCGTAATGAATCCCGCGTTCTCGAGCCGCTTGATGCGCGTCAGGCACGGGCTGGGCGAAAGCCCGACGGCGTCGGCCAGCTCGACGTTGGTCATGCGACCGTGATCCTGCAACTCGGCCAGAATGCGCAAGTCCAGCCGGTCAAGTGTGCAATCCGCTTTCATCTCCGCCCTGCGTTCGTTCAGTCGGGTGCCTCCGGACGAGTGCCTGCGCACTCGCGCCAAGACGGATAGTAGCCCACCGGCCGGCATGACGAATTACGATCTTGCGTTCTGTCCCCGGCACCCGGCAGCGCGCCGTTTCACACCGCAGAAGCTGCCGTCGATCGCGTCGAAAACGCGTGGAATCTTGTTTTTCTCGCCGCGCAATTCGGCTGAATAGCGCAGTCGCCCCCGTTTAAATTTCACGTATCGACGTTGCCACCGACGCTTGCCCGAAGCGGCTCGCGGCAATCCTCTTCACTCAAGAATTCCTCATGGGGATTCGCCACTCATCGAGATTGACGACATGATCGACTTCGAGCCGAAGTTCATAACTTTCGATTGCTACGGCACCCTCGTCAACTTCCGGATGGCCGACACGGCTCGGGAAATCTATGGTGATCGTCTGCACGGCGACGCCATGGAAAACTTCGTCAAGCTGTTCGCCGCCTATCGTCGCGACGAAGTGCTCGGCGCGTGGAAACCGTTTCGCGACGTCGTCGTCAATTCGGTGCGCCGCACGTGCGAGCGCACCGGCGTCGCCTTCGTCGAACGGGAGGCCGAGCAGTTCTATCTGGCCGTGCCATCCTGGGGACCGCATCCGGACGTGCCCGAAGGGCTCGCGCGCCTCGCGAAGAAATACAGGCTGGTCGGTCTGAGCAACGCGGACAACTCGCAGATCATGAGCAACATCGAGAAGCTCGGGGCGCCGTTTCATGCGGTCATCACGGCGGAAGACGCCGGCGCTTACAAACCGCGAATGCAAGGATTCGAATACATGTTCGGGAAGCTCGACGTACAGCCTCACGAAATCCTGCATGTCTCGTCCAGCCCGCGCTACGACCTGATGACCGCGCACGACCTCGGTATCGTCCACAAGGCCCATGTGCTGCGCGGCCATGAGCCGGAAGCGCCGGAATACGGTTACACGCCCGTCAAAAGCATCATCGAACTGGCCGAGCATCTCGGCCTGTGAGCAAGTCGCACCGCCCCGGCGCCGTCTCCGACGGTTGCCGCGGGCTCGCCTCGCACGTTTTCAATGATGCCGTTCCCCAGGCCGATCGCTCGTCAAAAATGTCCCGCACCAGTGTCGTCCACTTCTCTCGCACGGAGCCGCCGTTGTCCACGTCCCCTGCTTCCGGCGGGACGCATCCCGCTGCTTCGGCTGCCGCCGACACACTGCCGGGCAGCGGCCTGTCGGTGGGCTTCACCCGTCTGGACGAATCGGACGCGGTCGCGATCACACGCCGCATTTATGGCATCGACGGATCGGCCACACGGTTCTCGACCGAGAAGGACGACACCTTTCGCATCGATGCCCGCGACGGCGCGCGGTACGTACTGAAGGTCTCCAATCCGGGCGAGACAGTCGAAGAGCTGGATTTGCAGGTCGCCGCGATGCGGCACGTCGGCGCGGTCGCGCCGCGGTTGCCGGTGCCGCGCGTGATACCCGGTACGGCGGGGCAGCTTGTCGTCCCGCTCGCGTTACCGGCCCATCCGCATCGAACGGCGAGGCTCTACAGCTACCTCGAGGGCATGCCGCTCGACAAGCTGCATGCCGACACGGTCGATCATTACGAGATCGGTGAAGTGCTGGCGCAGTTGCAACGGGCGCTCGCCAGTTTCCGTCATCCAAACGAGCATCGGGTACTGGCGTGGGACGTCAAGCACTTGTCGAGCCTGAAAGGGCTGCAAACCCATATCGCCGACCCGTTGCACCGCTCGCTGATCGAGCAGGCATTCGCCCGCTTCGCGATGATCGAGCCTGCCCTTCGGGGTTGTCGCACGCAGGTCGTACATAACGACTTCAACCGCTCGAACATCGTCGCAAACCCGGGCGGCCCGCAATTCGTCAACGGGATCATCGACTTCGGCGACACCGTGCACACCGCGGTCGCCATCGACGTCGCCACCGCGGTCATGAACCAGTTTCCGCTCGACTTCGACGCCGACGCCCCGCACGACCTGTTCATTCAGGCGCGCGAGCTTCTGCGTGGCTATCTCGTGCATGCTCAGCTGAGTGCCGAAGAACTGGCCTTGATTCCACACCTGGCCATGGCGCGCGTCGCGGCGCGCGCGCTGCTCACTTCATGGCGTGCGATGCTGTTTCCGGAAAACGAAGCGTACATCCTGCGTTTCACTCGTCCCGGATGGGAGCATCTGCGCTGGTTCATGCAGCGCGACCACGAAACCGTTTCGCGTGCGTTGCTCTAGTTTTTCCTTCGCCCGCTCACCTCACCCGCCCTCATCGACCTATGAACACGACATCGACACCGACCACGCCGGCCGAAGCCGCCGATACGAGCAAAGCCCCCGACGCGCTGCGCGGCGACATGCCGAACGGCTTCAATCCGTCGGCGATCTCCCACCTCGACGCCGCCACGCAGGCGCACATCGCTCGCCGGCTGCGGCTGCTCAGCCCGTCGTATCGACTGTTCTACGCCGAGCCGGTGAAGATCGTGCGCGGCGAGAAGGTCTATCTGTACGACGATCGAGGCAACGACTATCTCGATGCCTACAACAACGTCGTCTGCGTCGGGCATGCCAATCCGCGCATCGTCGACGCCATTGCCCGTCAGCTCTCGACGCTCTGCACGCATACCCGCTACATGCAGGAGCCGATCCTCGACTACGCCGAGGCCCTGCGCGCGACGTTCAATACGTCGATTCGCGACGGCCAGATGATGTTCACCTGCACGGGCTCCGAAGCCAACGACCTGGCCATGCGCATCGCGATGCACTACACCGGCAAGACGGGCGTCATCGTGACCAGCGAGGCGTATCACGGCAACTCGCATCTCACCTCGGGCTTTTCGCCGTCGCTGGGTCGCAAGGCGCTGCTCGGCCCCTATGTGCGAACGGTGCCTGCTCCGGATTCCTACCGTGTGCCGCTGCCCGAGATCGGCCGGCGCATGGCCGAGCAAGTCGCGTTGCAGATCGAGGACATCCGCCGCCACGGCGGCGGTCTGGCAGCGTTCATCGCCGACTCGTTCTTCTCGTCGGATGGCGTATTCGCGTACCCGACCGACGTGCTGGCGCCGGTGGCCGAAGTCGTACGCCGCGCGGGCGGCCTGTTCATCGCGGACGAGGTGCAGTCGGGTTTCGGGCGCAGCGGTACGCATATGTGGGGGCACGAGCGTCACGCGGTCGAGCCCGACATCGTCACGCTGGGCAAACCGATGGGCAACGGCTATCCGGTGGCCGGGCTGGTGGTGCGCCCCGAGATCGTCGCGGGATTCGGCCAGGACATGCGCTACTTCAACACGTTCGGCGGCAATTCGGTGGCCATCGCCGCCGCGCAGGCCACGCTCGACGTGCTGCGCGACGAACGGGTGCTGGACAACGTGCAGCGGGTCGGTGCGATCCTGCTGGAGGGGTTGAACGCGCTGGCACGAAAATACGAATGTATCGGCGACGTGCGCGGCACGGGCCTGTATTTCGGCGTCGAGATCGTACGCGACCGCGCGAAAAAGGACACCGACATCGCGACCGCACTCGAGATCGTCAATGGCTTGCGCCAGCGTCGCGTGCTGATTTCGGCAACCGGACCGGACGCGAGCGTGCTGAAGATCCGGCCGCCGCTGGTATTTGGCGCCAACGACGCCGACCGTCTGCTGACGGAGCTGGACGCGGTGCTCTCCGCGCTGTAGTCGGTCGTATTCGGCACTCGATGCAGGGGGCCGCTCCGGGCGGCGCACGAAATCGCTCAGGCGCCTGCCTGGCCGTCCGCCACCGGCGAGACATCACGAATCATTTAACTTTGAATCGTGGCTGTGCTGTGAGCAAGTGAGGAACCGCGACGGGCGGCTCAAGTTCTGTGCGAAGCCAGTGAGTCGGGTGTTGAGATGATCCGCAAGCGGACCTCCATCGAGGCGCTATGACTGCCCGGCTGGTGGCATGATAAAGAGGCGTTCGTCCCACACCACGGGTTGAGGATCTGTCACGACGATTCGCGCCGCGTCAGGATGCGCCGGATTCACCAGCACGTTGAATTCTGCCCGGACGACGACTGAAGGGATGATCAGGAGCGCTGTCCTCGATTCGGTCAGCCATGCGTCGCCGAAGTGCCGTGCTACCTGCAGTGCCGCCGCATCCCATGCTCTCGGCAACGTTTCTGCCGTGTGGCGTTCGACGCTGACATCGTCGGGTACAGTTGCTTCCACCCAACCGTGTGTTTTCGGCACCTTCCCGATTCGCGCATGCACGAGTACCTCGAGCATTGCACCTGCGAAGGTCGACGCCGCGTAGATGACGGGCCGCCCCGGACTATTAAAGCGGCCACCGACAAGCATCGCGCCGGTGCCGCTCCAGATCGTGTGTCGCGTATCAGCAATGCGAAACAACTTCATGCCGGCAGCCCGTAGAACAGCTTCCAGAGCAGTTCTTCGACCCGGCGCGCACCGAGTTCGGTCAGCGCGACATCGAGCGGTGCCCGTCCCTCCAGCTCAGGGTGGGGCGTCGACAGAAATTCCCGTGCATCCTCTTCGTCGTTCCAGACGTAGGTGGTCGTCGCAACGATCCGGGCCAGGCGCTCGGTTTTCTCCGATTCGTCTTGCGTCAGCCGATCGCGGCGCCGCTTGTAGGTCGCCTCGGGGATGATGCGTGCAAGCAGTGCGCGGCGGGCGTCGGCACCTTGCGTCGCATGTTCGACGCCGGCACGCAGCGCAGACTTCGGGAGGCCGTCGCGCACGAGCGCCTCTAATTCCGCCAGTGTGTGCGGGACCGGTCGCAGTCCCATGACCGCAGCCACGGCTTCAGGGGTAACGAGTGACATGGCAGCTCCCAATCTGGTATCAGATGATACGTGATTATAGTCCATTTGATACCATACCGAGGCGAATTCCCCGACGGTGGGTTGAATTGAGGCACTTGAAGCCCAGTGCGACCCTGCTGTAGTGGCCTCTCGCTATGGATTTTGCACGGAGGCATGGTTCGCGCGCCGGCTGCACGCGGACTACGGACAGACGGTCAACGGCTCCCGCCTGATCACCCTCCTTTGATATCGCAACTAGGTCGGCCCGCACCTTGGTACGCAGAGCCTACCCCACATCGCGAACACTAAAAGGTTGCGGCTCGTGGCGGATTTCCGTGGAACTTGGCGAACCGCCAGCTCTCGGCAAACCCTTGTCAGACAGGGCTTGGACGGATTTCATCGGACCTTCCCGGATCACCCGGAAAACATCACGATTCATTTAACTTTCCGTGAGGACTTCGACACCGGCCGCCGCCTACGATGGGCGCATGTTTTCAGGACCTGCTTCCAGGAGCCCATCATGCCCACCCGCAGACATCTGCTGTTCGCCGGCGCCACCGGCCTCGCCGCGCTCGCGGCGCTGTCGTCCGCCGGCCGCCGCGCGCTGGTAGGCCGCGCGTTCGCCGCGCCGCCGGTCGGCTCGCCGAAGGCCGCCCCGTTCGAGATCACGCACAGCGACGCCGAATGGCATCGCCGCCTCACACCGGCCCAATACGCGGTCCTGCGCGAGGCCGGCACCGAGCGGCCGTTCACCAGCCCGCTGAACGACGAGCACCGGCACGGCACGTTTTCGTGCGCCGGCTGCGGCCTCGCGCTGTTCTCGTCGGCCACCAAGTTCGACAGCCATACGGGCTGGCCGAGCTTCTGGAAACCGCTCGACCACGCAGTCGCCACCGACACCGACGCGTCGTTCGGGATGGTCCGCACCGAAGTGCACTGCCGCCGCTGCGGCGGCCATCTCGGCCACGTGTTCGACGACGGCCCGGCGCCCACCGGGCTGCGCTACTGCATGAACGGCGTTGCGCTCGTCTTTCACCCGGCCGCCGCCTGATCCGGCCCCACTCCGTCCGACTGGAGAACGCATCATGCTGCTCATCGTCCTTGCCTATCTCGGCGGCGTGCTCACGATCCTGAGCCCGTGCATCCTGCCCGTGCTGCCGTTCGTGTTCGCGCGCGCCGACCAGCCGTTCGTGCGCACCGGCCTGCCGCTGCTCGCCGGCATGGCGCTCACGTTCGCCGTCGTCGCGACGCTCGCCGCCGTCGGCGGCGGCTGGGTCGCGCAGGCCAACCAGGCCGGCCGTTGGATCGCGATCGTGCTGCTCGCGGTGTTCGGCCTGACGCTGCTGATGCCGCGTTTCGCGGAACACCTGACGCGCCCGCTCGTCGCAGCCGGCAACCAGCTCACCGGGTTCGCGCAACGCGACGGCCGCCCGGCCGGCCCGGCGTCGTCGCTGCTGCTCGGCGTCGCGACGGGCCTGCTGTGGGCGCCGTGCGCCGGCCCGATCCTCGGCCTCGTGCTGACCGGCGCGGCGCTGCGCGGCGCGAGCGTCGGCACGACGCTGCTGCTCGTCGCGTATGCGGCCGGCGCGGCGACCTCGCTCGGCGTCGCGCTCGTGATCGGCGGCAAGGTGTTCGCCGCGATGAAGCGCTCGCTCGGCGCCGGCGAATGGATCCGGCGCGGGATCGGCGCGACGCTCCTGGCCGGCGTCGGCGCGATCGCGCTCGGCCTCGACACGGGCGCCCTCGCGCAGTTGTCGACCGTCACCACGGGCGGGCTCGAAACGAAGCTCGTCGACCGTCTCGCCGGGCGCGCGAACGGCGCGCCGGCTGCAACGGCAACGGCGACAGCAGCGGCCGCGACCGGCGCCGCCGACACCACCGACATCACGGCGGGCGGCGCGATGATGGCCGCGGCAGCCAATGGCGCGCAGACCGGCGGCGGTGCGCTGGCCGGCGGCGCGATGATGCGGACGGCCGGCGCCACCGCGGCCGCACTGCCGGTCGAAGGCACGTTGCCGTCGCTCGACGGCGCGGTGCAGTGGCTGAACTCGCCGCCGCTGACGGCGGCCGGGCTGCGCGGCAAGGTCGTGCTGGTCGATTTCTGGACGTATTCGTGCATCAACTGCCTGCGCACGCTGCCGTACACGACCGCCTGGGCACGCAAGTACGCGCCGTACGGGCTCGTCGTGATCGGCGTGCACGCGCCGGAGTTCGCGTTCGAGCGCGACATCGGCAACGTCAAAAAGGCCGTGCACGACCTCGGCATCGACTACCCGGTCGCGATCGACAACGGCTATTCGATCTGGCGCGCCTTCGACAACCAATACTGGCCCGCGCACTACTTCATCGATGCGCAAGGGCGGATCCGCCATCACCACTTCGGCGAAGGCGAATACGCGCAATCGGAACGCGCGATCCAGTCGCTGTTGGCCGAAGCCGGCCATCCGGACGCGCTGAACGTGCCGCTCGGGCTCGCCGGCGCGCCCGCGAAGGGCGCGCTCGCGGCGGCCGACAGCGCGGACGTCCGTTCGCCCGAAACCTATGTCGGCTATGCACGCGCGGAGAGCTTCGCGTCGCCGGGCGGCGCCGTGCGCGATGCGACGCACCGTTACGACGCACCGACCCGCCCGGATCTCAACGACTGGGGCCTCGCGGGCACGTGGAACGTCGGCGCCGAGCGTGCGTCGCTCGCCGCGCCGGACGGCCGGATCGTCTACCGCTTCCATGCGCGCGATCTGCACCTCGTGCTCGGCCCGGGCGCGAACGGCCGGCCCGTGCGCTTTCGTGTGACGCTCGACGGCGCGGCACCCGGTGCCGCGCATGGCGCCGACGTCGACGCGCAGGGCTACGGCACCGTCACCGGCCAGCGCCTGTACCAGCTCGTCCGGCAGCCCGGCGCGATCGCGGACCGCACGTTCTCGATCGAGTTTCTCGATCCGGGCGTCGATGCGTATGCATTCACTTTCGGTTGATCGCGCGCGCCGCCGCCATTCGGCCGCCGTGTTTTCTCATCCATTGAACAGGAGCAAAAGATGAACCCGATCTCCACCCGCGAAGCCGCGGCGCGACGGCGCGCGACCTTGCTGCGCCGCATCGGCGCCGTCGCCGTCGCGGCGGCCGCCGTGTTCGGCTACCAGCGCATCGTCAATTCCGCCGAACCGATGCGCACCGTGCCTGCCCCGACGCTCGACGAAACGCCCGGCACGTCGCACGACGAGACGGCCGTGCTCGCCGGCGGCTGCTTCTGGGGCGTGCAGGGCGTATTCGAGCACGTGAAAGGCGTGAAGCAGGTCACCGCCGGCTATGCGGGCGGCGCGTCCGAAACCGCGCACTACGCGCTCGTCGGCTCGGGGCTGACGGGGCACGCGGAATCGGTGCGCATCGTCTACGATCCGACGCAGATCACCTACGGCCGGCTGCTGCAGGTGTTCTTCTCGGTCGCGCACGACCCGACCGAGCTGAACCGGCAGGGCCCCGACGAAGGGTCGCAGTACCGGTCCGCGATCTTCCCGACCACCGCGCAGCAACGCGCGGTCGCGACCGCGTACATCGCGCAGCTCGGCAGCGCGCATGTGTTTCCGGCGCCCGTGGTCACGCGTGTCGAAGCCTACAAGGGCTTCTATCCGGCCGAGGCCTATCATCAGAATTACCTCGAACTGCATCCCGATGCGCCGTATATCGCATTCAACGACCTGCCGAAGGTCGCCGGGCTGAAGCAGCGCTTCCCGGCGCTGTACCGTGCCGACGCGGTGCTGTGGCGCGAAGCGCGCTTGTGAGCCGCTTGCCGACCCGCGCGGCTGCGTGTGACGCGGCGCCGCCCGCCGCACGGCGGCGCCCCGGCCGCCATGCATCGGCGGCGGCTGCCTTGCGCCACGTCAACGAATCGGCGAGCCCGATGCCGGGGCAAACCCGCATCGCGTCCGCGGCGGCCGGCAACTTCGCGTAGACTTCTCCTGATCCTCGCCGCACCATGCGGCACCCGGACCAACCGCCCAGCCAGGAGGCGTCACGCATGCGCGCAGTGCCTTTGCCTGACAGCACTACCCTCGAAGAACCGTCCACCGGCGCGCTCGTGCGCGATCTGCGCCGCGTGCCCATTCACCCGGATCACTGGTACCCGCTCGCGTGGTCGCGCGAGCTCAAGCGCGGCAAGACGCTCGGCGTGCGCTTCGCCGGCGATCCGATCGTGCTCGTGCGCACCGAATCGGGCGCCGTGTATGCGCTCGAAGATCGTTGCGCGCACCGCCAGGTGCCGCTGCACGCGGGCGTCGTGAGCGGCGAAACGCTGCGCTGCTGCTATCACGGCTGGACCTACGCGTGCGACAGCGGCCGCTGCGTCGACGTGCCCTACCTCGGCCGCGAGCGCTTGCCCAACGGCGTGCGCGCGTATCCGTGCCGCGAGGCGCACGGGCTGATCTTCGTGTTCCCGGGCGACGCCACGCTCGCCGACGAACGCCCGTTCCCCGCGCTCGAATCGGCGGACCACCCCGCGTACAAGACGCGCCGCTTCGGCCGCGAGGTCAAGTGTCACTACTCGTTCATGCACGAGAACCTGATGGACATGAACCATCAGTTCCTGCATCGCAAGCAGATGGGCCAGATGCGCGCGCGCTCGGTGGGCCGGCGCCGCGGCGACGACTGGGTCGAGGTCGATTACACGTTCGCGCGGATGGAAGGCAAGCAGCCGGTCGGCGAGGCGCTCGTGTTCGGTTCGAGCAAGAAGCCCGGCGATCAGGCCAACAAGAGCGTGATGACGGTGCGCACCGAGTATCCGTACCAGACGCTGCAGATCCGCTCGAGCGAAGGCACGCTCGTGATGGATCTGTGGATCGTCTACGTGCCGCTCGACGCCGAGCAGCGCACCAACCGCACGTTCGGGCTGCTGTCGATCCACAAGCCCGGCATCCCGTTCGCGCTCGATCTCGCGTGGCCGCTGCTCGTGTGGTTCACCGAACGCATCTTCCGCGAGGATCGCTGGATCGTCGAGCGCGAGCAGGAAGCGCACGACGCCCAAGGCGCCGACTGGAACCACGAGGTGTTTCCGGTCATCAACGAGCTGCGCGACCTGCTGCGCCAGTGCGGCGCGCGCACCGTGATTCCGATCCGCGACGCGCGCGACGGCGCGTGAGGCGTCGCATGGTCTCGCCGCGGCGCGCGCACCGTTAAAGCGTGAACGCGCCCGGCAGCAACGCGCGGGCCGTCGTGATCTCGACGGCGCCTTTCAGGTTCGCGAGAATCACCTCGATGTCGGGCTTGCCGATCTCGACGATCACCTGACGGCATGCGCCGCACGGCGCAATCGGGCCGTCGGTGTCGCCGACGACCGCGAGCCGCGCGAAATCCCCCGGCCGATAGCTGGCGGCGATCGCGGCGAACATCGCCGTGCGTTCCGCGCAATTGCACAGGCCGTACGACGCGTTCTCGACGTTGCAGCCGTGGAAAACCGTTCCGTCTTGCGCCAGCAGCGCCGCGCCGACCTTGAAGCGCGAATACGGCGCATACGCACGTTCGCGCGCCGCCTTCGCCTGTTCGATCAGTTCGTCTCGTTCCATCGTGTGATGTCTCCCGGAGCAGAGGTCAGCCGATCTGCTGGTAAAGGGTCGGCGGCGCTTCGCCGGTCTCGCCGAGCACATAGCTGCGGCGAATCGCGTCCGCCGCATGGGCCGCCGTTGCTTCGTCGCGGGCGTGCACGAAGCCGAGCGGCTCGCCGGCCTCGATGCGCTGCCCGATCTCCGCGAGCGCCGTCAGGCCGACGCTGACGTCGATCGCGTCCTCCGCGCGGGTGCGGCCGCCGCCGAGCGCGACCACCGCCAGCCCGAGCGCGCGACAATCGACGCGCCGCACCACGCCGCTCGCAGGCGCCGGAACCGGCACGATCACCGCCGCCCGCGCCAGATGCCGCGCGGGCGCGTCGAGCAGGTCGGCGGGACCGCCGAGCGCGACGACCATCCGTGCGAAACGCTCGGCCGCCGTGCCGGAATCGAGCGCGTGCTGCAACTTCTCGCGCGCATGGGCGGCATCGCGCGCCAACCCGCCGGTCACGAGCAGTTCAGCCGACAGCGCCATCGTCACGTCATGCAACCGCGCGGGACGCGACTTGCCCGTCAGATAGTCGATCGCGCATGCGACCTCGAGCGCATTGCCCGCGCATGGCGCGAGCGACTGGTTCATGTCGGTGAGGATCGCGGTCGTCTTCATGCCGGCGCCGTTGCCGACGTCGACGATGCTGCGAGCCAGCTCCGCCGATTTCTCCGCCGTCGGCATGAACGCGCCGGAGCCGACCTTGACGTCCATCACGAGCCCGTCGAGCCCCGCCGCGAGCTTCTTCGACAGGATCGACGCGGTGATCATCGCGACCGATTCGACGGTCGCCGTCACGTCGCGGATCGCGTAGATGCGCTTGTCGGCCGGCGCGAGCCGCGCGGTCTGCCCGATGATCGCGACGCCGACCTCGCGCACCGTGCGGCGAAACGCGTCCGTCTCGGGCATCACGTCGTAGCCGGGAATCGCGCTCAACTTGTCGAGCGTGCCGCCGGTATGGCCGAGCCCGCGCCCCGAGATCATCGGCACGTAGCCGCCGCACGCGGCCACCATCGGCCCGAGCATCAGCGATACGACATCGCCCACGCCGCCCGTCGAATGCTTGTCGATCACCGGCCCGCCGAGATCGAGCGCGCGCCAGTCGAGCACGTCGCCGGAATCGCGCTGCGCGAGTGTCAGCGCGACGCGCTCGTCCGTGCTCAGGTCGTTGAAATACACGGCCATCGCGAACGCGGCCACCTGGCCTTCGGTCACGCTGCCGTCGGTCACGCCGCGCACGAACGCGGCCATCCCGTCGCGATCGAGCGGCTGCCCGTCGCGCTTCCTACGAATGAATTCCTGCGGTAGAAACATCGTTGCCTCGCTTCGATCGGTCGGAGTCGGCTGCACGGCTCAAGGCCTGTTCACGCTCATAACGGACTTGCGCTGGCCCTAATGCAGCGAGAAAAAACAGGCCGGCAATCGCCGCGCTCATCAGGTTCGACAGCGTCGCGGCCGTCAGCGCGCGCAAGCCGAGCCGCGCGACGTCCGAGCGGCGCTCGGGCGCGACCGCGCTGAAGCCGCCCGCGAGAATCGCGATCGACGAGAAGTTCGCGAAGCCGCACAGCGCGAACGACACGATCGCGAGCGTCTTCGGGTCGAGCACCTGCAGGCCGGCCGCCGCCGCGTGCGCGCCGCCTTTCAGGTACGGCGACAGGTCGCCGTACGCGACGAATTCGTTGAAGATCAGCTTCTCGCCGATGAAGTTGCCGGCCAGCGCCGCATCATGCCACGGCACGCCGATGATCCATGCGAGCGGCGCGAACAGATCGCCGATGATGCCGACCAGCGTGACCTGCGGAAAGCCCGCGAACGCGGCCGCGCCGCCGACGATCAGGTTCATCAGCGCGATGAGCCCGACGAACGCGATCAGCATCGCGCCGACGTTGATCGCGATGCGCAGCCCGACCGATGCGCCGGACGCGGCCGCCTCGATCACGTTGGCGGCCCGCTTGTCGTCGAAGTCGAGCCCGTCGACCACCACGCGGCTCGGCTCGACGGTCGGAAACAGCAGCTTGCCGAACAGCAGCCCGCCCGGCACCGCCATGAACGACGCGGCGAGCAGGTACTCCATCTTCACGCCGAGGCCCGCGTAGCCGACCAGCACCGAGCCCGCGACCGACGCCATCCCGCTCGCCATCACCGTGAAGATCTCGGCGCTCGTCATGTTGCGCACGAACGGCTTCACGAGCGCGGGCATCTCGCTCTGCCCGAGGAAGATCGTCGCGACGGCCGAGCACGCCTCGATGCGGCTCACGCCGAGCACTTTCGCCAATCCCGCGCCGAGGATCGCGACGATCCATTTCATCACGCCGATGTAGTACAGCACCGAAATCAGCGCGGTGACGAAGATGATCATCGGCAGCACACGCAGGCCGAATACGAACCCGCCGTCGCCGAACAACTGGAACATGCGCGCATCGACGAGCCCGCCGAACACGAACGCGATGCCGTGATTGCCCATGTCGAGCACGCGATTGACGCCGTTCGCGGCCGCGGCCAACGCCGCGCGGCCCGACGGCACGAACAGCACCAGCGCGCCGATCGCGAACTGCGTGAAGAGCGCGGCGATCATGGTCCGGCCGCTGACCGCGCGGCGATTGTTCGACAGCAGATACGCGACCAGCAACAGAAACAGCATACCGAGGAGACTGCGCAGAATATCCACCTTGTGCTCCTTTCTCACTATTTGAACTGTCCGGCGGGCGGCCCGTGCCCGCGACCCGCGTGATCGGGTGGGTGGATGTTACTCGGTCGACATGCGCGCAGGCAACGTCGCCAAAATCGCCGCGATCAATGCCATCGATCGTTTCTCTTTTGCCCTTCGCCGGCTTGATCAGTCGTTCTACCTACTCTTCGAAAACACGCGCGGGGCGCGCCGTTCGAACGGACACGCCCCGCCTGACACGCGCCGTTCAACCCGCGCGTTCGACCGGATGCGGCTCGCGCAGCCGGTTCGCGATCCGCGCGGCCTCGTAGTAGCCGGCCGCCGGCGGGCGCTTCAGGTAGCGGCCCGCGCCGCGCACCGCGCGCAACTCGCCGTCGGCCCACGCGAGTGCGCCGCGCGTGAGCGTATGCGTCGCGACACCCTGCACCGTCATCCCCTCGAACACGTTGAAGTCGACCTGCTGGTGATGCGTCTTCACCGAGATCGTCTTCGTCGCGGCCGGGTCCCACACGACGAGGTCGGCATCGGCGCCGACCTGCACGGCGCCCTTGCGCGGATACAGGTTGAAGATCTGCGCGGCGTTCGTCGACGTGATCCGCACGAACTCGTTCGGCGTGATGCGGCCATGATTCACGCCGTGATGCCACAGCACCGACATGCGGTCCTCGACGCCGCCGCAGCCGTTCGGAATCTTCGTGAAATCGTCGCGGCCCATCGCCTTCTGCGATGCGCAGAATACGCAGTGATCGGTCGCCGTCGTATGCAACTGCCCCGATTGCAGCCCGCGCCACAGCGCCTCGCGATGCTCGGCCGAGCGGAACGGCGGGCTCATCACGTGGGCCGCCGCGCGCGTCCAGTCGGGATCGCGATAGACGGCCTCGTCGATCACGAGATGGCCCGGCAACACTTCGCCGAACACGCGCAGCCCCTCGCTGCGCGCGCGCGTGATCACGTCCACCGCGTCCTTCGCCGACACGTGCACGATATACACGGGCACGCCGAGCACCTGCGCGATGCGGATCGCGCGGTTCGCAGCCTCGCCCTCCACTTCCGGCGGCCGCGACAGCGGATGCGCCTCCGGCCCCGTGATCCCGCGCGCGAGCAACGCCTTTTGCAGCTGGAACACGAGCTCGCCGTTCTCCGCGTGCACGGTCGGCAGCG
>NZ_JAIZRS010000048.1:0-22321 GCF_020419985.1 Burkholderia sp. AU32262
CGACGGGCGAATCGCTGGCGGTGGTGTATGACAGCACGTCGAAAGACAAGGTGACGCTGGCTGGCAAGGCAGGCACGACGCTGTCGAACGTGAAGGCCGGTACGGCCGACATGGACGCGGTGAACGTATCGCAGCTGAAGTCGTCGGGCCTGATCGGCGAAGACGGCAAGTCGCTTGCTGCGGTGACGTATGACAAAAATGCGGACGGCACGGCAAACCACGAGTCGGTGACGCTCGCGGGCAAGACGGGTACGAAGCTGACGAACGTGAAGGCGGCCGAACTGTCGGCGACGAGCACGGATGCGGTGAACGGCTCGCAGCTGTTCGCGACGAACGAGAGCCTCGGCAACCTGAAGGACACCCTGACGGACGGCGGCGTCATCGACAAGACGACGGGCGAATCGCTGGCGGTGGTGTATGACAGCACGTCGAAAGACAAGGTGACGCTGGCTGGCAAGGCAGGCACGACGCTGTCGAACGTGAAGGCCGGTACGGCCGACATGGACGCGGTGAACGTGTCGCAACTGAAGTCGTCGGGTCTGATCGGCGAGGACGGCAAGTCGATTGCCGCGGTGACGTACGACAAGAAGACGGACGGCACGCCGAACTTCAACTCGGTGACGCTGGGCGGCGGGAAGTCGACGGGGCCGGTGACGTTGTCGAATGTGGCCGCCGGTGTGGCCGGTACCGATGCCGTCAACGTCGATCAGTTGGACGGTCTGTATGACAGGCTCGTCAATGGCGCGATCGATCTCAAGTACATCAAGGTCTACACAAAGGAAGGTGGTATCGCGGCACTCGCGCGCGGTAAGGACGCTGTCGCGATTGGTTCCGGCGCGGTGGCAAGCAAGACACATACATTGGCTTTGGGGGCGGGCTCGCGCGCAAGTGGCGACTATTCGGTTGCAGTCGGTGCCAATTCGGTCGCTGACGAAGCTTGGACTGTGTCGGTCGGCGACACTGACGCGACGCGCCGGATCGTCAACGTCAGCGATGGCGTCAACGAAACCGATGCCGTCACGCTGAAGCAGCTGACAGAGGCGATGAAAACCGCCAATACGGACATCGATCACAAGATGCAGCGGATGACGCGTGACGTCGAATCGAAGCCGGGTACCTTCGTTGCAATCGAAGGGATGGGCGCGGACGGCACCATGCCGAACGTGGCGTCGATCAACGGCGGGGATCCGACGCTGGGAACGGCCGCGGCCATCGGCGTGGGGAGCGCTGCGGGCGGCCTCGATACGGTCGCGATCGGTCTGCAGGCGGTCGCCCTTTCAGAGAGCGCGGTTGCGCTCGGCAGCTATGCGCAGACGGGGGTCGACCAACCGTTCTCGGTCGCGATGGGCAGCATGGTCACGACGAACGGCGCAGGTGCGTTGGCGATCGGTTCCCGAGCAAAGGCCAACGCCGAAAACGCGGTGGCGGTCGGTAACAACGGCGTGATGGCTTTGGGTCAGAGCTCGATCGCCGTGGGCGACAAGGCGACGACGATGGGCGGAAGCACGAACAGCATTGCAGTGGGTACGAATGCGAACGTGGCCAAGAGCGTGGCCGACGCAGTCGCGCTCGGGGCGAACTCGAAAGCGCTTCAGTCGAACAGCGTCGCGTTGGGTGCCAGCTCGATCGCGGATCGTGCAAACGCGCTGTCGATCGGCAAGGCAGGCGCCGAACGGCAGATCATCCATGTCGCGAACGGTACGCAGAACACCGATGCGGTCAACCTCGGCCAGCTCAAAGGCCTGGCCAACGTGGTCGGTGGCGGTACGGGCTTCGACGCGAACGGCGACGTGACCGCACCGACGTACACGATCGACGGCAAGGAGTACCACAACGTCAACGACGCGCTGCAGGCTGCGGCGAAGAGTGGCGGTGATGGCACCAACGGCACGGATCCGAATGCGGTGGCCTATGACGGCGAGCTGAAGGACAAGGTGACGCTGGCCGGCCAGAACGGTACGACGCTGTCGAACGTGGCGGCAGGCAAGGCCGACACGGACGCAGTGAACGTGTCGCAACTGAAGTCGTCGGGCTTGATCGACAAGGACGGCAACGCGGCGGCTGCGATGACGTACGACAAGAACGCGGACGGCACGCCCAACTTCACGTCGGCAACGTTGGCAGGTGACGGCGGCACGACGCTGACGAACGTGAAGGCCGGTGCACTGTCGGCGACGAGCACGGACGCAGTGAACGGCTCGCAATTGTTCGCGACGAACGAGAACCTCGGCAACCTGAAGGACTCCCTGACGGATGGCGGCGTGATCGACAAGACGACGGGCGAATCGCTGGCAGTGGTGTACGACAGCACGTCGAAGGACAAGCTGACGCTGGCCGGCGGCCAGACCGGTACGACGCTGTCGAACGTGAAGGCTGGTACGGCCGACATGGACGCGGTGAACGTGTCGCAGCTGAAGTCGTCGGGCCTGATCGGCGAGAACGGCAAGGCGCTTGCAGCCGTGACCTACGACACGCATGCCGACGGCACCACGAACTTCGCTTCGGTGACGTTCGGTGGCATGAATGCCGGCGTCCCGGTCGCGCTGCACAACGTTGCAGCCGGCAAGGTATCGACCGATGCAGTCAACGTGTCGCAGTTGAAGGGCGTAACCGACATCATCGGCGGTGGCGCAGGCATCGACGCAGACGGCAAGGTTACCTCGCCGGTCTACAACGTCGACGGCAAGGACTACGCGTCGGTCGGCGATGCAATCAAGGCGCTGGAGCAGCGCGAGGGCGGCACCGGCAACGGTACGAACCCGAACGCGGTCGCCTATGACGACGCAACCAAGGCGGCGGTGACGTTGGCAGGTGCGAACGGCACGGTGATTCGTAACGTCGCGGACGGCTCGCTTGCGGATAGCAGCACCGAGGCTGTCAACGGCCGTCAGGTGAGTTCCCTTGCGCACAGCATCGCGGACAGTCTCGGGGGCGGTGCGAAGTTCGACCCGGTGACCGGCGGTATCTCCGCGCCGACGTATGAACTGACTGCGGCGGATGGCTTGAAGACGGCGTACGACAACGTCGGTGACGCGTTCAAGCACGTCGACGAGCGCGTGTCGACGCACACGACGCAGATCGAGACGCTGCAGAAGGGTGTCGCGAATGCGGTTCAGTACGACGACGCAACGCATGCCTCCGTCACGCTCGGCGGCGCAGGTGCGGTGCCCGTCCGGCTGAAGAACGTCGCGGACGGTGTCGACGAAACCGATGGGGTCAACGTGCGGCAACTGCGTTCGGCCGGCCTGGTCGGTGAAGACGGCAAGCTGCAGTCGGCGGTCGTGTACGACAAGAACGCGGACGGCACGCCGAACTACGGTTCGGTGACGCTCGGCGGCGCTGGGGCGACGACACCGGTCGCGCTGCACAACGTGGCGGCCGGCAAGGTTGCGACGGATGCGGTGAACGTGAGCCAGTTGAGTGGTGTGACCGATGCGCTCGGCGGCGGTGCGAAGATCGACGGGGAAACCGGCAATGTCGTCGCGCCGACCTACGACGTGGGGGGCAACACCTTCAACAACGCAGGCGATGCACTGTCCAACATCGATAACCGGGTCACGCAGATCCAGAACAACCTGGGTGAAGCCACGAAGCTGGTCGGCGCTGTCGCGTACGACAAGAACGGCGACGGCAGTGTGAATTTCAACAAGGTGACGCTGGGCAACGGCTCGTCGTCGGGGCCGGTGGTGCTGACCAACGTCGAGGACGGCAAGAGCAAGTACGACGCCGTGAACTTCGGCCAGTATTCGGAGCTGAAAGGGCGTGTGGACAACATCGACGACCGTCTGACCACGGCGATCACCCCGGGCATCGGCAACGACGGCAGTTCGGGTACGAATGGCAACGACCTGATCAGCGGTACGGGCGGCAGTGGCACGAACAGCGCTGAAGTCGTCGCCGCGAAACCGGGCAACGGCAACGGCAACGTTGCTGTCGGCTCCGGCTCGCAGATCGTCGACGGCAAGAACAACGCCGCGGCAATCGGTGCTGGTTCGAAGGTGTCGGCCGACAACGGCACGGCGCTTGGCCAGGGCGCGTCGGTGTCGTCCGGTGCGGACAACTCGGTTGCGCTGGGCCAGGGCTCGATGGCGACCGAAGCCAACACCGTGTCGGTCGGCTCTGATGGCCACGAGCGCCGGATCGTCAACGTCGCGGACGGGGTGAAGGCCACGGACGCCGTCAGCAAGGGGCAGTTCGACCGTGCACTCGGCGGTATGCAAGGCCAGATCAACGACATCTCGCGTAACGCCTATTCGGGTATTGCAGCGGCTACCGCGCTGACGATGATTCCGGGCGTCGATCCGGGCAAGACCTTGTCGTTCGGTGTCGCCGGTGCGTCGTTCAAGGGCTATCAGGCAGTCGCGATGGGCGGTGAAGCGCGCATCACGGAAAACCTGAAGATGCGTGCCGGCGTCAGCCTCAGCAGCGGCGGCAACACCTTCGGCGCAGGTGCGTCGTATCAGTGGTAAGGCGGTAACGCGGGCCATTCGGCCCGCGTGATCACCTGATGCGTGGTGTGGCGGGCACTTGCCAGCCGCCACACCACGCGCGAGCGACTTCACTTCCACCGATCAATATCCTGGAGTCCGCCTTGAGCGGACCGAACCATCATGAAAACACCACAACACTTTGTCCGCCGAGGCCTGCTCGGCGCGTTCGTCGTCCTGTTGAGCGCATGCACGACGCAATCCGGTCCGACGTACACCGTCCGGGCGATCAAGGCGCCCGATCAGCCTGGGCCGGTTTTTCGCGTGACATGCGAGGGGCTGATAGCCAGCACGCGCTCATGCGAAGCGGCAGCGCAGAGATTCTGTGCCGACAAGCCGGTCACGCCGCTGCAGGCGATCGATCGCGTTCGTCGCGGCGCCGCGATGGGCGATCCACGTGAATTGACGTTCATGTGCGGTGTGCCGCCTCAGGCGCGCGTCGAGCCGCCTGTCGCCGCGCAGCCGCAACCGGTCGCGCAGCCGCAGCCGGCTGTCGCACCGGTCGCGCAGCGTCAGGTGCTGCTGCAAGGCAGCACGAACTTCGCGTTCGACAGCGCGGCGCTGACGCCGAGCGCCCGCCAGGAACTCAATCGCTTTCTGGACGTGAATCGCGATGCCCGATTTGGCCGTGTGACAGTCACGGGCTACACCGATTCGCAGGGCGCGCACGCCCATAACGTTCGACTGTCCGAAGCGCGCGCGCGTGCTGTGGCCACTTACCTGCGCACGGGCGGGTTGCGTGCAGAACACTTCACGACCGTCGGCAAGGGCGCGGCAGAACCCGTCGCGAGCAATGCGACGGCCGAAGGGCGCGCGCAGAACCGGCGAGTCGAAATCGAACTCGAGAAGGCATAACGAACGTGATTGACGACTCCGCGGTCACCAGCGATGGTCGCCGCGGAGCGCGGATTGAACTGTCCGGATGGCTCCGGGGCATTCTGGACTGATACTGGAAAAGTAAAAATGGCAGAGCAAAAAGCAACGACGCGCCCGTCGCGTCCGACGATCGACGCAGTGACCGACAACGTGCCGCCGCACACCGGCGTGATTGAAAAAGGCGGGCTGACCAACGACCCGCGGCCGATGGTGAACGGTCGCGGCGACCCTGGCTCGACGATTCACCTTCTGGTGGATGGCATCGCGGTCGGCACTGTGGTGGTCGGTGCAAACGGAACATGGAGTTTGGCACTCATGCAGCCGTTGAAGGACGGCGAGTATCGCCTGACGGCGCGCGCGAGCAACGACGTCGGCATGAGCATACCGTCGACCTCGTACGGCATTCAGGTGGACGTGACGCCGCCGTCGCAGCCGAAGATCGAAGTGGCGACGCAGGGTGCGCAGCCGACGCTGTCGGGTCAAGCAGAAGCGTATTCGACGGTCGCGATCTACGACGGCACGACGCTGCTGGGCACGACGAAGACGAATATCGACGGAACATGGACCTTCCAGCTGACGTCGCCCCTGTCGAACGGCACGCATGCACTGACGGTAACGGCGACGGATCCGGCGGGCAATACGAGCGCGCGCTCGGACGGTTTCGACGTGACGGTCGGGCCGGTGGCGCCGGAGGTGCCGCTGGCGAAGGCGGTGCTCGACGACATGGGGCACGACAGCGGGAATTTGAATTTCGACCGTCTGACGAACGACGGCACGGGCGGCCGCTTGCTGACCGGCCACCTCATTGGTGCGCTGGCGGCGGGCGAGAAGGTGCAGGTGTCGACGGATGGCGGACGGACGTGGCTGGACGCGCTGGTGAACCAGGACGGCACATGGATGGTGGCCGACTCGAACGCGCACGGCGGCAGCTGGATGATCCAGACGCGGGTGGTGAATGGCGACGGTGCCGCAGGCGAGGTGAAGGTGTACGACGTCGAACTGGACACGACGTCACCCGATCCGGTGCTGTCGGCGGTTCGCTCGGGCAATGTGATTGACGTTTCGTTCGCCGGCAAGGACATGGTGGTGGGCGATGCGATCAACGTGATGATCGGCGATCAGCGCATCTCGTACAACCTGACGGCGGCCGATATAGCGGGCGGCCGGGTGAAGGTGACGATCCCGGCGGGCATCGCCGCGACGATGGACGAGCACGCGAGCTACGGTGTCGCGCTGGTGGATCGGAGCGGGAACATCTCCGACTATCTGGTGACAAGGTTTGTCGAGAAAGTGAACTCGGGAACGGGTACGGGCATCGAATATCGGACCGTGGATTTCAACGATAAAAAAACGCAAGACTTGAATGGCAGCGTGCCGATCGATTTCGGCACGTTTACCGCCGTGCTCGGTAAGCCGGTACCAGTCAACGGTCGGGGTGTCGAGCAGGGGATTCGTACTGGCGGCGGCGCGGGCTTCGGGCTGGCGCCCGACAAGATCGTGCCGGAAAGCGGGGACACCGGGCTGCTGATCAACCTCAGCACGATGCCTCGGTTTTACCTCAACAACGGGGCGCACGCGCGTGCACTGACGGTCGATATCGGCGTCAGCATTACCTCGCCCCAACCTTTAGCGGTCTATTTCTATGACGACGCCGGCAAACAGATTCATGTACAGGATCTGAAGTTCGACGGGAAATCGCTGAATGGCCAGATTCATACGCATGAGATCATCTTGCCGAACAACCTGCAGTTCGCGTCTTTTGGCATCGGATCGTATTCGATCACCGGAGGACTGAATGGCCTGGTTGGGCTCTGGGTCGACAATGTCGGATTTGCGGGTGGAGACTTTTCGACGTTATCGCCCGGGGTGAATGTCGACTTCAACGATAAAAAGCCGCAAGACTTGAACGGCGGCGTGCCGATCGACTTTGGCACGTTTACCGCCGTGCTGGGTAAGCCGGTGCCGGTCAGCGGTCGGGCTGTCGAGCAGGGTATTCGTACTGGCGGCGGCGCAGGCTTCGGGCTGGCGAACGACAAGATCGTGCCGGAAAGCGGGGACACCGGGCTGCTGATCAACCTCAGTTCGATGCCTCGGTTTTATCTTAAAAACGGGGCGCACGCGCGTGCACTGACGGTCGATATCGCCATCAGCCACAGCTCGCCCCAACCTTTAGCGATCTATTTCTATGACGACGCCGGCAAAGTGATTCATGTACAGGATCTGAAGATCGACGGGAAATCACTGACTGCCGAGATTCATACGCATCAGGTCGTCTTGCCGGACAACCTGCAGTTCGCGTCTTTTGGCATCGGATCGTATGCGGTCAACGGGGGACTGAATGGCCTGGCTGGGCTCTGGGTCGACAACGTTGGTTTTTCCGGTGGCAGTTTCGCCAAATCGACCTGGGAAACGGTCACGGAACTCGTTCCTCCGGCCGACGTGCAGCACGTGCTGACGAACGTGGATGCCGAGTATTTCGGTTCGGCTCACGGTACGGAATTCCAGCTCGATAACGTGTCGTACTTCACGAACCAGCACGCCGCTCTGCACGGTGGTGCGGGCATCGATACGCTGAAGCTCATGGGTGCCGGTCAGACGCTGGATGTGTCGAAACTGATGAACGTCGGCGGCCACGACAAGATTTCGTCGATCGAGGTCATCGACATCACCGGTACGGGCAACAACACGCTGAAGCTGTCGATGCGTGACGTGCTGGAACTCGGCCACGAGAACGTGTTCCGAAACGACGGCCACACGCAATTGATGGTGAACGGCAATGCCGGCGATCGGGTCCAGTTGTCGGGTATGGACGGGCTCAGCCTCGGACGCGGCCAGTGGACGGACCAGGGCCTGATTGCAGTCGACGGGCAGGCTTACAGGGTGTACGAGAACGCGGCGCTGCATGTCGAACTGCTCGTGCAATCGTCCGTATCGACCCAATTGGTCTGACCCGCGGGTGCGGGCCGGAATCGCGTCAGTCAGGACGCCGTCCCGGCCCGTGTGTTGTTCCTGCTGTGCAGAGGCCCAGCGGTCCGGTTCTTTCTGTTGTTTCTTCATGCGTAGCCCGCAGCGAGTGGCGGGCTACGCATGTCTGAGTATCTGAAAACGCTATTCGAAATTGTCCCAATGGTTCGAGATTCCTTTTAGGATTCGTCCCATTTTTGCGCTCAGGCCCATTTCGTAAACTGGTTGCTTTCCTGTCGCGGTCCCATTGGCGTCCTGCGATAGCCGTCCCGTCCAGATCATGCGACGGGAGACTCAGCCGCATCGGTGTATGCACCTACCCTGTCGCTCGTGCGAAACAGCCATGCTCTGGAGCGCGTCGGGGTCCCGTGAATTCCAGTGGCCAGATAGCGATTTCGATATGAATGCCCAACCTCCCGAGGCCGGTGGCGGTAACGCGCCGAACTTTCCGGACACCCTCCCCCATGACAGCCTGCTCGATTCAGTCGCATGGCTTTGCGCGCACTACGGTTTGGGCAGAAGCCATGCAGTCCTCGTTTCCGGTCTTGCCAAATACGGCCGGCTGACACCGTCGCTGGCCATCGAGGCGCTGACGCAGGCCGGTCTGGCGGCGAAGCTGGTGGAGCGTCCGCTGACGCAGTTGCCCGAACATCTGTTGCCGGCCGTGCTGTTGCGCCGGAACGGCAGCGCGTGCGTGTTGATCGGCTGGCGCATCGACGATTCGGCGGAGCACGGCCCACAGATCCGGTATCACGCTGTGCTGCCTGAACTCGGCGAAGGGCCGGTCGAATGCACCGACGCGGAACTGAGTGAAACCTACTCGGGCTACGCGATCCTCGTTAAGCCGGCAGCGAAGGTCGACGCGCGTCCGGACGACCTCCCGACCGAAACGGCCGGGCACTGGTTGCTGGGGACGCTGTGGCGCTATCGCAGCTATTACGCGAGCGCGGCGGTCGGCGCGTTTCTGATCAACGTGCTGGGTCTCGCCAGCGTGTTCTTCACGATGAACGTCTACGACCGTGTCGTTCCGAACCAGGCGTATGTGACGCTCTGGTCGCTCGCGATCGGCGTTGCGCTCGCGATGCTGATGGAAGCAGTGTCGCGGCACGTGCGTGCCCATGTGCTCGATGCCGCAGGCAAGAAGGCCGATCTGGTGCTCGGCACGCTGCTGTTTCGGCAGGCGCTGGCGATCCGAATGGAGCACCGGCCGGCGTCGGCCGGCTCCTTCGCGCATCGGTTGCGCGAGTTCGAATCGGTGCGGGACTTCGCGACGTCGGCGACGCTGTCGGCAGTATCCGATCTGCCGTTCGTGTTTCTGTTCGTCGGCGTGGTATTCGCGGTCGGCGGCCCGCTTGGCTGGATTCCGCTCATGATGATCCCGCTGATCGTCGGCCTCGGCACGATCGTGCAATGGCCGCTCGCGCGTGCGATGCGCGAAAACCTGCGCGAGGCGTCGCTCAAGCAGGGCGTGCTGATCGAGTCGATCGACGGGCTCGAGACGCTGAAGGCAGTCGGTGGCGAAGGCGCGATGCGCCACCGCTGGGACGCGTTCAGTGCGAAGACGGCAGCCGCATCGATGCAGTCGCGCGCGTTGTCCAGCATGGCGACCAGTTGTGTGTCGTTCCTGCAGCAGATGCAGACCGTCGCGATCGTGATCGTCGGCGTGTACCTCATCGGCGAAGGCAAGCTCACCCAGGGCGCGCTGATCGGCTCCGTGATGCTGGCTGGCCGTGTGACGGCACCGCTCGGCCAGGTCATGGGGCTTGCGCTGCGTTTTCAACAGGCGAAGACCGCGATGCATTCGCTCAACGAACTGATGGCGATGCCGGTCGAGCACGAGCCAGGGCAGGATTATCTGGCGCAGCCGCCGCTCAGCGGCCATGTGAAGCTCGACGGTGTGTCGTTCCAGTATCCGTCGGCCGGCCTGCGGCAAAACGCGCCCGCGCTGGACCAGGTGTCGGTGGAGATTCGGCCCGGCGAGCGCGTCGCGATACTCGGCCGGGTCGGCAGCGGGAAATCGACGCTGCTGCGGTTGATCGCGCGGCTTTATCAACCGACGGAGGGCAAGCTGCTCGCCGACGGGCTCGATGCCGCGCAGATCGCGCCGGCCGACTGGCGCCGAACCTTCGGCTACGTCGGCCAGGACAGTCGGCTGTTTTACGGTTCGCTGCGCGAGAACGTGACGATCGGCCGTCCTGACGTGCCGGCTACGGAACTGCTGCGCGTATTCCAGCTGACTGGGCTCGATGCACTGGTCGCCCAGCATCCGCTCGGCGCGAACCTTCCGGTCGGCGAAAACGGCCGCGATCTGTCGGGCGGGCAGCGCCAGCTTGTCGCGCTGGCCCGCAGCCTGATCGCGCGTCCGCGTACATTGTTGCTCGACGAGCCGACGAGCGCGATGGACGCTCAGACGGAGTCGCAGTTCATCGAGCATTTGAAGCACGCGAGCGCCGACCAGACGCTGGTCGTGGTGACGCATCGCACGTCGCTGCTGGCGCTCGTCGACCGGATCGTGATCGTCGATCAGGGCAAGATCGTGATGGACGGGGAAAAGGCGCGTGTGCTGGCGGCACTGTCGGGGCAGCCCGAGACGGGCGAACGTCATGTGCCGCCCGAGTCGCAGCGAAACCGTGAGCCGAAAATCCGGGTGGTCGAGCGCGGCGCGGAACCCGGTGCGTCGCCCGCGGAACGGACAGAGGCCGTGGCGTCGTCAACTGCGGAGGCGTCATGACGTGGCGGATCCGGTCGATGCTGCGCCGCAAGCCGGCGCCGCGCCTGGGCGCGGGCGACGTTGCCTACATGAGCGACATTCGCGAGGCGCTGCTAGTGCGCTCGTCAGTCGGCGCGCAGGCGATTCTTTACGTGGTTGCCGTGGTGTTCGGGGTGGGGCTCGTGTGGGCACACTTCGCGCGTGTCGAGGAAGTGACGCGCAGCGACGCCACGGTCGTGTCGCCGAGCCGCGAACAATGGATCCAGAGTCTCGAGGGCGGCATCGTACAGGCCGTGGCGGTGCGCGAGGGCGACGTGGTCGAAAAGGGGCAGTTGCTTGCGAAGATCGATCCGGTGCGTGCGCAGTCCAGCTATCGCGAGGTGTTGACGAAGGCGCTGGAGCTGAAGGCGAATGTGTCGCGCGCTCGCGCCGAGGCCTACGGGGCGCCGCTGGCTTTTCCGGAGGACGTGAAGCGTGAACCCGGCCTTGTCGCGCAGGCCACGGCGACCTACCGGGCGCGCCGCCTTGCGCTCGACGGGCAGGTCGCCGCGTTGCGGCAGAGCCAGGCGCTCGTCCAGCGCGAGATCGCGATGTCGGAGCCGCTCGCGGCAAAGGGGCTGGTCTCGGAAGTCGAGATTCTGCGCATGCGGCGTCAGGCGACGGACATCGCCGCGCAGATCGCCGAGCGCCGCAGCCGTTTCACCGCGGAGGCCAGTACCGAGTTGTCTCGGCTCGAGCAGGAGCTCGCGCAAACCAACGAGGTGCTGGCCGGGCGCGCGGACGTGCTGGCGCGCACCGATGTCGTCGCGCCGATGCGCGGCGTGGTGAAGAACATCCGCATCCGCACGGCGGGCGGTGTCGTGCAGTCGGGCGAACACATCATGGAGATTGCGCCCCTCGACGGCCGGGTACTGGTGGAAGCGCGGATCAAGCCGTCCGACGTCGCGTTCCTGCGGCCGGGGTTGCCGGTGCTCGTGAAGCTGAGCGCGTACGACTTCGCGATCTACGGCGGATTGCACGGGCACGTTGTCAGCCTCGGTCCGGATACGTTGAAGGACGATCAGAAGGCCGCGATGGGGCGTCCCGACGCGAATTATTACCGGCTCATGGTCGAGACGGACACGGACGCGCTCGTCGCGGCCGGCAAGCGTCTACCGGTATTGCCGGACATGCAGGCAACGGTCGATATCCGCACCGGCGAGAAGACGGTGCTCGATTACCTGCTCAAGCCGATCTTCAAGGCCCGCGAGGCCTTCAGGGAGCGGTGAGCATGAGCGGATTTCGAATGAATGGCGCGTGCGAATCTCGCGCGGGGCTTCGTGTTGCCGCATCGGCGGCGCTGCTTGTCTTGTCGATGTGGCAATCGGCCGGGACCGCGCACGCCGCCAATATCGTGCCGCCACGCGTTGCGATGGCGTCGGCATCGACTGCCGCGCAGGCTGCGCCCACCGGCTCAGACGGACCCACGGGCGCATCCGCGCCGACGCGCGATGATTCCGCGTCGGCACCTGCCGCGCAGCGCGCGATGACCGAGCGCGAATTGCGGCAGATGCTGTATGCCGCGGCGGAAGCGGCCGTCGACGTCAGTCCGCAGGTGCGGCGCCTTTACGCGGAGTACCAGGCGGCGCAGTCGGATGTCGATCAGGCGAAAGGTGCGCGTTGGCCGCAACTGCAATTGAACGGCCAGACGCGCGCCGCGCAGTTCGGCTCGAACGCCGGCAACGCATACGATCCGGGCAACGCGCTGAGCGTGAACCTGACGACGACGCTGTTCGACTGGGGCCGCACCGCGAAAACGATCGGCAGCCGGCAGGATCTCGCGAGCGCGGGTCAGGAGCGCTACGTTGCGCAGATGGAAGATTCCGCCTATCAGGTCACGGCCACCCTCGTCGAGCTGTCGAAGCAGCGCAACATCGCCACGTTGAGTCAGCGCTTCGTCGACCGGATGACGCGTCTCGTGCGGATGCTCGAGGAGATCGTCGCGGTCGATCGCGGTCGCGGCAGCGAGCTCACCCAGGCGAAGGCCCGTTTGCTCCAGGCGGAGGCGAGTCGCGATGCGGCGCTTGCGAAATACCGAACGGTCGAGCTGAATCTTCGCAAGCTGGTGGGCGAGCGGCCGGTGCCGATGCTCATGCTGACGGACTCGCACTGGCCGCTGCATCCCGGCAATCTCGACCGGCTGATGTCCGCGCTCGATGAAAACCCGCGCCTCCGACAGGCACGCGCAGAAGCGAGCGCGGCCGAACTGAACCGCGATGCGGTGCGCGCGGCGTCCAAGCCGCAATTGAACTGGGTGGTCAGCACGAATACCGGCCATGATGCCATCGGACGCCGCATGCCGTGGCAGACGATGCTCACGCTGACGTGGAATGCGTTCACCGGCGGCTCGGCGACTGCGGCGACGGACGCGGCGACATTCCGTGCGTCGGCGAGCTGGAGTCAAGTCGAACAGATGCGCCTGGATCTCGAATATCAGGTGCGCAGCGCGGAGGAGGATGCGCAGGCGTTCGGCGAGCGGGCGGATCAGTATCGCGACCTGTCGGTCGAGTCGGCGCGCGTGCGCAGCGCGTTTTTCGACCAGTGGTATCACCTCGGGCGCCGCTCGCTGCTGGACGTACTGATTGCCGAGAACGACGACTACAACAATCGCGTCAACGAGGTGGCGTACCGATTCGATGGCTATGCCGCGACGCTGCGCGGCTACGCTTCGGCGGGCATGCTCGTGCAATGGTTGCGTGAGGGATGACGCATGTCCAGCATCGGCCGAGCAACGAGGGAAACCATGAATCCAGAATCGATCGACAACTGGTTTGCATTGCCGCCGCCGAGGGCGGCTTCCTACCTCCCCGCCCCCTATGGCGTCCGGCACGGCGTCACCGACTGCTTCGCGCGCTCGTCGCCGGGGGCGGTCTACCTGTCGAGCCGTCGTTTTGTTATCGCCGCCGACGTGTGCGCGGCCGATTTCGGGCACGACAATCTGGCATGGAGCCGCCAGCCGCTACAGCGCGGTCGCGGTCGCAGCCGCCGCGTATTGGCCGCGATCGGCGGCGCATTGCTCGGTGCGGCGTTGACCGCGTTGCTCGGCTGGATGATGGCAGTCCGCGGCACGGAGTTGGGCGATCTGGCCGGGGGCAGCCTGCCCGCGGGCAAACGGGCGTCCGCGTCGGTTGTTGCGGCGGCCCCCGAGGCGGTGCCGGTGCCGCCTTCAACGCCGGTTTTGGATTCCGCGTCGACTTTGGTGCCACCCCCTGGGCCGATCGTCAGCCCCGCGGACGCGTTACCCCATCCAGTCCGCGGGGCGAGCGGGCATCCGGTACCGGCGTTGCGGGCGACGCCACTTCGGCGGCCCGATAGCGGGCGCGGGCGCGCCCGCGAACCCGAGGCGGGGCGGTCGGTATCCGCGAAAGCTACGTTGCGTCGCGTGCCGGCGCAGCCTCGACCAGCGGGGCCGGCAGAGCCGTCCGTATCGGGAGCGCCCGATCGATGCGGCGCCGACTGGCCATGTGGCGACGCGCTGCGCGCGTTGCGGGTCGAGCTGAAGCACCGGGAAGCGAGCAAGCCAATACCGGCGGCGGTAGAAGGCGATGCTGCGCAGACGTCGGCTCGCCTGACCGACCACCGGCGCGTGACGGAGTGGTGATGGGGGGGGCTGTGAAAGTCGCTGCTTGCCCGGGCGCTTCAGTGCCGGGCCGGAATCCGTGTCACGCGTTCACTGCAGGATCAGCAGCAGATGTGCATCGGCCTGTTCACCCGGCACCTGCTTGAACCCGCTCTTCGCGAAACGATGCCAGCGCCCGATCACATAGCTGACGAGCAGGCTCGCGCGGGCGGCGGGATCGTAGTCGGCCGGCAACACGAATGGTGCGGCGCCGTCCTGGGGCGCGTTGGCCTCGGTGCGCGCGACCCTCAGGCATTGCTTGACGGTCGCCTCGATCCGGTCGAGCAACTGATTCACGCGGTCGGTCAGCCGCTCGTCCTCGCCGACCAGCGCCTCGCCGGTCAGCACACGCGTCATCCCCGGGTTCTTCGCGGCGAAATTGAGCATCGTCAGCGCGATCGTGCGCGCCTGCAGCACGCCGTTCGGCTCCTTCGCGACGATCTGGTTCACGAGCCCGAACAGCGCCTGCTCGATGAACTCGATCAGCCCTTCGTACATCTTCGCCTTGCTGGTGAAATGCCGGTACAGCGCGGCTTCCGACACGTCGAGCCGGGCCGCGAGCGCGGCCGTCGTGATTTTCTCCGGCTTCGGCGCCTCGAGCATCGCGGCGAGCGTCTGCAGGATCATCACGCGCCGCTCGCCCGGCTTCGGGCGCGGGCGGGAGGGTGTGGCCTGGCCTTCCGTTACGGCTTGGTCCTGCGGGTAAGTCGGCTGCATTTTTGTCGCCCCGATCGTGTGCCCAGTCGCAGCGATTTTAACGAACGAATGCGCTGGTCGACATAATGAGGGCGTCCGGTTGCCGGCAGATGGCCGGGCAGGTGGCCGGTGATCCATACCGTGCCGATGCCCAGCCGCTTGTAGCGCTTCAGGTGGCTGCGCGTATCTTCGACGAGGATCGCGTCGGCGAACCGCGCATGCGCGGCGCGCAGCGTTCGGCGCAGCATCGCATGGTCGGGCTTCGCGCGCCATGTGCGGCGGTCGCGCATGTGCTCGATCGCGATCACGCGCTCGAACAGCCGCTCGATGCCCAGCGCGCGCAGCACCGCGCGCGCATAGTTTTCCGGCGCGTTGGTCAGGATCAGCTTGCGGCCCGGCAGCGCGGCGACGATGCGCGCGAGGCCGCGCTCGGCGCGCACCATCGCGGGCAGGTCGGAAAACGTGTGGACCACGCGCAGGAAGTCGTGCGGGTCGATCGGGTGATGGCGCGTGAGGCCGAGCAGCGCGGCGCCGTAGCGCTCGGTATAGCGGTTGCGCAGGCGGTCGGCTTCGGCGTGTCCGACCTGCAGCGCATCGATGATGTATTGCGTCATCGCACGATTGATTTCGGGAAAAATCGCGTGCGAGGCGTGGTGCAGCGTGTTGTCGAGGTCGAACAGCCAGACGGGCGCGCCGGCGCGCGGCCGGCTGCGCGAGATGCGCCGGCGCCGTAGCGGGGCCGGCAGGTCGGGGCGGGCAGGCGGGCGGCGCGCGCTCAATGCGAGCGGATCATCGTGCCGAACGGCTGCTCGGTCAGGATTTCCAGCAGCACCGAATGCTCGATCCGGCCGTCGACGATGTGCACCGACTTCACGCCGCTCTTCGCCGCGTCGAGCGCCGACGAGATCTTCGGCAGCATGCCGCCGGAGATCGTGCCGTCCTCGAACAACGCATCGATCTCGCGAGCGGACAGATCGGTCAGCAGGTTGCCGTCCTTGTCCATCACGCCCGGGATGTTGGTCATCATCAGCAGCTTCTCGGCGTTCAGCACCGTGGCGAGCTTGCCCGCGACGAGGTCGGCGTTGATGTTGTACGACAGGCCGTCCTCGCCGAAGCCGATCGGCGAGATCACCGGGATGAACGCGTCGTCCTGCAGCGCCTTCACGACCGCCGGGTTGATCGCCTCGACTTCGCCGACCTGGCCGATGTCGATGTACTGGCCCGGGTTGTCGCGGTCCGGCATCAGCAGCTTGCGCGCGTGGATCAGGCCGCCGTCCTTGCCCGTCAGGCCCACCGCATGGCCGCCGAAATGGTTGATCAGCGTCACGATGTCCTGCTGCACTTCGCCGCCCAGCACCCATTCGACGACTTCCATCGTCTCTTCGTCGGTGACGCGCATGCCCTGGATGAAGGTGCCGGCCTTGCCGATCTTCTTCAGTGCCTGATCGATCTGCGGACCGCCGCCGTGGACGATCACCGGATTGATGCCGACCAGTTTCAGCAGGATCACGTCGCGTGCGAAGCCTTGCTTGAGCCGCTCTTCCGTCATCGCATTGCCGCCGTATTTGATGACCACGGTCTTGCCGTGGTAGCGGCGGATGTACGGCAGCGCCTCCGCGAGGATTTCTGCTTTCAGCGTGGGGGCGATCTGCGAGAGGTCGATGGGCTCGGACATGGCGGCGGCTCAGGCTGGGAACGGTTGAAACAGGGCGAATTGTACAGGAGTGGCGCAGCGCAGCATCGGGTTTTTGGGCTGGCCGGACGGTGGGTATGGCGGGCCGTCGGCCATACGCGGCGGCCCGCCGGCCATGGCGCCGGGCCCCGCGACGGCGACGCGGGCCGGGTGGGCGACACGCGTACCCGGACGTGTTTGCGGGACGCATCGGCCGACCGGCCGACGTGCAAAATCCGTCCGCCGCGCTATGCTTGTCGCGTAGGGTGACGTTCATGCCCGTTACCGCGCCTTCGCCATGACCGATTCCGCCGTCGACGCCCGTTCGACCCCGCGCCGCGCGCGCTGCCCGCATTGCGGGCGCGGCTTCGACTGCGGCGCCCACACCCAGCCGTTCGACTGCTGGTGCGCGTCGATGCCGGTCGTGCCCGGCGGTGTGCCGCCGGCGGCCGGCACGCGCTGCCGGTGCCCCGAGTGCCTCGCCGACGAGATCGCCCAGCGCATGGCCGGTGCGGCCGGCTGACGGCGCGGGCTCGTGCCACCGGCCGAGACGCCGGCTCGTCGGGCCGTTCCTTCATGCGTTCGTGCGTGCGTTCGTCCGCCACGATCCGGCCCCCGCTAGAGGCGCCGCCCGCTAAACGGGTAAACTGCTCGCATGCAACGAATCACCACCACCGGGCGCGTCAACCTCAGTCACCTGTTCTGGCTCCGCAATCTCGCGATCATCGGCCAGCTCGTGACGATCGGCGTCGTGCAGACCTATTTCGGTGTGCATCTGCCGTTGCCGGCGATGCTGATGGTCATCGCGCTCGAAATCGTTTTCAATGCGCTGACCTGGGTGCGCGTGCTGCGCGCGCGGCCCGAGACCAATTTCGAGCTGCTCGGCCAGCTGTGGGTCGACCTCGGTGCGCTGTCCGCGCTGCTGTTCCTGTCGGGCGGCACGACCAACCCGTTCGTGTCGCTGTACCTGCCGTCGCTCGCGATCGCGGCGGCCGTGCTGCCGTGGCACCTGATGATCTGGCTCGCGGCGTTCGCGGTCGCCTGCTACGCGGCGCTCGGCTTCGATTCGGTGCCGCTCAACATGGACAATCCGGCGAACCTGTTCGACTACTACCGTACCGGCATGTGGGCGAACTTCATGGTCAGCGTCGGGCTGATCGCGTGGTTCGTCGCGCGCATGTCGAATGCGCTGCGCCAGCGCGATGCGGCGCTCGGCGAAGCGCAGCAGCACCTGCTGCGCGACGAGCGGGCCGTCGCGCTCGGCGTGCAGGCCGCCACCGTCGCGCACGAGATGGGCACGCCGCTGTCGACGATCGCGATGCTCGCCGAGGAGCTGCGCGACGCAGCGCGCGCCGATCCGGGGCTCGCGCGCTACGAGGCCGACCTGAAGGTGCTCGAGGAACAGATGACGCTCTGCACGTCGGCGCTCGCGCGCCTGCGCAGCCGCGCGAGCGCGCCGGCGAGCCGCCAGCCGGTGGACGACTGGCTCGACACGTTCGTCGAGCACTGGCGCCTGCGGCATCCGCACGTGCAGTTCGAGCTGCTCGGCGCGCGCCCGGCCGGCGTCGCGCTCGACGATACGGTCGCGGCTGGCCAGATCCTGACGATCCTGCTCGACAACGCCGCGCGCGCGAGCCCGCAGCGCGTGACGCTGGCCGCGAAGGTCGCGCATCGCGGCACGGCCGACGAAATCGAATTCGAGGTATGCGACGACGGGCCCGGCATTCCGGCCGCGCTGCGCGAATCGCTCGGCGCGATGCCGGTCGACAGCACGCAGGGCGGCCACGGCGTCGGCCTGTATCTCGCGTTCAGTGCAGCCGCGCGGCTCGGCGGCGAGATCGAACTGTCCGATGTCACGCCGCGCGCGGCGGGGGGCAACGGGCGGGCAGGCGGTGCGGCGAATGGTCACGCCGCTGCTGCATCGGGACAACGGACAGGCTCGCGCACGAGCGCGGGTACCGCCGAACGGCCAGCGGGCACGCCGGACGGCCGCCTGAGCGCACCCGCGGCCGGGCGCGGCACGCGGGCCGTGCTGCGCCTGCCGGTCGTGCGCGTCGCGATGCCGGCGGCCTCAACCAACACGTAGACGGAGAAACCACATGAGCGAGAACAATTTCCTGGTGATCGACGACAACGAGGTGTTCGCGGGCACGCTCGCGCGCGGCCTCGAGCGCCGCGGTTACGCGGTCCAGCAGGCGCACGACAAGGAGGCGGCGCTCAGGCTCGCCGCGGGCGGCAAGTTCCAGTTCATCACCGTCGACCTGCATCTCGGCGAGGATTCGGGGCTGAGCCTGATCGCGCCGCTGTGCGACCTGCAGCCCGATGCGCGGATCCTGGTGCTGACCGGCTACGCAAGCATCGCGACCGCCGTGCAGGCCGTGAAGGAAGGCGCCGACAACTACCTCGCGAAGCCGGCGAACGTCGAGTCGATCCTGGCCGCGCTGCAGACCAACGCGACCGAAGTGCAGGCCGACGAGGCGCTCGAGAATCCGGTCGTGCTGTCGGTGGACCGGCTCGAATGGGAGCACATCCAGCGCGTGCTGGCCGAGAACAACAACAACATTTCGGCGACCGCGCGCGCGCTGAACATGCACCGCCGCACGCTGCAGCGCAAGCTCGCGAAGAAGCCGGTGCGGCAGTAAGCGGGCGCACCAATGAAAACGGGCGACCCCCGAAGGGGCCGCCCGTCTCTCGTCCCGCACTGCGCGCGTTACAGCACGTAGCGCGACAGGTCTTCGTCCTGCGACACTTCGCCGAGCGCGCGATCGACATACTTCGCGTCGATCGTCACGCGCTCGCCCGCATGGTTGCCGGCCGAGAACGACACTTCCTCGAGCAGCTTCTCGATCACCGTGTACAGCCGGCGCGCGCCGATGTTCTCGGTTTTCTCGTTGACCGCGAACGCGATCTCGGCGAGGCGCCGGATGCCGTCGTCGGCGAATTCGAGCTGCACGTCCTCGGTCGCGAGCAGCGCCTGGTACTGTTTGACGAGGCTTGCGTCGGTCGCGACGAGGATCGCTTCGAAATCGTTCACCGACAGCGAATCGAGCTCGACGCGGATCGGGAAGCGGCCTTGCAGTTCGGGAATCAGGTCGCTCGGCTTCGCGAGGTGGAACGCGCCGCTCGCGATGAACAGGATGTGATCGGTCTTCACCATCCCGTACTTCGTGTTGACCGTCGTGCCTTCGACGAGCGGCAGCAGGTCGCGCTGCACGCCCTGGCGCGACACTTCGCCGCCGCTGCCTTCGTTGTTGCGCGACGTGATCTTGTCGATCTCGTCGAGGAACACGATGCCGTTCTGCTCGACGTTCTGCACGGCCTTCGTCTTCACTTCCTCTTCGTTCAGCATCTTCGCCGCTTCCTCGTCGGTCAGCAGCTTCAGTGCTTCCTTGATCTTCACCTTGCGGCGCTGCTTCTTGCCGCTGCCGAGGTTCGAGAACATCGAGCGGATCTGCTCGGTCATCTCTTCCATGCCCGGCGGCGCCATGATGTCCATGCCGACCGACGGCTGCTCGAGGTCGAGCTCGACTTCCTTGTCGTCGAGCTGGCCTTCGCGCAGGCGCTTGCGGAAGGTCTGGCGCGTCGCGTTGTTGTCGTCGTTGGCGTGATCGGCATTGCCGCCGAAACCCACCGCGCGCGGTTGCGGCAGCAGGATGTCGAGGATGCGGTCTTCCGCCTGGTCGGTGGCCTTGCTGCGCACCTTGCGCATTTCGGTCTCGCGCGTCTGCTTGACCGACGTCTCCATGAGGTCGCGCACGATGCTGTCGACGTCGCGGCCGACGTAGCCGACTTCGGTGAACTTGGTCGCCTCGATCTTGATGAACGGCGCATCGGCGAGCTTCGCGAGGCGGCGCGCGATTTCGGTCTTGCCGACGCCCGTCGGCCCGATCATCAGGATGTTCTTCGGGGTGATTTCCGTGCGCAGCGGATCGGCGACCTGCTGGCGGCGCCAGCGGTTGCGCAGCGCGACGGCGACGGCCTTCTTCGCCTTGTTCTGGCCGATGATGTGCTTGTCGAGTTCCGAGACGATCTCGGCAGGGGTCATGGTGCTCATGGGGCGGTCCTTACTCGATCGTTTCGATGATGCGGTTGTGGTTCGTGTAGATGCACATGTCGCCGGCGATCCCGAGCGACTTCTCGACGATCTCGCGCGGCGACAGTTCGGTGTTCTCGACGAGCGCGCGGGCCGCTGCCTGCGCGTACGCGCCGCCCGAGCCGATCGCGCAGATGCCGCCTTCCGGATCGAGCACGTCGCCGTTGCCGGTGATGACGAGCGTGGTGTTCGCATCGGCCGTGATCAGCATCGCCTCGAGGCGGCGCAGCATCCGGTCGGTGCGCCAGTCCTTCGCGAGCTCGACGGCCGCGCGGGTCAGGTTGCCCTGGTGCTTCTCGAGCTTCGCCTCGAAGCGGTCGAGCAGCGAGAACGCATCGGCGGTGCCGCCCGCGAATCCGACCAGTACCTGGTTGTTGTAGATCCGCCGCACTTTCCGCGCGCCACCCTTCATGACGATGTTGCCGAGGGTTACCTGGCCGTCGCCGCCGAGCGCGACCTTGTCGCCGCGCCGGACCGAAACGATGGTCGTGCCGTGAAATTGCTCCATCTGCGTTCCTTGAGAAAAACGGGGAAGAGTCGGGCGGCGCGACGCGCCGCCGCGTGAATCCGCAGTGCGCCAGGGAGCGGCCCGGCGCGCGTCCGTTTCATTTTAGGGCGGGCGCCGGGATATCAAGAGGGGGAGGCAAATCGGCCGGCGCAAGCCCGTTAGCAGGGGAACAGGCCCTGAACCGGTGCCGGAAAACAAAAAGCGCGCGGCAGGCCGCGCGCTTTCGGGAAGCAGCGTGTGTCGGAGCGGAATGCCGCTCGATCAGTCGCCGAACAGCTTCTGGCGCAGCTCGCGGCGCTCCTGCGCCTCGAGCGACAGCGTGGCGGTCGGACGCGCGAGCAGGCGCGGAATGCCGATCGGCTCACCCGTTTCCTCACACCAGCCGTAATCGCCGGAATCGATGCGGGCGAGCGACTGCTGAACCTTCTTGAGGAGCTTGCGTTCGCGATCGCGCGTGCGCAGCTCGAGCGCGTGCTCTTCCTCGATCGTCGCGCGGTCGGCGGGATCGGGGACGATCACCGTCTCGCGCAGGTTCTCGGTCGTCTGGCCTGCATTCTTGAGGATGTCCGCCTGCAACTGTTCGAGCCGATTTTTGAAGAAGGCGAGCTGATCCTCATTCATGTAATCCTTGTCGCTCATCTTCAGGATTTCGGCTTC